>NZ_VFTL01000013.1:0-150273 GCF_006439385.1 Mesorhizobium sp. B3-1-7
ATCTCCCCCCTCGTGGGGGAGATGGCCGGCAGGCCAGAGGGGGGCGCGAAGGAACGCGACCTGCCGCCTTATCGGCAAACAATCACAGCTCAATCTCATGCACCCTTGCCTCACCTGCCGCCGCCGGCATCTTACCCTCCATGATCGCGGCGATGTCGCGGCGCAGGAAATCAAGCGGGCCGATCACCGGCAGGGCCTGCGGCGGCAGCCGAGCGTTGTCGCTGGCCGATTTCAGCACCCGGCGGTCCTGGTGCAGCGCGACGGTGAAGAGCGGCTTGAAGGCCAGCGCCTTGAGTTCGCCGAACAAGCCTTGGCGCCGGCCGATAAGCCAGCCGACGCCCTCGACGGTGCGTTCGTCGGCCTGGCGGAGGTGAAAGGTGGTGGCCAGGACCAGCCCGTCCTTGCCCCAATATTCGAGCTCGGCGATGCCGGGATGGCGGAAGCGGCCGATCGTTTTCGCGCGCTCGCCTTCGAGCAGCCGGCTGATGAGGCCCTGCTGGCGGTCCTCGCCGGTGTAGCTGGCCTCGACCCAGCCCTCGCCACCGGTCACCTCGACCCGCACCAGATGGCGCTTGGAGCTGAGGCCGCGCAGCAGGCCTTTGTGGGTGAAGTGGGTGTGCGTGGCGTCGAGGATGTTCTCGGCGGCGTCGATCACCGTCGACTGCGTCGATGAGCGCACCCGCCGCGCGATGATGTCCCTGCCCTGCATGCAGTGCAGGTAAGGCTCGCCCCGCGGCGTGCCGGACGAGATGAAGACGACGCCGTCGCGCTCGATCGCCGCGTAGCGGCGGACCCGGTAGTGCGGCATGGCGCCGACAAGGCCGGGGATCGCGGTGCAGCGGCCTTCGCCGTCATAACGCCAGCCGTGATAGGGGCATTCGATCTCGCCGCCGACGATTTTGCCGGTCGACAGCTCGACCAGCCGGTGCGGACAGCGGTCGAACAACGCGGCGATGCCCTGCGCCGAGCGGAACAGCACCACCGGCGCGCCGTCGAACAGAATGCGCTTCGGCCGCTTGCCGATATCGGCGGACAGCGCCGCCGCCTGCCAATGATCCTTCCCACGCCGCTCGCTCACAATTCGAACCTCCTGAGCAGGGGAATGCCGACCAGCGCCAGCACGGTCTCCATGACGCGGATCGCCAGGCGCCGGCGAAGCGGAAGATGCCCGGCATAGACGGCGTTGTATTCGATCGCGGCGACCGCGCCGCGCCAGCGTTTGAAATCGGCGGCACCCGCGCTCATGTTGAAGAACAGGCCGCGCGCCGTGGCGTGGTCCTGCGCCATCGTCATCATCATGCGATAAAGCCCGTCGGCCACCGGCAAGCCCGTGTCGTAGCCGACGATCGGCTGGGTCAGCGTACCGCCGTTTTCGAACAGGCCGGTGACGGCGACCAGCTCGCCGCCCGGCCTGCGCAGCCCCGCCAGGCCGATGATGCCGCGCCGGTGCATTTCAGCGATATAGCGAGCCGTGTAGTGCGGATTGAGCGGCGTGTATTTGTCGAGATAGAGCAGATTGTAAAGCTGCTCGGCGCGCGCATAATCGGCCTCGGTGAAATCGCCATTGCCGACCCGCTCGAACGGCGTCGCGCGCAGGCGGGCGCGATCGCGCTTCATGTCGCGCGTCATTGCGGGTGATGCGCTGCGGTCGGCGAAGATGTAGATCTGGCGCGCCGCCAGCATGCGGAACCCCTCGGCCTTCAAGGCGGCCATGGTCGCTGGATCGGCGATATCGTTCAACGAGCGGATGACGATGGCGCGATCGGGAAAACGCGCGGTCAGGGCCGCGCGCAGCGACGCGACCGCCGGCCGGTCGAGCAGCGGCACCGGGTTGGTCGAATAGAGCCAGTTGTTGACCTGCGCCTGATGGTCGAGGCCGCTTGCCCTGACAAGCGGCGCGCACGCCCCAATCAGGGCGTTGAGCGCGCGTTGCAGCAGCGGATGGGCGGCGAAGTTGCGCGTCTCGTCCATCGCATAGTCGATATAGGCGCAGGTCGGGCAGCAGACATAGCAGTTGGGCGCTTCATCGGCGTCGTTCAGCGTCAACGGAAAAATACGCCCGGCGACTTCGAACGTCTCGACTTTCGTCTTCAGGTTGGCGATGAGATCGCGCACCGACACCTCGTTGAAAAGCCTCACAAAAGCCTCGACCTTTGCCGGCTTGTTCTTGACCCGGTCGGCCTGCTGCGCAGGCCTTTCCGCCGTCGCCGCGCCGCTCATCGCGCCGGCTCCAGGCGGCATTCGACGCGGCGCAGCTTACGGCCTGTTTCCAGCGGCAGCGGCGCGCGGATGAGCGTCACGGTGGCGACCGCCTTTCGCATTTCCAGCAGCGCGCGGACTGCCTGATGAGCGGCCTCCGCCGCTTCCTCCGCGAGCGTTGGTGGAAGCCGGAGCTCGACCCTGTCCGGCCCGGTCTGGACGAGGCGGAAATCGTCGATGCGGCGGTCGGCCTTGAGCACGGCGTTGCGCAGCACATCCGGCGTGACAAGGATCGGGCCATCCTGCGACATAAGACGGAAGACATCGTCCATGCGGCCGACGATCTCAACGACGCAGCGCAGCGGCGAGCCGCAGCCGCAGGCCTGTCCGGACAGGCGCAAAAGGTCATTCATCCGGTAGCGCGCCATGATTTGGGTTTGGCGCCGAAAGGCCGTCACCAGCGGCGTCACCAGCCCCTCGCCCGCCGGCTCGAATTCGAAGAAGACGGAGTCTTCCGCAAGATGCAGTCCGCCCTGCCGGCAGGTCACCGCGAACAGGCCTTCGGTCGCCATGTAGATCTGGTCGAGCGGCAGTTGGAAGAAATTTTCGATTACCGGACGGTCGACCGGATCGAGCGTCTCGGCGGCGGAAAAAACCCGCTTCGGCCGGAGCCGGAAGTTTTCGGCCGCGAAATGGCGCAGGATTTTTGGCGGCGCGATGATGACCGTCGGGTCGAACATTTCGAGCGCGCCGCGCCAGCTCTCCGGCCCTGCGGTCAGATCGAAGAAGGCGAGCTGGATCAGGCGCGATTTGCGGGCGCTGTCGTAAAGCCCTGTGTTCTGCGGCAGGACGACGGCGACGCGCATGCCGCGCCACAGAAGATCCGGCGCCGCCTTGGCCAGAATCGCGCCCAGCCAGCGGTATTTTTCGGCCCCGGAAATCACGAACAAGCCGCGATTGCCCGATGTTCCGGTGCTGGCGCCGACAGTGAGCGATCCGGCGCGGCCATCGCGCGCCAGGGCCGCCCAGGCTTGCGTGGCGGTGAGACCGTGGATGTTGAATTCGTCGAAGCGCGCCATCAGCAGCGCCTTGTCGGTGATCGGCAAGTCGGTGAGGTGCGCCGGCGCCTTGCCGTAAAAGGACGCGCGCGGCAGGTCGCGGTCAAGGAAGCGCCGCAAGGCGGCCGCCTGCCAGCGCTCGAAGCCGGGCCGGGTCTTGCGCGAGACCCAGTGTGTCAGGGCGAAGCAGCCTGCCGCTTCCGCCAGCCCGTTCATGCGGCCTCCGGCGCGAGATCATAAGATGTCGGAGCGGGATCATGGCAGAGCATCACCTCGCCGCCGACGGCGAGGAAGCGGCGCAGCATGGCGCTGGTCGGCTCGATCGCCGCGGCATCCTCAGCGATCAGCGTGGCCGGGAAACCCGGCGCGCGGTTTTCGGTCAAGGCTGCGAGCAGCCATTGCACGTCGACGGCATAAAGCAGCGGCCGCTCCAGGCCGTTGAACAGCAGGCCGAACTGGCCATCGGCATGTCCAGGCAGATCGACCGCGATCACGCTGCCGTCGCCGAAGAGATCGGCGCCGCCGGGTACATCCTCGCGCGACTCGACCCTCCGCTTCGCGGACAGGCCCTCCAGCCTCGCCTCGAAATCCAGCGGGAAGAGTTCGGCAAAGACGCCATGGCGCAGATTGTGCCTCGGGCTGCGCGCCTTGACCCGCGCCCAGGCGGCATCGCTGGCGATGAAGCGGGCGTTGCGGAACAGCGACAGGCCCGAAATGTGGTCGGCGTGGAAATGCGTGACGACGATTGTGCGGATGTCATCGGGCGACAGGCCGAAGAGCTTGAGCACCAGCAGGACCTGCTCCGCGGTGTTGAGCTGCGGTTTCAGCAGCGCACCATAGAGCCGCAGCATCCGCCCGCGCCCCTCGCCTGTCAGTGCTTCCGGCGTATAACCGGTATCGATGAGCACCGGCCCGGCAACCGGGTGAAAAATCAGCCCGTAGCGGACACGCAACCTGACACTTTGCCAACCGCCGCCGCGCAGGATCAGCCGCTCGGCGGCGCTCACCCAGGCGCTGTTGGCGAAGACGATCCTCATGGCCCGGCCTCGCCGGCAAACGTGCGATCAAGCCCTTGTTCGAACGAGATTTTCGGCGCCCAGCCGAGCATCCGCTTCGCCTTGGAAAGATCGAGACTTTGCGCATAGGCGAAGAGACCGAGCCCATAGCGGGTGACCGGCGGCTCGGGCCGCCCGGGTAACCGAAGCGCCACCGCTTCCATCAGGCCGGCCGCCAGCATCGCCGGCATGAGCGGCGTCGGCCGCCAGCGCGCCTTAAGACCGGCGCGGCTGCAGGCCTCGTCGGCGATGCGGCGGATCGGCAGCATTTCGCCGCCGGAGATGTTGAAGACCTGGCCCTCCGCTTCCCTGGGCGCGGCAAGCGCCGCCAGCACCGCGTCGACGACGTCGTCGACATGGGTGAGGTCGATGGCCGCCCGGCCATTGCGAAACAGCGGCAAAGGCCGGCTCCTCGCGGCCTTGATCAGCCGCGGCAGCAGCGCCCGATCGCCGGCGCCGTAAATGCCGCGCGGCCGCAGCACCACCGGATGGATGGCGGGCTGGCCGAGCACGATCTTTTCAGCCTCGCGCTTGGTGCGGGCATAATGATTGACGGGCTCCGGCAAGGCCATATCCTCGGCGAGCCCAAGCTGGTCGCGGAAGGCAAAGCAGACGGACGGGCTGGAGATGTGGACGAAGCGGCCGACGCCTTGCCGCTCGGCGAAGTCGAGCAGGTTCCGTGTCGCCGTGACATTGGCCGCCTCGAAATCCGCGAGGCGTCCGAAAGGCGAAGAGAGCGCTGCGCAATGGATGATCCGCTCGACCCTGCCAAGTCTCGGATCGAGCGCGCCATCGAGCGGCTGCGCGAGATCGTGGCGGACGATGCGATGGCCGGCGGCCTCCAGCGCGGCGCAGCGCGCTTCATCGCGGCCGAGCCCGAGCGCCAGCGTGCCGGACGCGGCAAGCCGCTCGAGCACATGAGCACCGAGGAAGCCGCTGGCGCCGGTGACGAGCACAGCCATCCCTAGGTCTCCAGCGCCATGCCGCCGAAGGAGACGCCGGCCGACGTGCCGAGGAAGAGCAGCTTCATGCCTGGCGCGACGCGCCCCTCGCGGCGCGCGACGTCGAGCGCGAAGGGAATGGAAGCCGCGATCTGGTTGCCGAAGCGGGTGGAGATGTCGACGAGCTTTTGCGGCGCAAAACCGGTCTGGCGCGCCATATGGGCAAGCGCGAAGGGGCTCGCCTGATGCGGCACGACGAGATCGACATCGTCATGCCGCCAGCCGGCGCGCCCGAGCAGAGCATCGACGAAGCCGTTGAAGTGGCGCGAGGTAAGCCGGAACAGTTCCTTGCCGTCCATGTGGAACAGGCTGTGCGCGGCAAACGCTTCCCGCTCCTTGCGGAAATCGAAGCGCGTGCCGCCCGAACCAATGCCGCAGGCTTCCCAGCCCGACGGATAAGTGCGCATCAGGCTCGCCGCCACCTTTCCCTCGCTTGGCTTGGCCTTGCGCAGCACGGCCGCCGCCGCGCCGTCGCCGAAGAGCGCGGCGATCTCCGGCGCGTCCTGCCATGGCAAAGCGCGCGAGGCGACTTCGGACGAGAAGACCAGAGCCGTCTCGCACTGCCCTGCCTCGATCATGCGGCCCGCGGTCTCGAAGGCGGTGAGGAAGCCAAGGCATGTGCTGTTGACGTCGAAGGCGGCGGCCGAGCCGTCCGCCACCCCGAGGCACTGCATGACCAGCGGCGCGGTCGCCGGCAGCGGCTGGTAGGGCACGCCGCAGCCGCCGACGATCAGGTCCACGGCGCCGGCCTCTAGGCCGGCATCCTCAAGCGCAAGGCGCGCGGCGGCACAGGCGAGATCGATCTGCGATTCGGCATTGCAGACATAGCGCTCGACGACACCGGTGACGGTTTCAAGCGCGCCCTCGCCAAGGCTCAGCTTCGCCTCCAGGGCGCGTGTGGTGAGGCGCTCAGCCGGTACCGCCCTGCCGGTTCCGACGATCCTAATCCGCATTCTCCCCCCGCCGCGTGAGCTTGGCCCTATCTAACGCAAAAAGCGGTTCGAGGCGACGGCCATCATCGGCGTCTGCGCGACCATGTTTGATCGTCGATCATTCTGCTGTAAGTATGCGATGCTTCCAGGGGGTGAGGTATGGCTAATTCTTTTTCTCGCTTTATTTCTTTTATCTTTGGGAATTCTGTTTCTAAGCCAAATGCAGACGCTGTCAGAAGCCCGTGGCCGAGCGGTCTCCAGCATCTGTTTATCGAGCCATCAAAGAAGGATATCTGGGAAGCGCTGGACGGCTGGAAGTGGATTGGGCTTGATGGCTTGGAGCCCGGCGCAGTCTCTGCGTTCGGCGACATTTTCTTCCGCGCTCCCGATGGTTCCGTCAAATTGCTGGACATGGTCGGAGGCCGATTGACCCAAGTGTCGGAAACGTGGCCGGAACTTACAACCCAGTTCAATGATCCTGATCGTCGCGACGAACTGTTGCTGGCTGGATTAGTGACGACGGCACGAAAAAAGGGATTGGTCTTGGGGGTCGACGAATGTTACGACTTCGAAAAGCCGCCCGTGCTCGGTGGCGAAATGTCCGTTAAGCAAATCAACAAGACTTTCTTCGTGGTCAAAGCGCACATAGCCGGCCAGATTCACCGGCACGTAAAAGACCTTCCGCACGGTACGAAAATCAACAAGGTAACGATCGGCGATCGCTGACGGCTCTCACGCCTTGCGCTCCCAGCGACGGTCGGGCGTCTGCTGCCAGTAGGTCACGGCGTGGCCGGCTTCCTTCAGCGTCTTCCAATGCGTCCGCGCGCCTTCGAGCTGCGCGGCGTCATGGCCATCGAAAAGGAAGACGGCGCGCTCGTAGCCCGATAGTTCGGGCGGGCTTGTGCCGTCGACCAGGAAGCGGATCTGCGCGGCGTTCTGGTTGCCCTGGCCCGTGGTGAGCAGGACCGGCTGTTCGGCCGGATAGGCCTCGCGGTCGGTGGCATGCGCCAGAAAGGAATCGTCGCGGAAAATCCACAGATGCTGGTCGAGCGCGTCGCGACGCTCCTCGGTGCCGGTCTGCACCACCGCGCGCCAGCCGCGCTCGACACTGCGCTCGAGCAGGCCGGGCAGCGCCTCCTCGAGCGTCGATTCGGTCAAATGGTAGAACAGGATTTCGGCCATCCCCTACCCTTCGTAGTGATCGCGCACCAGCCTGTCGAGCAGCCTCACGCCGAAGCCCGAGCCCCAGGACTGGTTGATCTCGCTCGACGGCGCGCCCATCGCGGTGCCGGCGATGTCGAGATGCGCCCAGGGCGTGTCCTTGACGAAGCGCTGCAGGAACTGCGCGGCGATGATGGCGCCGCCATAGCGGCCGCCGATATTCTTCATGTCGGCGTTCTTGGAATCGATCAGCTTGTCGTATTCGGGCCCGAGCGGCATGCGCCACAGCCGCTCCTGGCTGGCCTGGCCGGCGCCGAAAAGCCGCCCGGCAAGCTCGTCATTGTTGGAGAACAGGCCGGCATAGTGCTGGCCGAGCGCCACCATGACAGCGCCGGTGAGCGTCGCCAGATTGATCATGAATTTCGGCTTGAAACGGTCGTTGGCGTACCAGAGCGCGTCGGCCAGGACCAGGCGGCCTTCCGCGTCGGTGTTGAGCACTTCGATGGTCTGGCCAGACATCGATGTGACGATGTCGCCGGGGCGCTGGGCATGGCCGTCGACGGCGTTCTCGACCAGGCCGATGATGCCGACCACATTGGCCTTGGCCTTGCGCGCGGCGAGCGCGTGGATCAGGCCGGTGACGGCGGCCGCGCCGCCCATGTCGCCCTTCATGTCCTCCATGCCGGAGGCCGGCTTCATCGAATTGCCGCCGGTGTCGAAGGTGACGCCCTTGCCGATGAAGGCAAGCGGCGCGTCCTTGGCCTTGCCGCCGTTCCAGCGCATCACCGCCAAGCGCGCGCCGCGCGGCGAGCCTTGCGCAACGCCGAGCAGAGAACCCATGCCGAGCTTCTTCATCTCTTTTTCAGCCAGGATCTCGACCTCGACGCCGAGCTGCTCCAGCGCCTTGACGCGTTCCGCGAATTCGACAGGCCCGAGCGCATTGGCCGGCTCGTTGACGAGATCGCGCGCAAGCAGCACGCCGTCGGTCACGGCTTCCTCGCCCGCAAACGCCTTCTTCGCGGCCGCGGGGTCGGCGCACTGGATGGTTATCCTGGCGGGCTTCGCCGCCTCGGCCTTCTTGGCGCCCTTCGCGTCAGATTGCCCGTCTTCCTTGTCTTTCCTGGTCTTGTATTTGTCGAAGGAATAGCTGCGCAGCAGCATGCCGGCGGCTAGGTTGGCCGCCTGGCGGCCGTCGGGCTGCAGTTCGGGCAGATCGAGGATGACGGCCACCTCGGCCGCCTTGCGCAGCGAAGCGGCAATGGCCCCGCCGAGCTTCAGCCAGGCATTGTCGTCGAGGCTCGAGATCTTGCCGGCGCCGATCGCCACCAGCCGGTCGACCGAAGTTCCTTCCGGCGCCAGCACCTCTGCCGAGCTTGCGAACTTGCCGGAAAAATCCGCGACCGGAAAGGCGCGTGCCAGCGCGCCGGCCGGATCGCAGGCCTTCGCCGCCTCGCCGAGCCCGCCGCCGTCGGCCGCGAACACGAAGACGCTGCCCTTTTTCGGCGCGGCAAACTTGGCGAAAGAAATGGAAGGTCTCGACGTCATCAGGTCCTGCTTTCGGGGATGGCCGGAAGGTGCCGGCAAAGGGTATTTCTTGGCGAGCAACGCGTTGGCAAGCGTGCGCGACATTTGGTCGTTTTCAGCCATTTGGCAAGACTTTGGCCGAAATCGCTGTCTATATCAGCGCCACCATAGACAAAGGATTCGCCCCGGCACGACCTTAGCTTGCTGCCGTAACGTGCTGTTAACCATCGATGTTTTGCATTTCTTATCCATTGACGCGGAGACTCCGCCGCGCCGGGGCACGCGGCGTGGGGCGACGAACCGGAGCGAGCCGCCTATGACCCAGTTGTGCGGGCGTTGCCGGATCACTACCTTGTCGGCGGGCATGATGCCGTTCGGCAAAATCGAGAAAAGCCTTCATGAAGGTCGTTGAACGCTACATCATGCGCCGCGCGCTGACGATGTTCCTCGCATCGCTGGTGTGGACGCTGGCGATCGTGTGGACCACGCAGGTGCTGGCCAAGATCGATCTCGTCACCGACAACGGCCAGTCGGCGCTGACCTTCTTCGAAGTCGCGGCGCTCATCATCCCCTCCATCATTCCGATCGTCGTGCCGTTCGCCCTGGTGGTGGCGGTGGCGCAGACGCTGAGCGCGATGAACACCGATTCGGAGCTGGCCGTGCTCGGCGCCGCGGGCGCCTCGCGCTGGACGATCGCGCGGCCGATCCTGCTGCTCGCGGCTTTTGCCTGCGCGTTTTCCTTCATCGTCGACAACGCCGCCGACCCCTATGCCAGGCAGAAAAACCGCCAGTTGGTGGCGGCCTCGCGCGCCGACCTCGTGTCGCTGATCATCCAGGAAGGCACGTTCCGCAAGATCGACGAGGGCCTTTACCTGCAGGTCGGCGAACGGCTTCCCGGCAACCGGCTCGGCGGCATCTTCGTCGCCGATTCGCGCGAGGAAGGGGCCAGCCTCACCTATTACGCCAAGACCGGCAGCATCGTCGAAAAGGGCGACGAGAAGGTGCTGATGATGAATGACGGCGTCATCAACCGCAAGTCGGTGACCGGCGACCTCTCCGTCATCCGCTTCACCTCTTACGCCTTCGACATGTCGGCCTTCATGTCGGCGGCGAACGACATCACGCTTTTGCCCAAGGACCGGACGACGGCGTATCTGCTCAACCCGGATCCCAACGACAAGATGTTCCAGCGCGAACCCGGCAGCTACCGGGCGGAACTCAACCAGCGCTTCGCCGAATGGTCCTATTCGCTTGTGTTCGCGCTGATCGCGCTTGCGGTCGCGGGCGATGCGCGCTCGCATCGCGAGTCGCGCATCAATCCGCTGATCACGGCGATCGCAATCGCGCTTTTCGTGCGATGGCTGGGCTTCTTCGCCGCCGGCAAGGCCGACAAGGTCTGGTATTACGTCTACCTGCTCTACGGCATACCCATCATCGCCTCAGCGGTTTCGATCTGGTTCATCGTTTCCTCGCGCACCATGGAATTGCCGGTCAGTTGGGCCGACTGGCTGACGAACCTTGCCAAGCGCACTGGCGACAATTGGACGGCATTCAAGCTCTGGCTCGCCCGGCGCACTTCCGGCCAGGGAGCCTGACCATGGGCTGGACGCTGGGCCGCTATTTCTTCTTCCGCTACGTCTCGATCACCTTCTGGTTCTTCCTGGGCCTGCTGGCGCTGGTGTTCCTGATCGACTTTACCGAGCTTTCCGGCCGCACGACCGGGTTGCCCGGCTTCACCTACGGCATTGCCTTCGCCATTTCGGCGCTCAGGATGCCGATGATCATGCTGCAGACGGTGCCGTTCGTCGGGCTGTTCTCGGCAATGGCGACGCTGGTGTCGCTCAACCGCCGTTACGAGCTGGTGATTGCGCGCTCGGCCGGCGTCTCGGCCTGGCAGTTCCTGTTCCCCTGCTGCGTCGGCGCGCTGATGTTCGGCGTGCTGTCGGTCGCCATCATCAACCCGATCGCCGCGCATGGCTTTTCCTGGTCCGAGCAGATGGAGAACGACCTGCGGGCCGGCAAATCGAATGCCGTCACCACCAATGTCACGCCGTGGCTTCGGCAAAAGACCGAATCGGGCGACACCATCATCGGCGCCCGTGCCATCCTCAATCAGGGGCTGGAGATGGCGGATGCGGTGTTTTTCGTCCTCGACCATGAGGGCAACATCACCGAGCGCAAGGATGCCGCCAAGGCCTTCCTGCGCGACGGCTATTGGGAATTGCAGGACGTCAAGGTCTTCAAGGGCGGCAATATCCAGACGCTGGCGTCCGACAAGGTGCCGACGAATCTGAAGCCGGAATTCGTGCAGGAGCGGCTGGCGCGTCCGGAAACCATCCCCTTCTACGAGCTGCCGCGCAAGATCGAGGTCGCCCGTTCCTTCGGACTCAAGGCAAACGCCTTCGCCATGCAATTTAATTCGCTTGTGGCATTGCCGTTCCTTCTCGTCGCCATGACGCTGATTGCTGCAACGGTTTCAATGAGATTTGCGCGAATGGGGCAGTCGGCAACGATGATTCTGGGTGGCGTCGTGGCCGGCTTTCTGCTTTATGTCGTTTCGGTACTGGTCAAGGCATTCGGTGTCGCCGGATTCGTGCCTACTGTGGTGGCTGCATGGGTTCCGGTTGTCGTGGCTATGTTCTTTGGGGTGACGTTTCTGCTATACAAGGAAGACGGCTAGTGAGGGAGGCGGTTTTGCGCAGCCATAGGCAGGCCGGTCTGGCACGCCTCTATGGGGCGACCGCCTTGGCGTGTCTGTTCGCCTGTGCGGCGCCGACGGTGCCCGCGCTGGCGCAGACGATCGCTGCCAAGTCCGTCCCTTCCGGCACGCAGATGCTGCTGGCCGCCGATACGCTTGTCTATGACAACGACAAGCATACGGTGACGGCCGTCGGCGGCGTGCAGATCGACTATGGCGGCAACAAGCTGGTCGCCCAGCGCGTGGTCTACAATCGCGACACCAAGCGCCTCGTCGCCAGCGGCGCCGTCGAGCTGATCAACAGCGACGGCACCAAGGTCAATTCCGACCATATCGACATCACCGACGATTTCGCCGACGGTTTTCTCAACGCGCTGCGTGTCGAGACGATCGACAAGGCTTATTTCGCCGCCGAGAGCGCCGAGCGCATGGGCGGCGTGCTCACCACCTTCCACAACGGCGTCTACACCGCCTGCGAACCTTGCGAGGACAAGCCGGACAAAGCGCCGACCTGGCGCGTCAAGGCGCGCAAGATCATCTGGAACGGCGAGAAGAAGACGGTCCGCTTCGAGAACTCGAATTTCGAGTTCTTCGGCTTCCCGCTCGCCTACCTGCCGGCCTTCGAGATCGCCGACCCGACGGTGAAGCGCAAGAGCGGCTTCCTGATCCCCGGAATCGTCTACAACAACCATCTCGGCGTCGGCGTCAAAGTCCCCTATTATTTCGCGCTGTCTCCGACCTATGACCTGACCGTCACCGGCAGCGGCTATACCAAGCAGGGTTTCCTCGGCGAGGCCGAGTGGCGCCAGCGCTTCAACAACGGCCAGTACACGCTGAAGATCGCCGGCATCAACCAGCAGGATCCCGATGCGTTTGTAGATTCGGCCGGCCATAATGTGAATTCCGGGCCTGCCAACGATCCGAACAAGTTCCGCGGCATGATGGGCACCAAGGGCCAGTTCGCCATCAACGAGCGCTGGAATTTCGGCTGGGACGTGTTGCTCCAGACCGACAAGGAATTCTCGCGCACCTACAACATCGACGGCTTCAGCGACCTCGTCCACCAGTCGTCGATCTATCTGACGGGCTTGAGCGACCGCAATTATTTCGACGTCCGCGCCATGCGCTTCGAGGTGCAGGAAGACACGCTCTCCAGCGACCCGACAGCGCGCGCTGCCAAGCAACCCTGGGTGCTGCCGTCGCTCGACTACGCCTATATCCCCGACACCTCGGTGGCCGGCGGCCAGTTGTCGTTCAACGTCAACGCGCGCGTGATCAGCCGCAACCGGCTGGACGCCGTGCTCGCCGATGGCAGCGATCCGAATTCGATCAACAACGTGCGCGGCATCGAAGGCGAGTCGAGCCGGCTGACGGCGGAAGCCGAGTGGAAGCGCACCTTCACCACCGATAACGGCCTGCAACTGACGCCTTTGCTCGCGTTGCGCGGCGACGCCGGCTATGTCAACGCCAATTCGGCTTCGCTCGATGCCGTCAACCAGATGGCGACGAATCTCGGCCAGGACGTGGACATGCGCTCGTCGCTTGCCCGCTACATGGCCACGCTCGGGCTCGAGGCGCGCTGGCCGCTGTTGTTCTCGATGCCCAGTTCCAGCCACATCCTGGAACCGACCGCGCAGGTCTTCGTGCGCCCGAACGAGCAATATGTCGGCGGACTGGCGATCCCCAACGAAGACGCGCAGAGCTTCGTCTTCGACGCCACCACGCTGTTCGAGCGCGACAAATTCTCGGGCTACGACCGCATAGAAGGCGGCACGCGCGCCAATGTCGGCTTCCGCTATTCGGGCGCCTATGACAATGGCT
This sequence comes from Mesorhizobium sp. B3-1-7, assembly GCF_006439385.1. Taxonomy (NCBI): domain Bacteria; kingdom Pseudomonadati; phylum Pseudomonadota; class Alphaproteobacteria; order Hyphomicrobiales; family Phyllobacteriaceae; genus Mesorhizobium; species Mesorhizobium sp. B3-1-7. The sequence continues at coordinate 13,450 of NZ_VFTL01000013.1, forward strand.
GGGGCACGAACGCCATCTTCGGCCAGTCCTATCAGCTCGCGGGCGAAAACTCTTTTGCCGCGCCCGATCTCGTCAATGTCGGGGCCGAGTCCGGTCTGGACAAGCCGACCTCGGATTATGTCGGCCTTGTCGGCTTCAACAGCCCGAGCGGTTTCTCCGGCTCGCTGAGCGGGCGTTTCGACGAGCAGACCTTCGAGGTCAGGCGCGCCGAAGTGAAGGCCGCCTATTCCAGCCTGCCGATATCGCTCAGCGCCAAATATGCCTTCATCGAGGCGCAGCCGCTCTATGGCTTCACCACCGACCGCCATGAGCTCACGCTCGGCGCCTCGACCCATGTGGCGCAGAACTGGCGGCTGTTCGGCACCGGCACTTACGACATCCAGACAAATGTGCTGGTCAAGGACGGTGTCGGCTTCGCCTACAACGATTCCTGCTTCACTTACATCATGACGTATTCGCAGACGCGTGACACCGTCACCAAGGAAGTGTCGCAGAACATCGGTTTCAACCTGTCGTTCCGCACGCTCGGCGATTTCGGTTCGTCAACAAGCGCGGTCGATACCATCCAATGACCAAGGGTGGGCGTACGGAGCCGTGCGTCGCTCGGCGCTGATGGTGGTTTGGTCTTGATTTGGCGCCTGATCCCCTGAGTATAGGCTCGATTCTAGGCGTCATGAGCCGGCGACATCGTTTCGCCGCATAAGACGGGCAATGGGGTCGACCGCATCGCGCAGGCGTTCGGAGGACGCGCGGCGCCGTCATGGTGGGGAAGATTGGGAAGGTAAGATGAGGAAATACCTGTTTTCAGCGGGATTCGCGCTTCTGGTGGCAGCGGCCTCGGTTTCGGTCACGGCTGTCGTGCAGCCTGCTTTCGCCGCTGAGATCAAGTATGTCGTCAACAACATAGCGATCACCACCGGCGACATCGCGCACCGCGCAGCCTTCTTCAAGCTGCAGCACAAGAAGGGCGATGCCGCGCAGGAGATGATCGACCAGACGCTGCGGCTGGCCGAGGCCAAGCGGCTCGGCATCCGCATCAGTGACCAGCAGGTCGACGCCGCCTACCAGCGCTTCGCTTCGGGCAACAAGATGCCGCTGGCGAAACTCGACGCGATCATGGCGCAATCGGGCGTCACCAAGGAACACTTCAAGGAATTCATCCGTGCCCAGATGGCCTGGAACCAGGCGCTCAGCGCGCGCTACCGCTCCGGCGAAGGCGGCTCGGTGACCGAGCAGGATGCCGTGCGGCGCATGCTGGACAAGGGCGGCGCCAAGCCGACCGCGACGGAATACATGCTGCAGCAGGTGATCTTCGTGGTGCCCGCGTCAGAGCGCGCCGCCACGCTCGCCAAACGCAAGCGCGAGGCCGACGCCATGCGCGCCCGCTTCAGCGGCTGCAACACCACGCGCGACTTCGCCAAGGGCCTGCTCGACGTCACCGTGCGTGATCTCGGCCGCTTTCTGGCGCCACAATTGCCGTCCGACTGGGCCGAGCAGATCAAGGCGACCAAGGTCGGCGCCGCGACGCCGACCCGCGAGACCGAGCGCGGCGTCGAATTCATCGGCGTCTGCTCCTCGCGCGATGTTTCCGACGACAAGGCCGCGCAGATGGTGTTCCAGGCAGAAGGCAGCAACGACAAGGACGCCGACGAACTCAGCAAGAAATATGTCGCCGAGCTGCGCCAGAAGGCCAAGATCGTCGAACGCTAGAGCGACAGGCGTGCGATACCGCAGCTGGCCCACCGCATGAGCGCGCAGAAGACCGATGCGCCGCTGGCGCTCAGCGTCGGCGATCCCTCGGGCATCGGGCCCGAAATCGCCATCGCCGCCTGGCAGGCCGGCGACAGCGCCGGCGTGCCGCCCTTCTACCTGCTTGCTGACCCCGCTTTGATCGAAGCCCGCGCCCGCCTGGTCGGCGCAAATGTTGCGATTGCCGAGACGCTGCCAGGACAGGCAGCGCATCATTTTTCCCGCGCGCTGCCCGTCGTGCCGCTCTATGCGCGCCATGTCGACAGCCCGGGAGAGCCGGACCCGGCCAATGCCGCAGGCACGATCGAAGCCATCGACCGCGCCGTCGCGGACTGCCTCGCCGGCCGCGCTGCGGCGATAGTCACCTGCCCGATCGCCAAGAAGCCGCTCTATGATGCCGGATTTGGCTTTCCGGGCCACACAGAGTTTCTGGCGCATCTGGCCTCGCGCCAGACCGGCAGGGACGTGACGCCGGTGATGATGCTAGCCGGACCGGACCTGCGCACCGTTCCGGTGACCATCCACATCGCCTTGGCCGACGTGCCGAAAATGCTCACGACGGAGCTGATCGTCGCAACCGCGCGCATCACCGCCGCCAATCTCAAGAGCCGCTTCGGCATCGCGCGGCCAAAGCTTGCGATCGCCGGGCTCAACCCGCATGCCGGCGAGGGCGGCGCCATGGGGCTGGAGGATGCAGCGATCGTCGCTCCCGCCGTCGAGATGTTGCAGGCGGAAGGCATCGACGCGATCGGACCGCTGCCGGCCGACACGATGTTTCATCCGCGCGCGCGCGCCGGCTATGACGCGGCGCTTTGCATGTATCACGACCAGGCGCTGATCCCGGCCAAGACTTTAGCCTTCGACGAGGCGGTCAACGTTACGCTCGGCCTGCCCTTCATCCGCACTTCGCCCGACCACGGCACCGCTTTCGACATCGCCGGCAAGGGCATCGCGCGCGCCGACAGCCTGATCGCCGCGTTGAGGCTGGCGCGCCGGCTGGCCGACAGCGGACGGCAGGCCGCCGGGTGAGGATGCATTGAGCGGACGCACCACAATCGACGGGTTGCCGCCGCTGCGCGAGGTGATCGAGCGGCATGGCCTGCAGGCCAAGAAGGCGCTCGGGCAGAATTTTCTGCTCGACCTCAACCTGACAGGCAGGATCGCGCGCGCCGCCGGAGATCTCGGCGAGACGACAGTGATCGAGGTCGGTCCGGGCCCGGGCGGACTGACGCGGGCACTGCTCTTTAACGGCGCGCGGCGCGTGATCGCCATCGAGCGCGACGAGCGCTGCCTCGAAGCGCTGGCCGAGGTTTCCAGCCATTATCCCGGCCGGCTCGAGGTCATTCCCGGCGATGCGCTGAAGACGGATTTTGCCGCCCTCGCCGGCGCGGCGAACGGCGCGCCTGTGAAGATCGTCGCCAACCTTCCCTACAATATCGGCACGGAGCTTCTGATCCGCTGGCTGACGGTGGCCGACTGGCCGCCCTTCTACCAATCGATGACGCTGATGTTCCAGCGCGAGGTGGCGGAGCGCATCACCGCGGCTCCTGGCAGTGACGCCTATGGCCGGCTCGGCGTGCTTGCCGGCTGGCGCACCGAGGCGAGGATCGCCTTCGACGTGCCGCCGCAGGCGTTCACGCCGCCGCCGAAGGTCACCTCATCGGTGGTGCATCTGGTGCCTCGCCCATCTCCCCTGCCCGTGGACGCCAGAAAGTTGGGCCGCGTCACCGAGGCCGCCTTCGGCCAGCGCCGCAAGATGCTCAGGCAAAGCGTGAAGAGCCTGGGTGGTGAGGCGCTGCTGACCCGCGCCGGCATCGACCCGACGCGTCGGGCGGAAACGCTGAGCGTCGAGGAGTTCGTCAGGTTGACGAACGCGGTGTAGTTCTCTTCGCCCCGTTTACGAGGAGAAGATGCCGGCAGGCAGATGAGGGGCGGCGCGAACCTGCAGTATGGCGCTCCTAAGGGGAAAGTTGCGCTGGCAACCGTCATTCAAACGCATTACATTCATGGCAAGGAGATGGCCATGCCAACGAACGCACTTGTCCAGACGCGTATCGACGCCGATATCCGGGATCGGGCTTCCGCGGTGCTCGAAAGCATGGGACTCACGGTTTCGGATGCGGTGCGGATACTTCTTACCCGAACCGCCAACGAGGGCGCGTTGCCCATCGATCTGCTCGCAAACAGTGAGGCTTACGATGTGTGGTTTCGCGCCAAGGTGCGCGAGGCTCTGGACGACACCCGAGCCGACATTCCTGACGAGCAAGTCGAGGCGCATTTTGCCGAAAGACGCGTTGCAGCACGTCGCAAGGTCAACGAGCCTAGATCTTGAAGATAGTATGGTCGGCATTCGCACTTTCGGATCGCGATGGGATATTCACGCATATCGAGGCTGACAACCCTGCCGCCGCGGTCGCGATCGATGAGCGGATTGTCGCCGCGATAGGCCGTCTCCGTGACTTTCCCGAGAGCGGCCGTACCGGCAGGCTTTCAGGAACACGAGAGCTTGTCATCGTCGGCACGCCATATGTCGCGGCCTATCAGATAGCTGAGAGCAGGATTCGAATCCTGCGTGTGCTTCATGGAGCACAGCGCTGGCCGGACGATCTTGCAGACAGCTGACGCTATTTATCCGGCTTGTCCGGCCAGCCTATGTCGTCTTCTCGTCCAGCAACCCCGAAATGAAATCGAACAGGCCAGGGCGCCTGTCGCGCCGAAGCCGCTCCGCCGTCACGATGGCGCGGACCTCGGCGAAGGCGCGGTCGAGATCGTCGTTGACGATGACGAAGTCGTATTCCTTCCAATGCTCGATCTCGAGGCGGGCGTTCTTCAGCCTGGTCTCGATGACGGATTCCTGGTCCTCGGCGCGACGCTTCAGGCGCGCCTTCAATTCCTTCATCGACGGCGGCAGGATGAAGATCGAAACGATATCGGCGCGCATCTTCTCCTTGAGCTGCTGGGCGCCCTGCCAGTCGATGTCGAAGAGCATGTCGCGGCCTTCGGCCAGCGCGATTTCCGCGGGCTCACGCGGCGTCGCATAGCAATTGCCGTGCACCTCGGCCCATTCGAGCAACGCGTCGGAGTCGCGCAACCGCTCGAACTCGCGCATGGTGCGGAAATGGTAGTGGACGCCCTCGATTTCCGAGCCGCGGCGCGGCCTTGTCGTGACGGAGACCGAAAGCTCGAGACTTCCATCGCTTTCCAGAAGATTGCGCGCGATCGTCGACTTGCCGGCGCCTGACGGCGACGACAGCACCAGCATCAATCCACGACGGCGGATGCGGGACCCCAGATCCCTGGCGGCCGTCGGTTCCTTGGCAACCATCCCGTCACTCCAGATTCTGGACCTGCTCGCGAAACTGGTCGACCACCGCTTTGAGCTCCAGCCCGATCGCGGTGACCGCGGCGGCGTTGGACTTCGAGCACAACGTATTCGATTCGCGGTTGAATTCCTGCGCGAGAAAATCGAGCTTGCGGCCAACGGCGCCACCGCTTTTGAGCAGCGCCCGCGCCGAAGCGACATGTGTCTTCAGCCGGTCGATCTCCTCGCGGATATCGGCCTTGGTGGCGAGGAAGGCCGCTTCCTGGTGCAGCCGGACGGCATCGAGATTGGCCGAGGCATCCATCAACAGACGCATCTGCTCGGCGATGCGCGCGCGGATCGCCGCGGGTTCGCGCGAGGGGTCGGCCTCCGCCTTCAGCGTCAGCGTCTCGATGGTGTCGACATGGCCGGAAAGAAGCGCGCCAAGTGCCGCGCCCTCACCGAGGCGCGCCTGTTCAAGGCCGGCGAGCACCGCCTCGAGCGCCGACAGGATCGTGGCATCGAGGGTAGCCCGCTCCTCCTCGGTCTCCACGGCCTCGGGGATGTCGAGCACCCCGCGCAGGGAAAGCAGGCCATCCGCGGTGGCGGGCTCGGTGCCGAACTGATCCTGCAAACGCTTGGCCAACCCCGCCAGATCCTTGAGGAACGCCTCGTTGACCACCGGCTGGACTTGCCTGGCGGCGGCGCGGCCGACGGTCAACGTCGCCTGGAAGTTGCCGCGCGCAAAGCCCTTCTGAATCGTCTGCCGGACCGCCGTCTCCAGCCGGTCGAAACCCTGCGGCAACCTCAGCCTCACCTCGGCGCTCTTGCCGTTCACCGATTTCACCTCCCAGGCGATCGAGGTGCCATCACTTTCGGCGGCGGACCGCGCAAAACCGGTCATGCTTTGCAGGCTCATTGCCCTGTCGTCCCCCTGTCACAGCCAAGGCATGCTTGGCCCAGCGCTGCGCGCGCCAAACATCGCCGGACGAAAGGCCGGCGCCCCCTCAAAACATGAATACGGCCTCGCGTCAAAGGACGCGTACTTCCGTTTGATGCATGTCGTTTTCCCAAAACCGCTAGGCACTTTTGAGCGACATGCAGTGCGTTTGATGCAAGTCGTTTTCCCAAAACCGCTGCGCACTTTTGGGCGACATGCATTGCGCCTATTGCGCGTCGCCGCCGCCGGCGTCGCCGTTCTCGCCGCTGCCGCCATTGGCACCGGCATCGCCGCTGTCGCCGTTGCCATCGGGAGCGGCCGGCGCCGTCGTCTGGCCGGAAGCCTTGGCGGCGGCGTCCGCCTGCTTCTTCTGCAGCGCCCGGTAGCGGGCAACGTTCTGGTTATGCTCTTCCAGCGTCGCCGCAAAGACATGGCCGCCATTGCCGTCGGCGACGAAATAGAGGTCGTCGGTCTTCGACGGATTGGCGACCGCTTCGAGCGCCGCGCGACCCGGATTGGCGATCGGCGTCGGCGGCAGGCCCTTGATCATGTAGGTGTTGTAGGGCGTTTGCTTGTCGAGGTCCGACTGGTAGATCGGCCGGTCCGCCGGCTTTCCCTTGCCGCCGAAGAGGCCGTAGATGATGGTCGGGTCGGACTGCAGCCGCATGCCCTTGGCCAGGCGGTTGAGGAACACCGCGGCGACGCGCGAGCGCTCGTCGCTCCTGCCCGTCTCCTTTTCGACGATCGAGGCGAGCGTGACGAAGTCGTCGATGTTGGCGATCGGCAGGTCGGGCGCGCGGTGCGACCAGACGTCGTCGACCAGCTTCTTCTGGTCGGCGATCAGCTTATCGACCATCTGCTGCCTTGTGGCGCCGCGGGTAAAGCGCAGCGTGTCGGTGGCGATGCTGCCCTCCGGCGGCAAGGCCGGCGGCATATCGCCGGTCAGCGCCTCCTGATCGGCGACGCGCTGCAGCGCCTGCTCGACCGTCAGCCCTTCGGGAATGGTGAGCGAGTACATGACCGACTTGCCGCTCTTGAAGAGCTCCATGATGTCGCGCATCGAGGCGCGCGGCTTGATGGCGTACTCGCCAGCCTTCAGCGCCGATTCATTGCCCGTGGCGCGCACGCCCAGCCGGAAGACGCGGGCATCGCTGATCAGATTGCGGCGTTCCAACTGGTCGGCGATCTCCTGCACGCCGGTGCTCGGCTTGATCAGGAAGGTGTCGCCATTGGCGGATGGGCCGGGCTCGACGAAAGCCTGCATGCCGAAATAGAGCGCGACACCCGAGGCGAGCACGACCAGGATGACCATGGAGAGGAAGAAATTGAGGAAGACGACGACCTGGCTGCGCGAGGCGCGCGAGCGCTTCGACGGCGGCGGCGTGCCGGCTTCCGGGCGCAACGCCTCAGCCGCGGTCTTCGGCCTGATCGGCCCCTTTGTGCCTTGCCGTCCGAATTCCCCGTCGCCGCCCGGATTTGTGCTGCCCGGATTTGTGCTCATGGCGCGCCCTACCGTCTGATCTTGCAACGAATCCCCCGGCAAAAAGCTAGGGGAGAATTTGGCAAAAATGACGGCAGGTGGCGGAACTGCCGGCTGGTTGTCTGTCTCTGAGCAATCCCGGGTAGAAAACCGCTGCGCACTTTTCCTGGAATTGCTCCGGCTGGCCCTTCAGCCATTGTAACGCTGGAACACGAGCGAGGCGTTGGTGCCGCCGAAGCCGAAGGAATTCGACAGCGCGACGTCGATCTGGCGCTGGCGTGGCTTGTTCGGCACAAGATCGATCGCCGTCTCGCGTTCCGGATTGTCGAGATTGATGGTCGCCGGCGCGATGTTGTCGCGGATGGCCAGGATCGAGAAGATCGCTTCCGCGGCACCTGCGGCGCCCAGCAGATGGCCGATCGACGACTTGGTCGACGACATCGAGATCTTCGAGGCGGCATTGCCGACCAGGCGCTCGACCGCGCCGAGCTCGATCGTGTCGGCCATGGTCGAGGTGCCGTGCGCGTTGATGTAGTCGATGTCGGCCGGCGAGAGCTTCGCCCGGTTAAGCGCCGCCGTCATGCAGCGGAAGGCGCCATCGCCGTCTTCGGCCGGCGCGGTGATGTGATGGGCGTCGCCGGTCAGGCCATAGCCGGTGACTTCCGCATAGATCTTGGCGCCGCGCGCCTTGGCATGCTCCAGCTCTTCCAGGACGACAACGCCGGCGCCCTCGCCCATGACGAAGCCGTCGCGGTCGCGATCATAGGGACGCGAAGCTGTTTCGGGGCTGTCATTGCGCTCGGTGGAGAGCGCCCGGCAGGCGGCGAAGCCGGCAATCGACAGCCGGGTGATCGGCGCCTCGGCACCGCCGGCCAGCATCACATCGGCATCGCCCCACATGATCAGCCGGGCGGCGTCGCCAATGGCGTGCGCGCCGGTCGAGCAGGCGGTGACGACCGCATGGTTCGGGCCTTTCAGGCCGTGGCGGATGGAGACCTGGCCCGAGACTAGATTGATGATCTGTCCAGGGATGAAGAAGGGGCTGATGCGGCGCGGGCCGCGTTCCTTCAGGATCATCGCGTTTTCGGCGATGCCGTCGATGCCGCCGATGCCGGAGCCGATCAGCACGCCGGTGGCGCACTGGTCCTCATGCGTCTGGGGCTTCCAGCCGGAATCGGCCAGCGCCTCGTCGGCGGCGGCGATGCCATAGAGGATGAACTCGCCGATCTTGCGCAGTTCCTTCGGCTCGAGCACGGCCTCCGGATTGAAGGTGCCGTTCGAGCCGTCGCCGCGCGGGATGACGTGGGCGATCTTGCAGGCAAGATCGTCCACCTCGAATTCGGTGACGCGGCGGCAAGCGCTGCGGCCGGAGAGCAATTCCCGCCAGCTGTGCTCGACGCCCATGCCAAACGGCGAAAGCAGGCCAAGGCCCGTGACGACGACACGCCTCATCGCAGGTCCTCCCCGATAATGCCTGCGAAAGAACTCAGGCCGAGGCCTTGTCGATATACTTCACGGCATCGCCGACGGTCAGGATGGTCTCGGCCGCATCGTCCGGAATCTCGACGCCGAACTCTTCTTCGAACGCCATGACGAGTTCGACCGTGTCGAGGCTGTCCGCGCCCAGGTCGTCGATGAAGCTCGCCTGCTCCGTCACCTTGTCGGCGTCGACGCCGAGATGCTCGATGACGATCTTCTTGACGCGCTCTGCGGTGTCACTCATTTGGGGCAATCCTCGTCTTAAGTTGTCTATCTTCGTTAGCGGGCGGAATGCCGCTAATCAAGCTGAAAGATGGTCTTGCGAGCAACGCACGCAACAGGACCGGTTTTTGCCCGAACCGCCGGGTTGCGGGCCGCATTACACGAAAAATGGCGGGCGTCCAAGCCGAAATGGCTGTTTTCACAGGCGCCCGCCCATGCCTCAGATCATCGCCATGCCGCCGTTGACGTGAATGGTCTGGCCGGTCACGTAGGCCGCCTCGTTGGAGGCGAGATAGGCGACGGCCGACGCCACTTCAACGCTGGTGCCCATGCGTCTTGTCGGGATCGCGGCCATGATCGTCTCTTTCTGCTTGTCGTTGAGCTTGTCGGTCATGGCCGATTCGATGAAGCCCGGGGCGACGCAGTTGACGGTGATGTTGCGGGTGGCGATTTCCTGCGCAAGCGACTTGGAAAAGCCGATCATGCCGGCCTTGGATGCGCAGTAATTGGTCTGTCCGGGATTGCCGGTGACGCCGACCACCGAAGTGATGTTGATGATGCGGCCATGGCGGCGGCGCATCATGGGATGGGTGAGTTCGCGGGTGAGCCGGAACACGGCGGTGAGGTTGACCTCGATCACAGAATCCCAGTCGGCGTCCGACATGCGCACGAACAGGCCGTCCTTGGTGATGCCGGCATTGTTGACCAGGATATCGACGCCCTCGAGGTCGGCTTCAGCCTTCTGTCCGAGCGCCTTGACCGCGTCGCGGTTGGTCAGGTCCGCCGGAAACAGTTTTACACGATCGCCGAGCTCGCCGGCCAACGCCTCGAGCTTTTCAACGCGCGTGCCGTGCAGGCCGACGATAGCGCCCTGGCTGTGCAGCACCCTGGCGATCGCTTCGCCGATGCCTCCCGATGCGCCGGTGACGAGCGCCTTGCGGCCGGTCAGTTCGAACATTTTCTCAACCTCATTTTTCCGAATGCGCCGCGGGCGATCCCGGTTCCGTATACGTCAAATTATCCAGGCCATGCCAGAAATCTTCGGTCGTCAGGACATCCTCGTCACCGCGCCGAATGCGTTCCACAACCTCAGCTGCAATGCGATAGTCCTCCTCCATGTGCTCGGTTTTGCTTCGACCAATCTTCGAAGGAGACATTCGACACCCCCGGTAACGTTCGAGCGATCCTTAGCCAAGCGCCGCCAGTGCCGCCTCGACTTCCGCCGCCGTGCCGATGGCGCCGGTGGCGATGTCGCGGTTGATGCGGCGCGCCAGGCCCGACAGCACCTTGCCGGCGCCGACCTCGTAAAGCGTCGCGACGCCGTTGGCGCCGAACCATTCCACCGTCTCGCGCCAGCGCACGCGGCCGGTCACCTGCGCGACCAGGCGGCGAGCGATCTCATCCGGGTCGCTGGTCCGCGTCACCGTCACGTTGGAGACGACCGGAACCACCGGCGCCTGCTTCGCCACACCCGCCAGCACCTCGCGCATGATATCTGCCGCCGGCGCCATCAGCGCCGAGTGGAAAGGCGCGGACACCTGCAGCATCAGCGCCCGCTTGGCGCCCTTTTCGGTGCACAGCTTCGCCGCCAGTTCGACCGCCGCCCTGGCGCCCGAAATCACCAGTTGGCCGCCGCCATTGTCGTTGGCGACCTGGCAGACGGAGCCCTTGGCCGCTTCCGCGCAAGCCGCTTCGACATCGACCTGCTCCAGCCCGATGATGGCGGCCATGGCGCCCTCCCCGGCCGGCACCGCAGCCTGCATGGCGTTACCGCGGGTGCGCAAAAGCTTGGCGGCGTCGCCGACCGAAACGAAGCCGGCCGCCGCAAGCGCGGAATATTCGCCCAGCGAATGACCGGCCACATAGGCCACCTTGTCCTTCAGCGAGAAGCCCCGCGCTTCAAGCGCCCGCATCGCCGCCAGCGACACCGCCATCAGCGCCGGCTGGGCGTTGGCGGTCAGCGTCAGCGTCTCTTCCGGTCCTTCCCAGATGAGTTTCGACAGGTTTTCGCCGAGCGCGGCGTCCACTTCCTCGAAGACGCGGCGCGCTTCGAGGAATTGATCGGCGAGGTCCCTGCCCATGCCGACGGCCTGGCTGCCCTGTCCCGGAAAGGTGAATGCGACGGCCATTTTGGGTCTCTCCAGAGGCTGGTTTTTCCCTGCCTCTGGCGCAAGGCGCACAGCCAAGTCAAGCCCGCCGGCGCCTCTTCAGCCAGCATTTCAGCCGGAAAACCCAGCTGACTCCCTGTTCCGAAAGGCTTTTTGGCGATCACACCTGATGAAAACCGCTCACGTTTAGTTTGCTGGCTCTTCTTATTTCCGCCACAGGCGCTAGCTTTGCGTGACATTTCGATGACAGAAGCGTGACGGGCGTGGAAGGCGTGTCGCGTTGGCCGGGGGAAGTAGAGTGGCAAGGATCAGAAAAGGCGCGGCCAAGCCCGTGCCGCAGTTTTTGGAAGACGATCCGTCCACCGGCTACCTGCCGGGACGGGCCTGGCCGACTGTACGCTACGGCCTGACGACGCTTCTCGTCTCCGCCCTGCTCGTATTCGCGATCGAGTTGATCGTGCGCGGCGATTTCTTCGGCACGGTCGATTTCTTCCTGCAGCCGTTCAAGCCGGGCTGGACCACCATCATCGTCTTCGCCCTGGTGCTGGTCGGGCTGGACGCCATACTCGGGCGCAGTCACCAGAGCCTGATGATCGTGGCGCCGCTGACGCTGGCGCTGGCTTTTGTCGGCCACCAGAAATCGCATTATCTCGGCGATCCGCTCTATCCGACGGATTTCCTGTTCGCCCGCCAGATCGTGGCGCTGATGCCGCTTCTGGTGCGCGAGCGGCCGTGGACGGCCGTCATGCTGGCGGTCGGCATCGTCGGCGGGCTGACGCTGCTTGTCTACGGCTGGCGGACCTGGCGCAGGCGGGTGCCGATCCTCAGCCGCAAAGGCCGCCTGGCGCGGCTGGCGCTTGCCGTGCCGCTGCTCGCCTTCTTCGTCTCGATCATGGACTATGCCACCTTCTCGTGGACGCGCGACCGGCTGCAGATCATCCCGATCATGTGGGACCAGAAGGAAAACTACGCCTCCAACGGTTTTGCGCTGGCTTTCGCGATGAATGTGCCGATGGCGCATGTCTCGGCGCCGCCCGGCTACACCGAAAAGGCGATGGCCGCGATCCAGCGCCCCGACGTCGCCGCTTCGGTGCCGGACGAGAAGCCGGATATCGTGGTGGTGATGAGCGAATCCTTCTGGGATCCGACGCAGTTGCCCGGCGTCACCATCAAGCCCGACCCGATCCCGACAGTGCGCGCCTTGCGCTCCGGCTCGATGTTCTCGCCTGAGTTCGGCGGCATGACCGCCAATATCGAGTTCGAGGCGCTGACCGGCTTTTCCAACGCCTTCCTGCCGGCCGGCTCGATCCCCTATCAGCAATATGTGCGCACCCCGACCCCGTCGCTGGCCACCTTCCTGAAGAGCGAAGGTTACTATGCGCGTGCCATCCATCCTGGCACCAACTGGTTCTGGAACCGCGGCGCGGTCTATGCCGATTTCGGCTTCAAGGACTTCAAGTCTGAAGAGACGCTGCCGTCGATGGAAAAGCGCGGCCCGCTTGCCTCCGACGCGGCAATGACCGACGAGATCATCCGCGAGGCCGATGCCAGCGACGACCCGGTGTTCTTTTTTGCGGTCAGCCTGCAGAACCATGGGCCTTACGAGCCTTACCGCTACAGCAACCCGACGCATTCGGTCGATGCGCCGATCAGCTCCTGGGCGCGGGAATCGCTGCTCTCCTATGCCGAAGGCTCGGCCGACGCCGACCATGGCCTTAAGCGCCTGATCGACTGGGCGAAGGCGCGCCAGCGGCCGACGATCATCGCCTTCTTCGGCGACCATCTGCCGCCGCTGGGACCGGTCTATGTCGAGACGGGCTATCTCAAGGACAATGTCGCGCCGCGCAGGGAACCTAACGCCGGCGCCGCGATCGAGCATCACGACACGCCGCTGGTCATCTGGTCGAACCGCTCCGGTCCGGTGCAGAACCTGGGCTCGGTAAGCCCGGCCTTCCTGCCCTACCATATCCTGACCACCGCGGGCATCACCCACCCCTATTACACCGGTTTCCTCGGCGCGCTGCGCGAACACTACCGGGTGGTCGACCGCAACCTGCTCCTGTCGCCCTCGGGCGAAGCCACCCCGGACTGGGCGAGGCAGAAGCAGATCGACCCGAAGATCAACGATTTCCGGCTCATCCAATACGACATGATGTTCGGCAAGCGCCGCTCGGCGCCCGACTTCTTCCCCGAGACGGTGGACAAGCTGGTCGCGCATACGAGCTGAGGCGAAGGCGGTCAAAGCTGATCACAGCCATCCCGGCCATTGGCGGGAAGCGATGCTCCAATTCCGGAGCCTCGGAAGGTTTCGCCGCCGCAATCTGGACGTCAAAAGCCTGGAACGGGCTGGGTCTTTCCACTCAGTCGCGCGCCAATCGTCAAAGCCGCCGGAAAACTCTTGATCACGGCGCGCATGGCCGTCGCGCCACCTGGCCCAAGCGCTATCCGGGCAATCAAGGCCGCGGCACGCAGACGCGTCGAGAATTGCCGCCGCCATTCGCGTTCGTAGCGATGACCGGCGGCGTCGCGGTCCTCGTGACCTTTGCCCGATGCGATCAGCTCTCGCGCAAGCAGCCAGCCCGATTGCAGCGCCATCGAAATCCCCTCGGCGATGACGGGATGCGACTCACCTGCGATGTTGCCGACGCGGAAGATGCCCTGATCGTAGCCGGCCCGGATACCGGGATGAATCGGTCCCGCAGCCAGCCAGGGGCCATCCAATTCGGCACCGGCCAGCACAGTTGCTACGCCTCGGCATGAGGCCAGGACATGGCGCGATACCGCATCCGCCGCCGCAATATTTCCAAAGCGCTGGCGAAGCCCGGATAGAACATCGCGGCGGATGCAGCAGGAGATTGAAACCCGGCCATGGTCCGCCGTCACCATCCCACCATATCCGCCTGGGAATACGAGCAGCGGCATCAGGTCGGGCGCCAGCGCGGCGCCGGTAAAATGCGCCTTGAACCCGAAAAGGTCGGAAGGTTGGCTCGTTCTTTCAAGCTGGCTCGGGAGTTTCCCGCTTTCCCAGGATCCGTGCGCGGCAATGATGACAGCTGCGCTGAGGACCTTCTGTTGCTGGCCCGACTCCACAGTCACAAATTGCAAGTCATCGCGCCGACGAACCGCGACCGCCTTGCAAGGTTGGAGAATTTCGACGCCCGCACGTTCGGCGGCCTGCAGCAGGATGGTGTCCAGACGATCGCGGCCGAGCGCGCGGCCAAGACCCGTCCTGGCGGTCGGCATTCGGGCCTGCGCAGAGACATCGCCCGAAAAGAACCCGACCCGACGTATTTCGGGGCCGGCTTCCGCGCGCCAGCTCTCGCCAACGCCCAACTGATCGAGCAAGGCAAGGCTGGTGCCTGACATAAACTCGCCGCAGACCTTTCGGCGAGGAAATACCACCTTCTCCACCATTGCCACCGACCAACCCCGTTGGGCGAGCGCAATGGCGGTGGAGCTGCCGGCAGGGCCGGCGCCGATGACAATTGCGTCATGCATCATTTCGTGTCGTGCATGCTGCCACCGACAAAACCTTGCGTGAACAGGCCTCTGCGGCCCTCCATCACAGGCGTTCCACCTGACAGTTGCCACAATTGTGAAAGTTCCGTGCCGCGAAAACCGGCGCGGACACTTTGCGCCGCATCGTTCAGCGTTACTGCGCAAGCGCCGATCAATCGCAGGAACCGTGTCGCCACAAGTGGCACCTTGGCTCTCAATGGCTCCGTCGCGACGAGTATTGGGGCCATCGTCATGATCCGAGAAAATAGCTCCAGCAGGCGCATGTCATCGAAGTGATGGAGGACAAGGTTGGCGCAAACAAGGTCGAAGGGCCTGTCCTGTGTCCAATCGAACAGATCTGCAGTTACGGGTTGCGCCCGCCAACCCAATTCAGCGAAAGAGTTGCGCAAGTCCTCGCCTATCAGGCCGATCCTGTCGACCATGACGATCTCGACGTCGGGCCAATAGCGCGCCATCAGCCGCGCCACCGTCAGCATGAACTTTCCATCGCCGGCGCCTATTTCGAGGATGCGCAGCGGTGGCTTTTGCACGTTCGCTCGCATCAGCGATGCCATGATCCTGGCCTGGAACATCAATGCATTGATGCGAACGAGGTCGCGACGGGATGCAATCGCACGGGGATCATCGGCGGGAAGGCCGTCAAGGAGTTCTGGCTCTAGATGCCGGATGTTTATGTCGGTCATGCGCTGGATCGGAAATCTAGGGCCTCGGCGGGGCAATCCGGCAATAGAATTCGGTCGTACCTTCATGGCCGCGCGCACTGTTCATCGCGGAACTCGCATGTGAACTCAACCCGGATGGCGAAGCGAAGGTCGGTCCCTTCATGCAAGATCGGAGGCTGATATCACAGTTTGCTAATGAGAAATATCGGCGCCGCGCAATAAAATGCCCTATGCAGGCGTTTACCTTATGAACGCTTCCCCAATACGCAGACCTCTTATGAGACCCGATTGGGCTCATTCTCGGAGCTATCTTGTCCCCTCAAGCGTATCTGAATGGCATTGCCACGTGTGTCCCCGAACACGACGTGCATCAATTCTTCCTCGGCTATGGAGCCTCGCTGCTTGAAAACGATGCGCAAGGCCTTGCGCTCTTCGAGCGGATGGTCGCTTTGGCCGGGATCGAACATCGCTATTCCTGCTTTGCGCCTGCCGACGATCCGCACGGCGGGGCAATAGACCGCGACGGCACCTCGGTCAAAGGCTCGTTCGCCAGCACCGCAATCCGTATGCGGATGTACGAAGCCGCCGCGCCGGAACTCGCGCAAAAGGCCGTCGACAAACTTCTGGCCAACGACGACCGCTCGCTGATCACGCATTTGATCGTGACAAGTTGCACTGGCTTTTCGGCGCCTGGCATCGACCTGGAGCTGGTGCAGCGATGCGGCCTGTCGACGTCGGTCGAGCGTACCATCGTCGGCTTCATGGGATGCCATGCCGCCATCAATGCCTTGAAGCTTTCACGCCACATCGTGCGCTCGGATCCGAGCGCACGCGTGCTGGTCGTCAACATCGAATTGTGCACGCTGCATTTCAAGGAAGCCACGAAGCTCGAGAAGCTGATCTCGTTCTGCCTATGGGGCGACGGTTGCGCGGCCTCGCTGGTGACGGCCGAACCGCATGGCATCCTGCTCGAAAGCTTCCACGCCATCGTGGCGGCGGAGCGCAAGGAGCTGATGAGCTGGCACATCCGCGACGACGGGTTCGACATGGTGCTGTCCGGCCAGGTTCCCGGCGCCGTCCGGGAGACGCTGCGCAACGAGCATCCGGCCATCCTCGGCGGCAGGCCCGCCAAGGAGATCGATTTGTGGGCGGTGCATCCTGGCGGCCGCTCGGTGCTCGACGCAGTCGAGCGGGCACTCAAACTGGAGCCGACCGCGCTAGCAGCATCGCGCGAAGTGCTCCGGCGATACGGCAACATGTCGTCAGCAACCGTGATGTTCGTGATGGCCGAAATGCTGAAGGAGCCGTCGGGCTTGCTCGGCTGCGGCATGGCGTTCGGGCCCGGATTGACGACAGAGACCATGATGTTCCGGACTGCCTGATGAAGTCGAACACTATCCGGCACCGCGTCCGTGCTTCCGCAGCCCGCTGGCTGGTGCCCTACTTGCCGTATCCGCACTTCATGTGCGTAGCGCCGCTTGACGCCGTATTGCGGGTCTTGTGGCGCGCGGAAGGCCAGTTCCCTCCCGCTTACTGGCCCCGCCTGGTGCTCCTGCTTCTGCTTTCCGGCATCAACACGATCGCCTCCCTGCCGGAGCGCCTGATCCTTGCAGCATGGCTGCGGCTGCGGCCTCCCCGGATGGAGCGGGACAACGCGCCCGTGTTCGTCCTTGGTTACTTCCGATCCGGGACGACGTTTTTGCAGAACCTGCTGGCAGCAGACCCAAGTTTGAGATCGCCGAGCTGGCCGCAGGTCCTGGCGCCTCAGACATTCGTCCTTGGCTGGGCTCTCCTGCGCACTCTTTTCGTGCCCTTGCTGCCGTTGACGCGCCTCGACGCGGTCGTGCCGGTGGGCGCCAGGCTGCCGGCGGAGGACGACTTCGCATTGAACAATCTGGGTGGGATGTCGATCCTGGCTGGACGCGCCGTGCTTCCCCGCCGGCAAGCCTTCTTCAATCGATATCACGATCTCGACGCGCTTTCGGCGGACGAGCTGAGCCGCTGGCGCTCACATCAATTCGCATTCGTCCAAAAGCTCACTCTCGTCGCAGGCGGGCGGCGACTTCTGCTCAAGTCGCCGAGCCATACGGCCCGCGTCCGCACCCTGCTGGAACTGTTCCCGGGCGCCAAGTTTGTCCACATCTCCCGTTCGCCGGAAGCGGTATTCCGGTCCAACATCTTTCTGGTGCGAGAATTGCAACGGGCATTCGCCCTTCAGTCGCCGCTGCCCGAGGACGAGCAGGAGGAGATCATCACGCGCGATTATCTCGCGACGGAGATGCACTATCTGGCAGATAGAGCCCGGATTCCAGCCGCCGACTTCGCAGAGGTGCGGCTACAGGATCTCATTGCCGACCCGATGGGCGAGATGAAGCGGATCTACCGCGAACTGGACCTGCCATTTTCCCGCGGCTGCGAGGAGCGCATGCTGCAAGTCGCCGCGACGTTTGGCAAACAGCTGCGCAACCGCCATCCCGACCTGACGGAAGGGCAGAAAGCGCGCGTAGCCCGCCTCGAACCGCTCGCTTCCAGCTTCGGGGATGCGCGCTCAATATTGACAGTCAACCGCGCATTGGGTGACATGGGATGATGACAGCAGGCCTATGGTCGCAGACAAGCTGGGCAGCTTTGGCGCGGCTGCTGGTTGTCCCTTTGTTGCTCGCCATCTGCGCCCCACCGCTTTCGGCATCTGCCGATGAGCAGAGCGATGCTGCCAAGCTGGTTGAGACCGTGCGCCAGGCGGCGATTGTGCTTGGGCACGGTGGACCCGCCAAGGCGCAGTTGCGTTCGATCTCCGCTGCCTTCGACGGAAAGGGGATCGCCCAAGCCGTGCTCGGGGCGCATTGGCGCAGCGCCAGTGCGGACGACCGCGCCGCCGTGGTCGATGCGCTGCTTTATGCCATCGCCCACAGGCTGGCCGACAAGCTCGAGCGGACGCAGGACAAGAGTTTCACCGTGCTCGGCACAAAGGCCCTGGCCAACGGCGACATCCTCGTGCGTAGCGAATTCCGCCGGCCGCTCCACGGCCCGACCTCCGTGGACTGGCGTGTGCGCCACTGCCGCGGACAATTGTGCATCGGCGATGTCTTTGTCGACGGCGGCTCGGTGACTGTGCAGCAGCGGGATCGCATTGGCCAGTTGCTCGCCGGCAATGGCGGCTCGATCCCCGCGCTTGTCGCCGATCTCAGGAAAGGCCGAGTATGACTCCTCGCCGGTGCTCATGTCCGCCCTCGTCGAATTGAGCAACGTCGGCCGCGACTTCGACGGCGGCCGCATTGTCGCCGTTGAGGATGTGTCGCTGGCCATCGGGACCAACGAGACCGTCGCCATTGTCGGCCGCAGTGGCAGCGGCAAGTCCACAATCCTGAACCTTATCTGCGGGCTCGACCGGCCGACCCGCGGCGAAGTCCGGTTCGAAGGACGGGCCGTCAATGGAAGGGCTGCCTGGGCAGCCGTCCGGGCCAGCAGGATCGGTATCGTTTTCCAGAATTTCTCCCTGCTCCAGTCCTTGTCGGCCCGCGAGAACATCGAGGTGGCGCTGTTGGGAAACCTCGGCGGAGCGCGGCAGCGCAGCGTTCGCGCGCTGGAACTGCTGGCGCATTTCGGTCTTGCCGATCGCGCTACGCTACGGCCGGCCGAGCTTTCCGGCGGCGAACGCCAGCGGCTTGCAATTGCGCGGGCGCTTGGCAACCGTCCGAAGCTTCTCCTTGCGGACGAGCCGACAGGAAGCCTCGACGTGCAGACGGGCCAATCGGTCATGGGCATCATCGGCGATGCGCATCGCGAATTCGGGACCGCAGTGATCGTGGTGACCCATGACGAGGACGTGGCCGCATTGTGCGGCCGGCGCGTCGAGATCTCGGATGGACGCATCCGTTCGGACAGCCGAATGGCGGCGATGTCGGCGCCTGCGCCGGCTTCGCGGATCCGCTAAGCCATGACAGAGCTGACACTTCCCCTGCGCGGTCTTATTGCGCGTCCGCTTCGCACCCTGCTCACGGTGCTCGGCATCGCTTTGGCGGTCGCCGGGTTTGTCGCACTTACCGGCCTGACCGCCGGCGTCCAGCGATCGTTTGCGTCGGGAATCGACGAGAACGGTGCGGACCTGGTGGTAAGCCAGCGCAGCTCGTTCAACCTGGTGAGCAGCACCGTGCCCAGGTCGCTAGGCCCGGCGCTTTCCGCTGTGCCTGAAGTCGAGGCCGTGTCGGGCGTTCTCCTCAACATCACCACCGCCGACGAGGACGCGAATATCGTGATGGCCGGCTGGCCGAGCGGCAGCTTCCTATGGAAAGGCGTACCCCTCGTGGCGGGGCGAATCCCCGCGCCGGGGGACCAGTGGCCGGTGGTCCTTGGCCAATCCATTGCCAGCGCATTGGGCAAGCGGGTCGGCGAAACCGTCGAGCTGCAGTTCCAGCCCTATCAGATCGTCGGCATCGCGTCGTTCTCGTCCATGCTGAACCAGAACAGCGCCATCGTTCCGCTCGAAGGGCTGCAGCAACTCCTGTCGCGGGAGGATGTGTTCACTCTGTTCGAGGTGAGATTGAAGCGCCCGCTCGACAACACCGACATCGCTGTTGCCCGCACCCGGCTTATCGCAGCCGCACCGGGGTTCGAGGTGGGCGACACCGAGCAGTTTGCCAACAGCATTCGCATCTTCGATCTGCTTCAGGCGATTGCCCGGACAATTTCACTGGTTGTCATGATGATGGCCTCTGTCGCCGTTGCCAACACACTTCTGATGGCCGTGAACGAACGGACGTTCGAGATTGGGGTTCTCGCAGCACTGGGCTGGTCACCGGGGCGGATTCTTCGGCTCATTCTCATCGAAGGCGTTTTCATGAGCGCAGCCGGCGGCGTCATCGGCATTATTCTCGGCGCCCTTGCCATGGAATTGGCGGCGAAGACAAAGTTCGCGGCGGGCCTAATCGTCCCTTATTTTTCAGGCTGGTCGATCGCGCAGGCGCTGATCTTCGTCTTCATCGCCGGGCCGCTCGGCGCGCTCTACCCTGCCTGGCGCGCCACGCGCCTTCTCCCCGCTGAAGCGCTCCGCAGGCTCTGACGCGACTTGCCTTGTCGGCCGGGAGGGCGTTCCGGTGCCGATGGCGCCGGCAAAAGCATCGACCTGTCCGGCGGAGGTCTGGCTCTGTTCGCCGGACGGGCGCACAGAAGCGATCGGTATACGACCGTTCCCGTGCCGCGGCGCCCACCCTCGTCAGTTGGTGAGCTGCAGCCTGGAGAACTTGTTGGCGATGGTCTGGAAGACGTTGGGCAGCTTGGCCGGGTCCTCGACGGCGTAATAGTCGCTCGGGTCGGAAGCGCAGGCGCTGTAGAGCGAACGGTTGGCCGCCGTGTCGGCCTGCAGCACCATGGTGTAGATCTGCACACCCTGGTTCTTCAGCTGTGTGCAGACATCCTTGGTCCAGCCGTCGACATTGCGCGCCGCCGCCGTCTGGTTGCTCGAACCGAAACGGCCGCTGGCGAGGTAGCCATAGGAAGTGTAGTCCGATTTTTGCGGCGTGTTCGATGCGCCGTAGACGACGTTCTCGCCATCGGTCAGAAGCATCACCACCTTTGTGACGCCCGCCGTCTTATAGGGGGCGGCGTCGGTGTAGGGTGGCTGCGGCGACAGCACTCGTTGGCCCCAGCTCAAGCCCTCCGACACGTTGGTGCCGGAGCCGTTCCATTCGCTCATCTGGCTCGCTGCCTGGCGAAGCTTGTCGAAGTCGTCGGTCAGCGGAATGATCGGCGTCGGGCAGGCGCGGTTCGGGCCGATGGTGATCGGATTGCCGGCCTCGGTGATTTCCTTGCCGGTCGAGGCGACGTATTTGGCGATCGTCGTCAAATCCGCGTTGAGCAGCGCGTTGAGCACGCCCGTCAGCAGCCCGCTCAGATCTATGCCCAGTATGTTCTGGTTCAGCTTGGTCTTATCGATAGTGTCGTTGAGATAGGAATTGTTGTAGCCGGTCGACGAATTGCCATACGAGGCCGACGGCTTCCTGGCGACGTCCGGGTCGTCCGGCGCGAAATAGGGCACGAACAACGTATCGGGCTTCGACGGGTCCGGCGGCGTATCGGAAATGTTCAAGGCGCCGGGCCGCGCCTCGACGCAGCCCTTCCAGCCCGTATTGTTCCAGCCGCCCGTCTGTCCGAGCTGCTTGAACAGCGCCATGTGGTTCGGCCGCTTGCCGTCGATGACCGGAAAGTTGACGCCGTTGGTGGACGACTTGCCGTCCATATCGATCCAGGACGGATCGAATTCGGGGCCGTTGACGTCGACGGCGGTGACGAAGGGCACCAGCGAGGCCCGCACGGACCGGGTCGGCGACTTGACCGCCTCGAGATAATCGAGCAGCGACTTGGTCGCCGTCCGGAGCGCGGCGATACGCGCGCCGGCCATCGAGCCAGTGTTGTCGAGCACCAGCACCACTTCGAGCTGATTGTTCGATTCGACCGCCGAAGCGTCGACGCTGATATGCTTTTCGGCGCCAAACAGGAACGCGAAGTTGAGATTGACGTCGGCCGAGGCCGTGGCCCTGGTCTTGACGAAGTTGACGCCCCTGTCGACGGTGAGCGTGGCCTTGGCGTTGGAGAGTTCACCGTGGCTGGCGACATTGGCCTGGAAATAGCTGTTGAAGGCATCATTGCGTGTCGTCTCGGCGTCGCCGAGATGCGAAGAGGCGAGGTTCGCGGCGTCCAGCGCGTTCTGCAGATTGCTTTTTGCACGCATCAGGGTGGAGACGTCGGTGGCAAACGCCACCGCGCCCAGCATGGCCGGCACGCCCACCGCCAGCATCAACGAGAAATTGCCGCGCCTTGAGCGCCAAAACTGCCTGAGAAGCATTCCCTACCCCTGGAATTGCTCGATTTTCCGCCGCCTTGCGGCCCGCGTGCCTCTCATGCGCCTTTCATGATAAACGGGTGGTTACAACCCGCTACAACCTTATGGGGGTGGTTAAAGTTCGATTACTGGAAAATCGATAAAATCGGACAACGGCCGGCGTCTTCCGAAACTGCGGCGCCTTCTCCAGCCATGCAGGGAACTCCCGACTGTGGCCAGTGCCTCAGTCTGAAATTGAACCCGTCGCTCGCGGTGCAAAGAAGCACGTCCATCTCATTCGATATCCGCCTACGCGAAATGTCGGGTAGAGATTTTCGCAGATATGGTACTGGTCATCAGGCGCTGCCTGCACGCGGTTCCATGGAATGAACCACTCGCCTGTAGGCGGATCGTTCCGAGAGTAAGGCTCGGGTTGCTTGACGTAATAGCCCTGTCTGGCAGATCTGACATCGCTTGACGCGATAGGACGGCAATCATGATTGTCGCAGCATTTGAGATTAAGAACAGGATCAGTCTTACCCGAATACCAGCTATGGGCGTTGGCGTCGCCCACCAAAGTAAGACATATAAAGGCGATACGCCGTTGCAGCCGCCCCATGGATTTCAGGCCCTCACATTT
Organism: Mesorhizobium sp. B3-1-7; assembly: GCF_006439385.1. Classification (NCBI taxonomy): domain Bacteria; kingdom Pseudomonadati; phylum Pseudomonadota; class Alphaproteobacteria; order Hyphomicrobiales; family Phyllobacteriaceae; genus Mesorhizobium; species Mesorhizobium sp. B3-1-7. The sequence goes on from NZ_VFTL01000013.1 coordinate 36,367, forward strand.
TGCCTATAGCATATTATGGATTGCTAATATTTATACTGAGGTCGCATCGATAGGCGCATAGGTCCGATCGGCTGCCGTCACTCGGCAACTCGCTTTTGCAGGACCGCGCGTTCCCGGCTTCGGCAACGGCCCCCGCTTAAGGCTGAGGCACTACGTGGCCTTGCCTTCGCTGGAAATTGCTGTATAGACCCGCGCAATCTGCCGGTCCTTGCTGGGGGCTGAACGGAGGGCCGTGGCCTTTTCGAAGGTCGCGACACGAAGCCAGAAGGGCTTCCAGCCTCCCGTGTCTCCGCTCTCGACCGTCTCGTGATGCTCCTTTCTTCCCCGCTCTTTCGCGACCGGGTCAGACAAGTTGCAGAGGCTTAGCCGCGAGGGCCGGTGTGAGAGAAACGAAGAAAGGCACTAAAACATAATGGCTCTTTACGAACATGTGTTTCTTGCCCGGCAGGACCTGTCGCAGCAGCAGGTTGATGCGCTTGTCGAACAGTACAAGGGCGTCATCACGGCGAATGGCGGATCGGTCGGCCGGATCGAGAACTGGGGGCTGAAGTCCCTCACCTACCGGGTCAAGAAGAACCGGAAGGCTTACTACACGCTGATGGACATCACCTGCCCGCCGGCCGCGCTCAACGAAATGGAGCGCCAGATGGGCCTGTCGGAAGACGTCCTTCGCTTCCTCACCATCAAGGTGGAAGCGCATGAGGAAGGCGTCTCGGCGATGATGCAGAAGCGCGAAGAGCGCTCCGAGCGCGGCGGCTTCGGCGACCGCGACCGTGGCGATCGCGGCCCGCGTTCCTTCGGCGACCGCGACCGCGGCGACCGTGGTCCGCGTTCGTTCGGCGACCGCGATGGCGGTGGCGATCGTGGTCCGCGCCGTCCGCGCGAAGGCTTTGAAGGAGCTGCAGAATAATGGTCGACATCAACCAGATCCCGACCCGGCGTCCGTTCCATCGCCGCCGCAAGACCTGCCCGTTCTCCGGCGCCAACGCTCCGAAGATCGACTACAAGGACGTGCGTCTCCTGCAGCGCTACATTTCCGAGCGCGGCAAGATCGTGCCCTCGCGCATCACCGCCGTCAGCCAGAAGAAGCAGCGCGAGCTCGCCAAGGCGATCAAGCGCGCCCGCTTCCTCGGCCTGCTGCCCTACGTGGTTCGCTGATATTTCGAGCGGGCGGTTAGCCGCCCGCTCTTTTCACCGGCGCGACGGGCGTGTCGGATTGAGCATCAAATCCCGAGTTGGGGCCAATTGCCTCTAACTGCCCAGACAGGCAGGACAGCGACAAGAGCGGCTATGCCGCACCAAGCTTCCTGACCTGTTCCAGATCATTGCGCCAGTCTTTCGGCCGGCGCCAACCGAAGGAACGAAACCATGGAAGTCATTCTCCTCGAGCGCATTTCCCGCCTCGGCCAGATGGGCGAGACCGTCAAGGTCAAGGACGGGTTCGCCCGCAATTTCCTGCTGCCGCAGGGCAAGGCGCTGCGCGCCAACGAAGCCAACAAGAAGAAGTTCGAGGGCCAGCGCGCCCAGCTCGAAGCCCGCAACCTGGAGCGTAAGTCGGAAGCCACGCAGGTCGCCGAGAAGCTCGACGGCAAGAGCTTCATCGTCGTGCGCTCGGCCGGCGAGACCGGCCAGCTCTACGGCTCGGTGTCGACGCGCGACATCGCCGATCTGCTGATCGCCGAAGGCTTCACCGTCAACCGCAACCAGATCGAGCTCAACCAGCCGATCAAGACCATCGGCCTCTCCAATGTGGCGATCGCGCTACATCCAGAAGTCGAGGTCACCGTTACGCTCAACGTCGCCCGTTCGGCCGACGAGGCGGAGCGCCAGTCCAAGGGCGAGATGCTGACCACAGCCGAAGCCATCTATGGTGACGACATCAACGACAACGCCCGGCCGGAGAATTTCTTCGACCCGAACGCCGAATTCGAAGGCGGCGAAGAGAACGCCTGATTTTCGGGGTCTGACCAGCACATCCTCCGAAGCGTCGCTTCGGTTCGCAGGCGTCCAGGATTTCTGGACCAACGCCCGGGTCTCCGACCCGGGCTTTTTTGTGCCAAAAGGAACTTTTCGACACCCTATATCTTGTGCACATTACAGCGTGGCGCGTCGATTGGACGCGGGCGACGCGCTGAGGCATTCGATCTGGCATTCCAGTCCGATTACCGGGTGATCCGACTGAGGGGACATTTGGTCATGAATATCCTGTTGAAACACGTTCTCGAACGCCTGGTTCGGGTCGGCGACCTCAAGGTGACCGGCCCAAAGGGCACGACGCACAAATTCGGCGACGGCAGCGGCGAGCCGGTGCATATCCATATCAAGACCATGCATGCCGAGCGCGCCATCACCTTCGATCCGATGCTGGCGGTGCCCGAAGCCTATATGGACGGTGAACTGGATGTTCCCGAGGGCGGCGTTCTCGGGCTGATGCGCATCGCTTTCCAGAACATGGGCTCGAGCGGCATCGACGTGTCGTGGTCGAAGGCGATCGAGGGGCTGCGCCACGCCTTCCGCCGGCTGCAGCAGATCAATACGGCAACACGCTCGCGCCGCAACGTGCAGCGCCATTACGATCTCTCCGGCGAACTCTACAAGCTCTTCCTCGACGAGGACATGCAATATTCCTGCGCCTATTTCGAGCAGCCGGACATGACGCTGGACGAAGCGCAGGCCGCCAAGAAACGCCATATCGCCGCCAAGCTCCGGCTCAAGGCAGGCCAGACCGTGCTCGACATCGGCTCCGGCTGGGGCGGCCTCGGCCTCTATCTCGCCAAAGCTTTCGACGTCGACGTGCAGGGCGTCACGCTGTCCACCGAACAGCATGGTGTCGCCACCGACCGCGCCCACGCGCTGGGTCTCCAGGATCGGGTGCATTTCGAGCTCAAAGACTACCGCGCGCTGAACGAACGCTTCGACCGCATCGTCTCGGTCGGCATGTTCGAGCATGTCGGCGTCAACCACTACCGCACCTTCTTCGACAAGGCCTCAACTCTGCTCAAGCCGGACGGGGTGATGCTGCTGCACACGATCGGCCGTTCCGGTGTGCCGTGGGCGACCAGCGCCTTCGTCCGCAAATACATCTTCCCAGGCGGCTACATCCCGGCGATGTCGGAGGTGATGCCGGCGATCGAGAAATCGGGCCTCGTCGTCACCGACATCGAAATCCTGCGGCTGCACTATGCCGACACGCTCAAGCACTGGGGCGAGCGCTTCGCCGCCAACCGCGACAAGGCCAAGGCGATCTATGACGAACGCTTCTGCCGCATGTGGGAGTTCTATCTCGCCGCCTCCGAAGCTGCCTTCCGCTGGCAGGACCTGGTGATCTTCCAGTTCCAACTCGCCAAGGTGAACGACACGCTGCCGGTGACGCGCGACTACATGGCCAAATGCGAGAAAGCCCTGGAGCTGCGCGATATCGGGCACAAGGAGCCGGCGGCGCCGGCGCCCTCCAAGCCGACCCGCCGCAAGAAGGTGGAGTAGACACGCATTGCCGCTTGCCATTGCGGCCTGACGCCATGAAAAAGGTCTCGTTCGCGAGACCTTTTTCATGACCTATCTCATCTACATCGCAGCCGCGCTTGCCGAAATCGCCGGCTGCTTTTCCTTCTGGGCGTGGTGGCGGCTGGAAAAGTCGGCGCTCTGGCTTCTCCCCGGCCTCGCCTCGCTGGCGCTGTTCGCGTTGCTGCTGTCGCTGGCCGACACGGATGCGGCGGGCCGCGCCTATGCCGCCTATGTCGGCATCTACATCGCCGCCTCGCTCGGCTGGCTGTGGCTGGTCGAGGGCGTGCGCCCCGACCGCTGGGATCTGGCCGGCGCTGCGCTCTGCATCGCCGGAGCCTCGGTCATCCTGCTCGCGCCGCGGGGAGCCTGAGATGGAACTGCCCGCCCCGCTCCGGCAAGGCGTCGACGGCTTGCTCGAGAAGGTGCCGCTGCCGGCGCTCAAGCAGGCCGCCAAGACGCTGTCGGATCGCTACCGCGCCGAGTTGCGCGACGGCCGCCTGCATATGGGCGAGGAGATGGCGGTCAAGGCCTATCTGGCGACTCGGCTGCCCGCCACCTATGCCGCCGTGCGCGCCAGCCTCGAGGCGTTGAGCGAGGCCCGCCCCGACTTTCGGCCGGCGAGCCTGCTCGACATTGGCGCCGGACCTGGCACCATGCTTTGGGCCACGACTGACGCCTGGCCTGAACTGGAACGGGCGGTGCTGGTCGAGGCAAGCGCTGCCGTGCGCAAGGTCGGCCAGTCGCTCGCGGAAGGCGCAATTACCGCCCGCACCGAATGGATCGCCGGCGACGTCACCATCGATCTCGACGGCATCATGCCCGCCGACCTCGTCAGCGCCGCCTATGTGCTGGACGAGATCGTGCCTCTGTCGCTGCCGAAGCTCATCGACCGCCTCTGGCGGCTCACGGCCGACACGCTCATCCTCGTCGAGCCCGGCACGCCTGCCGGCTGGCGGCGCATTCTTGCGGCACGGCAACAGCTGATCGAGGCGGGAGCGCACCTGCTGGTGCCCTGCCCGCATGCGGTGCCCTGCCCGCTCACGCCGCCCGACTGGTGCCATTTCGCACGCCGCGTCGCGCGTTCGCGCCTGCATCGTCTCGTCAAGGAAGCCGAGGTGCCGTGGGAAGACGAGAAGTTCATTTATCTCGCCGCTTCCCGGCAGCCGGCGCCGGCGCGCGCCGCACGGGTGATCGCGCCGCCTAAAGGCGGCTCCGGCAAGGTGGTGCTGAAACTGTGCCGGCGCCTGACGGCAGCGCCGGCGAGCGCCTGTTCAGCAAGCGCGACGGCGATGCCTTCAAGGCGGCGCGGCGGGCTGACTGGGGCGACACGCTGGACTGAGCTGCGTAGGCCGACGGCACCGCGTCGTCGAACCACTGAGCCACTGGCAGGCGCGCCCCCATGCGATCTTGCTCGATGAAATTGTTCTTGCTTTGTTCGGCAACCGCCGATAGGAATCACGGCTTGCCGAGTCAAATGGAATCGGGCCACCGGAATACTGTCCTGTGGATGGTTTGCTGATCCTGTGAACATTGGGGCATCAAGCTGGTTGGACCGAGGAGTGTTGCAGAAAGGTCAGCACCGAATCTTCCCGTTCTGGTATCGAGGAAAGCGGGATCGAAATCGGGGATATCATGGCAGAGGCGGCACTGAAATTCGGCGCGGCGGAAACGCCGCTTTATCGCGAGGCACCGAACAACATCGAGGCCGAGCAGGCGTTGCTCGGCGCCATCCTCGTCAACAACGACGCGTTCTACCGGGTTTCGGATTTCCTGAAGCCGGCGCATTTCCACGAGCCGCTGCACCGCCGCATCTTCGAGGTCGCGGCCGAGCTCATCCGCATGGGCAAGATCGCGACGCCGATCACGTTGAAGACCTTCCTGCCGGCCGACGAGAAGGTCGGCGACATGACGGTGGCGCAATATGTCGTGCGGCTTGCTGTCGAGGCCGTCACCGTCGTCAACGCCACCGACTATGGCCGCGCCATCTACGACCTCGCGACGCGCCGCGCGCTGATCACCGTCGGCGAGGACATGGTCAACATCGCCTATGACGCGCCGGTCGACATGTCGCCCTCCGACCAGATCGAGGACGCCGAGCGGCGGCTGTTCGAACTCGCCGAGACCGGCCGCTATGACGGCGGCTTCGAAAGCTTCAACGACGCGGTCAAGACCGCCGTCGACATGGCCAACGCCGCCTATATGCGCGACGGCCATCTGTCGGGCATCGCCACCGGCCTGCGCGATCTCGATCGCCGCATGGGCGGCCTGCAGCCCTCCGACCTGATCGTGCTCGCCGGACGTCCGGGCATGGGCAAGACCTCCCTGGCCACCAACATCGCCTTCAACATCGCCGAAGCTTACGTTCCGGCGCAGCAGGCCGATGGCAGCTTCAAGGCCGCCAATGGCGGCGTCGTCGGCTTCTTCTCGCTCGAAATGTCGTCGGAGCAGCTCGCCACCCGCATCATCTCCGAGCAGACCGAGATCTCGTCGTCAAAAATCCGCCGCGGCGAGATCACCGAGATGGATTTCGAGAAGCTCGTCGCCTGCTCGCAGACGATGCAGAAGATCCCGCTGTTCATCGACCAGACCGGCGGTATCTCGATCGCGCAGCTTTCCGCCCGCGCGCGGCGCCTGAAGCGCCAGCGCGGCCTCGACCTCATCGTCATCGATTACATCCAGCTGATGCAGGGCTCCTCCGCCCGCGCCTCGCAGAACCGCGTGCAGGAAATCACCGAGATCACCACTGGCCTGAAGGCTTTGGCCAAGGAACTCGGCGTGCCGATCATCGCGCTGTCGCAGCTGTCGCGCCAGGTCGAAAGCCGCGACGACAAGCGCCCGCAGCTGTCGGACCTGCGCGAATCCGGCTCCATCGAGCAGGACGCCGACGTGGTGCTGTTCGTCTATCGTGAGGAATATTACCTCAAGAACCGCGAACCGAAGATCGGCACCGAGGAATACGTCAAGTGGGAAAACGAGATGAACGAGGCGCGCGGCAAGGCCGAGTGCATCGTTGCCAAGCAGCGCCACGGACCGACCGGCACCGTCAGCCTCGCCTTCCACGGCGAGTTCACGCGGTTCTCGGATCTGGCCGAGGAGCACCATCTGCCGGAGAGGTTTGAGTAGGTTTTTGACCCACCGTCGCGCTCTGTCACACCCCCCTCTGTCCTGCCGGACATCTCCCCCGCAAGGGGGGAGATTGACCGTCGCCACGACTTTCGCCAATCGCCGGCGTTGCAAGAAGAATGCCGGCGGCCAAGCTGCTGATCTCCCCCCTTGCGGGGGAGATGGCCGGCAGGACAGAGGGGGGTGTGAAGGAACGCCGACCTTCGACGGTTGGCGCCCCTAATGGCCAAGTCCCGCGTCCAGTTCATCTGCCAGAATTGCGGCTCGGTGCATCAGCGCTGGGCCGGTAAATGCGATGCCTGCGGCGAGTGGAACACGCTCGTCGAGGAAGGCACGTCAGGCGGCATCGGCTCGGGGCCGGCCAACGCGCGCAACGCCCGCAAGGGCCGCGCCGTGGTGCTGACCAGCCTGTCGGGCGACATCGAGGACGCGCCGCGCATCGTTTCCGGCATCGGCGAGCTCGACCGCGCGACCGGCGGCGGCTTCGTGCGCGGCTCGGCGCTTCTGGTCGGCGGCGATCCCGGCATCGGCAAGTCGACGCTCTTGACGCAGGCGGCCGCGGCACTTGCCTCGAAGGGCCATCGCATCGTCTATGTCTCGGGCGAGGAAGCGGTGGCGCAGATCAGGCTGAGAGCGCAACGCCTCGGCGTCGCCTCGACGCCGGTCGAGCTTGCCGCCGAAACCAATGTCGAGGACATCCTCGCGACCATCGCCGACGGCAAGCGGCCGGACCTCGTCATCCTCGATTCGATCCAGACGCTGTGGACGGACCTTGCCGATTCGGCACCGGGCACCGTCACCCAGGTGCGCGCCGCCGCCCAGGCGATGATCCGCTACGCGAAATCCACAGGCGCGGCGATCGTGCTCGTCGGCCATGTCACCAAGGAAGGCCAGATCGCGGGCCCTCGCGTCGTCGAGCACATGGTCGACGGCGTGCTCTATTTCGAGGGCGAGGGCAATCATCACTTCCGCATCCTGCGCACGGTGAAGAACCGCTTTGGGCCGACCGACGAGATCGGCGTGTTCGAAATGTCGGACAAGGGCCTGCGCGAGGTCTCCAATCCATCCGAGCTGTTTCTAGGCGAACGCCACTCGAAATCGCCGGGCGCCGCGGTTTTCGCCGGCATGGAGGGCACCAGGCCGGTGCTGGTCGAGATCCAGGCGCTGGTCGCGCCCTCCTCGCTCGGCACGCCGCGCCGCGCCGTTGTCGGCTGGGACGGCGCGCGGCTGTCGATGGTGCTCGCCGTGCTCGAGGCGCATTGCGGCGTCCGCTTCGGCCAGCACGACGTCTATCTCAACGTCGCCGGCGGCTACCGGATCTCGGAACCGGCGGCCGATCTCGCGGTCGCCGCCGCACTGGTTTCATCGCTCACCGGTCTTGCCCTTCCCGCCGATTGCGTCTATTTCGGCGAAATCAGCCTATCGGGCGCGGTGAGGCCGGTTGCGCATGCGCAGCAGCGCCTCAAGGAAGCCGAAAAGCTGGGTTTTGGAAGCGCGGTGCTGCCGCTCGGCAGCGAGGAACTTGCCGGGGGGATCGGGGCCGGCGCGTTTCAGCCCACCGAGCTTGCCGACCTTGTGGCGCGCATAGCCGGCTCACGGCGCGGCCGTGCCGACGACGCGGAGTGATGCGGCTCGTCGGGCCGTAAGACAGGAAGTGGGGCGAGAACCATGCCGATTACGCTGCTTGACGGAATCCTCGTCGGCTTCACCCTGGTCTCAGCAATGCTCGCCATGGTGCGCGGCTTCTCCCGCGAAGTGCTCTCCGTGGTTTCCTGGGCGGCGGCGGCGGCCGCGGCGTTCTTCTTCTACAAGCCTGTCCTGCCCTATGTTCAGCCCTATGTCGACAACGACAAGATCGCGATGGCGGCTTCGGCGGGCGTCGTCTTCCTCATCGCGCTGATCGTCGTCTCCGTCATCACCATGAAGCTCGCCGACTGGATCATCGATTCGCGCATCGGCGCGCTCGACCGCACCCTCGGCTTCCTCTACGGCGCGGCGCGCGGCATCCTGGTGGTCGCGGTGGCGCTGCTGTTCTTCAACTGGCTGGCCGGCGCCAAGGCGCCTGCCTGGATCGCCAACGCCAAGTCGCGACCGCTGCTCGAGACGATCGGCGCCAAGCTCGAAAGCGTGCTGCCGGAAAACACCGAGGAACTGGTCAACAAATACACGCATAAGGGCACGCCGCAGGCCGGCGCGCCGGCCACTGGCGACCAGCCCGCCGCAGAACCGCCGGCGGCCGGTGACGACAACGCGCCGGCGCCCGACGACAGCGAAGGGGATGCCCCGGCCGACAACGAGCCGGCCAGCCCCGCGCCAGCCCCTGCCCCGGCTCCAGCGCCGGCAAACTGATCGCGAGCCGGCCTGTGCCGGTTGTGAATGCGAGAAAGCGTGCGTTGCGTTCGGCGCGCGATCGCCTTATATGGCGGCTTTAGCGGAGCTTGAGCACCAGATGGCAGACTCAACGGCAGATAGAGGCAAAGTCCTTTCCGCCGAGGCCGACGACCATTTCCACGACGAATGCGGCGTGTTCGGCATCTTCGGCCGGCAGGACGCGGCAGCCATCGTCACACTCGGACTGCACGCCCTGCAGCACCGCGGCCAGGAAGCCGCCGGCATCGTCTCCTATGACGGCACGCAGTTCCATGTCGAACGCCATGTCGGCCTGATCGGCGATACCTTCACCAAACAGCGCGTCATCGACAGCCTGCAGGGCAACCGCGCCATCGGCCACACGCGCTACGCCACCACGGGCGGCGCCGGCCTGCGCAACATCCAGCCCTTCTTCGCCGAGCTTGCCGATGGCGGCTTTGCCGTCGCCCATAACGGCAATCTGACCAACGCCATGACCGTGCAGCGCGCGTTGCAGAAGCAAGGCGCTATCTTCTCCTCGACCTCCGACACCGAGACGCTGCTGCATCTGGTCGCCACCAGCAAGGAGCGCGACCTCAACTCGCGCTTCATCGACGCGGTGCGGCAGGTCGAAGGCGCCTTCTCGCTGGTGGCGATGACCGCCAAGAAGATGATCGGCTGCCGCGATCCGCTCGGCATCCGGCCGCTGGTGCTGGGCGACCTCGACGGCGCCTGGATCCTCGCCTCCGAAACCTGCGCGCTCGACATCATCGGCGCCCGCTTCGTGCGCGACATCAAGCCGGGCGAAATGGTGGTCATCACCGCCAAGGGCATCGAGAGCCTGTTCCCGTTCGAGCCGCAGAAGACCCGCTTCTGCATCTTCGAATATGTCTATTTCGCGCGGCCAGACTCGTCGGTCGAAGGCCGCAATGTCTACGAAGTGCGCAAGCGCATCGGGGCGGAACTCACGCAGGAAAACCCGGTCGAGGTCGACATTGTCGTGCCGGTGCCGGATTCCGGCACGCCGGCCGCGATCGGTTTTTCCCAAGCCGCGGGCATTCCCTTCGAGCTCGGCATCATCCGCAACCATTATGTCGGGCGCACTTTCATCCAGCCGGGCGATTCCATCCGCCACATGGGCGTGAAGCTGAAACACAACGCCAACCGCCGCATGATCGAGGGCAAGCGGGTGGTGCTCGTCGACGATTCCATCGTGCGCGGCACCACCAGCCAGAAGATCGTGCAGATGGTGCGCGATGCCGGCGCCAGGGAAGTGCATATGCGCATCGCCTCGCCGCCGACCAGCGCGTCCTGCTTTTATGGCGTCGACACGCCGGAGAAGTCGAAGCTCTTGGCATCGCGCATGTCGGTCGAGGAGATGGCCGAGTTCATCCGCGTCGATTCGCTCGGCTTCCTGTCGATCGACGGGCTCTACCGCGCCGTCGGCGAGGCCGGCCGCGACAATGAGCAACCGCAATTCTGCGACGCCTGCTTCACCGGACAATACCCCACCCGCCTGCTCGACTTCGAAGGCCACGACAATGTGCGCACGCTGTCGCTGCTGGCGAATAGCGGGGCGTAGGCCGCATCACCTTACGGAACTGCCTGCATGACCCTCGACCTTTCCGGCCGCGTCGCGGTCGTAACCGGCGCCTCGCGCGGCATCGGCTATTTCATCGCCAGGGAACTGGCGGGAGCCGGCGCGCATGTGATCGCGGTGGCGCGCACGGTCGGCGGGCTGGAAGAGCTGGACGATCAGATCAAGGCCGATGGCGGCCAGGCGACGCTGGTGCCGCTCGATCTTGCCGACATGGCCGGCATCGACCGTCTGGGCGGCGCCATCCACGAGCGCTGGGGCAAGCTGGATATCCTGGTTGCCAATGCCGGCGTGCTTGGCGTGATCTCGCCGATCGGCCATGTCGAAGCCAAGACCTTCGAGAAGGTGATGACCATCAACGTCACCTCGACCTGGCGGCTGATCCGTTCGGTCGACCCGCTGCTCAGGCTCTCCGATGCCGGCCGCGCCATCATTCTCTCCTCCAACACGGCGCATTCGGCGCGCGCCTTCTGGGCGCCCTATGCGGCTTCCAAGGCGGCGGTCGAAACGATGATGCGTTCGTGGGCGCATGAGACCGAGACCCTGCCGCTGAGGGTGAACGCCGCCGATCCGGGCGCGACCCGGACCGCGATGCGCGCGCAGGCCATGCCCGGCGAAGACCCGGAGACGCTGCCGCATCCGTCCGAGATCGCCAGGCGCATCGTGCCGCTGGCAAGCCCGGAACTGAAGGAAACCGGGCTGATCTTCCAGGCCAAGCACAACCGCTTCGTCGCCTACCGTCAGCCGGAATAACCTTGAGTGTTAGGCGGATGAAATAGCGCTGCGGCTACGTTCTTCGAATGTAGAACATTCGAAGCCGGAGTGCCGACATGCGCAGACTTCTTCTCGTTGCCGCCACCGCCGGCATCACCAAGCAGACGGCGCTGACTGAATAGGGCGAGACGATCAACGGCCGCGGCGACACGCCGAACCGCCACGACATGCTGACCGGCTCCAAGCCAGACGGCGCCAGGAGGCGACTGGACGATGAGCGGCGCCAGGGCGCCGCCATGATGGGCCATCACGATCGCACCGGGCTCGACGATTCGGCGGCGGCGAAGTCGTGGAATTCCTCGCGCGCCTCGCGCGGCGGCTGCAGCCAGGAGGCGCTCAAGGGCACCGGTGGCGACGGGCTGTTCTACTGCTTCGCGGTCGAGTGAGCCGGGTCGCGACCCTCTATTCACGGGTCTGTGACCGGGGCGGCGAAAGCGTGTGCCGCCGCCCCGCTTTCGCCGCCCCAAGGGAGTTGCTAGGATCGGTCCGACTCCGACATTTCAGCAAAGCGAGGAATTCCCATGGCTGCTACTCCCAGCGTAGCGTTGGTCTGGTATCTGGTGATTGCCGGCCCGCAAGGCGGCATGGTGGTGCTGCCCAGCACCTTCGACACCCGCGAACAGTGCACCAACGCGATCACCGAATATCAGAAGCAGCCGACGCCTCAGGGTTGGGCCGTGCAATGCGTGCCGAGCGCCTCGCCTTTCACCGATGAAGGGGATGCGGAGACGCCGTCGGCTCAGTAGCGCGAGGCGTCGGCGCTGCTGATCTCCTCCCTTGGGGGAGATCAGCAGTGTCAACGCCCTGCGCTCACACCCAACACCGGCTTGTTGTTGATCGTCTGGAACACCACGCAATAGCGCTCGGTGAGCTTCATGAGCGAATCGATGCGCTCCTGCGGCTCGTCGGTGTCGAGATCGAACTTCAGCCTTATCTCGCGAAAACCGACCGGCGCGTCGCGGGCGACGCCGAGCGTGCCGCGGAAATCGAGGTCGCCCTCGGCCTCGACCGTGGCGTTGCCGAGCTTGAACTCCAGCGCTGTCGCCACAGCTTTCAGCGTCACGCCGGCGCACGCGACCAGCGCTTCCAGAAGCATGTCGCCCGAGCATAGCTCGAGGCCCGAGCCGCCGGTGGCCGGATGAAGCCCGGCGACAGCAAGCGCCCTGCCCGTCTCCACCTTGCAGGCGATCGACTGGTCGTCGAGCGTTCCGCGCGCCTTGAGCGTGATCAGCGCCTTGGCGGCGTCGTCGCGATAGGCTTCCTTCAGCGGAGCCTGCATGGCCTTGAGTGCGGTCGCGTCCATTGCCTGTCCTTTTCGTCGACTTGTTGCTGCATCGGCATTCGCCGTCCGATCGAGATTTGCCCCGATCGATCGGCAAGGCAATGCATTTATCCCGCCGCCGTTCCGGCCCAGGTCTTCGCCATTGCAGGAAACGGCGGGCGGCCTTGCTTGCTTGGTCCGTGGCAATCCGCGAAAACACCCCCCATTCCCTCTGCTGGACTTGTTCCAGCCGGCATCCGGCTATCCCAAATGGGACATTGACGGACGACGCCCCGAAAAAGTCTGATCCGGGCGAGTGTCGTCCGCCATTTTCCGGTGCCCCCACATGCCACGTACCCTTTCGACGAAGCCGAAACAGGACGGATTTCGCGCGCCCGGCGAGTTCGAGCCCAAATCGGGGTGTTGGCTGATCTGGCCGGAGCGGCCGGACACCTGGCGCCTCGGCGCCAAGCCGGCACAGAAGCTGTTTGCCAATGTCGCCGCGGCGATCGCGCAAAGCGAGCCGGTGACGGTGGCGGCATCCAGCCGGCAGTGGCAGAACGCCAGGACCCGGTTGCCTGAGCATGTGCGCGTGGTGGAGATGTCCACCAACGATTCCTGGCTGCGCGACAGCGGCCCGAATTTCGTCGTCAACGATCAAGGCTCCGTGCGTGGCGTCGATTGGACCTTCAACGCCTATGGCGGTTTCGATGGCGGGCTCTACGCGCCATGGGACCTGGACGACCTGGCGGCGCAAAAGGTGCTCGAAATCGAGAGGATGGATCGTTATCGCGCGCCGCTGATCGCCGAGGGCGGAGGCCTGCAATGCGACGGACAGGGCACGCTCATCACGACGGAGCAATGCCTGCTCAATCGAAATCGCAACGCCCATCTCGGCAAGGCCGAGGTGGAACGGCAACTGGGCGACTATCTCGGCGTCGACACCATCATCTGGCTGCCCCGCGGCTTTGCCTTCGACGAGACGGACGGCCATGTCGACGATGTCTGCTGCTTCGTGCGCCCCGGCGTGGTCGCGTTGAGCTGGACCGACAATCGCGACGATCCGCAATATGAGATCGTGCGGGAAGCCGAGGAAGTGCTGCGCTCGGCCCGCGACGCGCGTGGCCATGCCCTCGAGGTGCATCGTCTGCCTCATCCCATGCCGATCGAGATGACGCCGGAAGAAAGCGAGAGCCTGGATCGGCTCGATTCGACCTGGGCGCGACCGGCTGGCAACCGGATCGCGGCGAGCTACATCAACTACTATCCGGGCAACAGCGTCGTGGTCGTGCCAGAGTTCGGCTCCGGCCTCGATGTGAAGGCAAAGGCAAAGCTGGCCGAGCTGTTCCCCAACCACAGAATAGTCGGCATCGAGAACTCCCGCGAGATTTTGCTGGGTGGCGGCAATGTCGCCTGCATCACCTTGCCGGTCTATGCCCCACAACGACGTTGAGCGAAGGCCAACGCCGGCTAACCGGCCGCGAAACGGAACTGAGGGCTGAGCGATCCATCGGTGCCAGCCCAGGCGAAAAGGAGGAGATTCATGCGCGCCCTGATCCTGTCAACGCTGCTTACCGGCCTCGCCTGCGGCATCGCCAGCATGGCTTCGGCGGACGAGGAAAAAGTCGTCAACGTCTACAACTGGTCGGACTACATCGCGCCGGACACCGCCGAGAAGTTCGAGAAGGAGACGGGCATCAAGGTTCGCTACGATGTCTATGACGGCAACGAGGTGCTCGAGACAAAGCTGCTCACCGGCGGCTCCGGATATGACGTGGTCTATCCTTCGGCCTATCCGTTCCTGAAGAACCAGGTGAAGGCGGGGGCCTTCCTGGAGCTCGACACGTCCAAGCTCGCAAACCACGCGAAGATCGATCCGCAGGCTCTTTCGCTGATCGCCGGCGCGGACCCGCAAAACAAGCACGCCGTGCCCTATATGGCCGTCACCGACGGCATCGGCTACAACGTCGTCGCGGTGAAGCAGCGGCTGCCGGACGCGCCGACAAATTCCTTCGCCATGGTCTTCGACGTCGACGTCGTCAAGAAGCTCTCCGATTGCGGCGTGGCGATGATCGACGCGCCGGCTGAAGTCATTCCGATGGCGCTGAATTATCTTCATATCGACCCCCGGTCGACCAGTCCCGACGACCTTGCCAAGGTCGAGGAACTGATGGCCAAGGTGCGGCCCTACATCCGCTATTTCCACTCCTCGAAATACATAAACGACCTGGCGAACGGCGACATCTGCGTCGTGCTTGGCTGGTCGGGCGACATACTTCAGGCAAGGACGCGTGCCGCCGAATCCACCAAGAAGCTGGAGATCGCCTATTCCATTCCGAAGGAAGGCACGCTCATCAACTTCGATACGATGGCGGTACCGAAGGATGCGCCGCACCGCGACAACGCTATGGCCTGGATCAACTTCAACCTGCGGCCCGATATCGCCGCGACCAACTCCAGCTATGTCTCCTATGCCAACGCGATACCGGATTCCCTGCCGCTGATGGACAAGGCAATAGCCAGCGACCCCGGCGTCTTTCCTCCCGACGATGTAAAGGCCAAGCTGTTCGTGGTCGACAACAGCGACGCGAAGCTGCTGCGGTCTCAAAATCGTATGTGGACGCGTGTGGTGACGGGGCAGTAGGACCGGCGCGCAACATCAGTTGCGCGCGGCCTCGCGAACGGCTGCCAGCAGTTCCACCTGGGAGTGCACACCGAGCTTGCGGTAGACCTGCTTGATGTGGTTGCGGGCCGTGCCCGGCGAAATGGAAAGGCTCCGCGCGATGGTCTTGGCGTTGCCGCCGTCGATCAGGTGCCGCGCGATCTCGCTCTCGCGCGCGCTGAGCAGGGACCGCGCGGCCTCGACTGCCCCGCCCTTGTCCCGGAGGCGGCACAAGTGAAACAATCTTTCCAGAACCAGCTTCGTTGCTCCGCCCGCGGCGCAGGCGAGCGCAAGGTCCTGCTCGCCAAAGGGCGGCGCGCCGTTGCGCCGCAGAAAGGTGACATAACCAGCGGTCAGCCTGTCGAGATTGAACACGCCGGTTATCTCGTCGAAGCTGTCGGAGGGGCCATAGAATTCGCGGTAATAGGGCGAGCGCTGAAAATCGCCGCTGCGGAGAGCCGATAACGGCAACAGGAAATCCTGCCGGCTGCTGGCGAACCGCTGGAAGAAGGGATCCAGCCGGTAGACGCGGGCGTCGTAGTCGCGGTTCCAGCGATCGGGGCCGGCGTCATCGATCGTCAGGGAGGTGATGTCACGGCGATAGAAGCCGACATAGACGCGATCGGAGCCGAGCAGCACGCCTGCCGCCGCGGTGAAGCGAGCCGACAATTCCTCGGGCGTTGCAGCGCCGGCCGCGGCGGCGACGCCGCCGCTCCAGCTTGCAAATCGGTCCAGGGAAAAATTCGCGAGCATTCGCGCCTAGCCTAGCGCATGCCGCCGCAAGTTCAACCTGGCGAAATGGCGGCAAGGCGGGGACCGGTATGGCTGCCTCAGGCACCGTGACGGATCGCGAGAGCGAGTAGTTGCTTTGACTTCACAGACCCAGGCCATACCTATTGCGAAACCCCTTTGCGGAGGCATCATGAGGTCCAAGCTGAGACTCGTCCCCTTCATCCTGCTGGCGTTCGCCGCCTTCTCACAGCCGGCCTTCGCCGCCGAAGCACCCGAGCGCCCGGCGCCCGAGGGTGGTGTGCTTTCTCTCCTGCCGCCGCCCCAGGTGACCGAGCATTCGATCACGCTCGCCGGGCGCAAGCTGGATTACCAGGCCAAGGCCGGCACGCTGTCGCTCTTGTCCGGCAAGGGCGAGGTCACCGCCGAGATCTTTTATGTCGCCTACACGCAGCAATCGCCTGCGCCGGCGAAGGACCGGCCGATCACCTTCGTCTTCAACGGCGGACCGGGCGCGGCATCGGCTTACCTGCATCTCGGCGCGATCGGCCCGCGCATCGTCGAGACCGCCGCCGACGGCGAGTTCCTGCGGCCGCCGCAAAAGCTCATCGACAATCCCGACAGCTGGCTCGACATGAGCGATCTCGTCTTCGTCGATCCGGTCGGCACCGGCTACAGCCGCGAGGCGCCGGGGCATGAGCCGAAGGAATTCTGGAGCGTCGACGCCGACGCCAGCTCGGTCGGCGCCTTCATCCGCCTCTATCTGGCGCAGAACGGCCGCACCGGATCGCCGCTGTTCCTCGCCGGCGAGAGCTATGGCGGTTTTCGCGCCGCGCTGCTCGCCCGCACACTGCAGGAGGATGTTGGGTTGAGCCCCAGCGGCGTCGTGCTGATCTCGCCGGCGCTGGAATTCATGCTGGTGCGCCCCGACCAGTTCGACCAGTTGCATTGGGCGCTGGAATTGCCTTCGCTGGCGGCGACACGCCTGAGGGGCGACGGCGTCAGCGGTGATGCGTTGCGCGACAGGCTGGCCGAGGTCGAGCACTACGCGCTCGGCGATTACCTGACGGCGCTGAACAGCGGGCTGGAGCAAGGCGGCAAGCTCGCCAGCGGTCGCGTTTCGGAGATCACCGGCCTGCCGCTCGAGCTCGTCCAACGCAATTTCGCCCGCATCCCCATCGGGCTTTTCGCCAAGGAATTCCAGCGCGCCACGGGCAAGGTGCTCAGCCCTTACGACGCCACCATCGGCACCGCCGACATCGCGCCGCAAAGCGCGCGTGACGTGGGCCCCGACCCGGTGCTCGACCGCAGCATTCCAGCGCTGACATCCGCCTTCGTCGCCTATGCTCGCGACGAGCTCAACTACCGCACCGATGTCAGCTACCGGCTGCTCAACGGCGAGATCAGCCGCAGTTGGGATTACGGCACATCGGGCCAGGGTTATGCCGGCGTGATGAACGACCTGCAGCGGGCGCGTTCGCTCAACCCTGCCCTCGGCGTCGTCATCGTCAACGGCTACACCGACCTCGTCACACCCTATCTCGCCTCGCGCTACCTGGTGAACCAGGTTCCCTCGCTCGCCGACGCCAAGCCGATCCGCCTCGACGTCGTCGAGGGCGGCCACATGATGTATCTGCGGCCGGACGGGCGACGCGCGCTGAAGGACGCGGCATCGGAGCTCTATCAAGCGACCCAGTAGTCCCCCGAGCGGCCTTCGGCGAACGACCTGCGCCAACGCAAGTGCTGCGGTGGAGCAGCGCCGTGCAAGCTTTCGCCCGTATAGCTGGAGCAACGGTCCCGACTGGTGCGGAACCGCTTTCCACGCAACCACGCTGAAACCGCATGGCCGATATCGTCGTCCTCGAAAGCCGCGAAAGGGTGCTGGCCGGGATCCTGTTCACGGCCGCCGCCTATTTCCTGTTTTCGGCGCAGGATGCCTCGATCAAGCTCCTGGTCGTCGGCATGACGGTCTGGCAGATCATGTTCGTCCGCTCGATCACCGTGCTCGTCGCCTGCGGCGCGATCGGCGGCAGGCGGCTGTTCGCCGAAACGATCGACTCGCCGATCGTCAAGCCGATGCTGGTGCGCAGCGCCTTCACGCTGGCCGCCTGGCTTTGCTATTACAACGCCGCGCGCTCGCTGCAGCTCGCCGAGCTCACCACCATCTATTACGCAGCACCGATCATCGTCACCGTGCTGTCGGTGCTGATCCTGGGCGAGACGGTGCCGCTGCTGCGCTGGCTGGCGGTGTTCATCGGTTTCGTCGGCGTCTTCATCGCCTGCGATCCAACCCGGCTCGGCCTCTCGCTGCCGGTGCTCCTGGTGCTGGCGGCGGCCGTCCTTTGGGGGATCGCCGTCGTGCTGCTGCGCAAGACCGCCATGCAGGAGCGCACCATGATCCAGCTCGTGCTCAACAATTTCTATTTCCTGCTCTTTTCGACCGTGCCGGCGCTGATCTGGTGGCATATGCCGGACGGAACGCAGTTCCTTTTGCTCATCAGCGTCGGCGCGCTCGGCGGCGTAGCGCAATACATGCTGTTCGAAGGCATGAAGCGCGCGCCGGTGTCGATCGTGGCGCCGTTCGAGTACACATCGCTGGTCTGGGCCTTCGCGCTGGGCTACGCCATCTGGGGCGACCTGCCGCGCACGGAAGTGTTCATGGGCGCGGCGCTGATCATCGGCGCCGGCCTGCTCATCGTCGGCAACGAGCGTTTCCGCAAACGGGAGCAGGCCTGATGACAGAAGGCTGTCAGGAGCAATGGGGTAAGCCGGCGCCATGACCGACACGCTCGACATGCCGGAAAAGCTTGCGCCTGCCGCCGACGTGGCCGCCGCCGAGCGCACGCTCGGCATCATCCTGGTGTCGGCCTCGGCGATCGCCTTCGCGCTGACCGGCGTGCTGACCAAGTCGATCCATGCCGATCCGCTCACCATTACCTGCTGGCGCGGTTTTTTCGGCTCGATCCTGATCAGCTTCTACGTGCTGTGGCGCCGGCGCCGCTCAGGCAGGCGCGAAAGCCTGAAACTCGGCTGGCGCGGCTGGCTGCTGGCAGTCGAAGGGGCAGCGGCCAGCATCGCCTTCATCTCGGCCTTCAAATTCACCTATGTCGCCAATGTCGCCGTCATCTACGCGACCTCGCCCTTCATCGCGGCGCTGCTCGCTTTCCTGTTGGTGCGGGAGAAATTCCGGCTGCAGACGATGCTGGCGGCGGCGGTGTCGCTTTGCGGCGTCGCCATCATGGTGGGCGCCGGCCTCGGCAACGGGCATCTGTTCGGGGATGGGCTGGCGCTTTTGATGACCGCCGGCAGCGCGCTTTACATGATCATGGTGCGCGCTTTTCGCGATTCGCCGGTCGTCTGGGCGGGTGCTGTCTCGGCCGTCCTGCTTTTCGTGCTCGGCTGGTTCGTCACCGATCCGCTGGCCGTGTCCACCCGCGACATGGCGCTGCTCGCCACTTTCGGCTGCTCTTTCGCGCTGGCTTCGATCCTGTGGACGGAAGGGTCGCGGCTCATCCCGTCGGCGGAAGCCGGGCTGCTGGGCTCGGCCGAGGTGCCGTTCGCCATCTTTTTTGCCCTGCTGTTCCTCGGCGAAATCCCGCCGATGGCCAGCATCATCGGCGGCGCTATCGTGCTTTGCGCGGTCTTCGCGCATGCCGGCCGCGACTGGTTGAAGGCGAAATCGGCGCGATCGTAAATTATTTTCGCAGTCATGGAACCATCATCCGAGTCAGGCATTGTTGGTTCGACGGGTCACCCCCCAAGTCCCCCCAAACCCCTCGACCCGTCCGACTAGAAGCCGACCCGCAAAAAGGTCGGCTTTTTCTTTGGGAATTGTTTGCTTCGGGGAACTCCCGGGACATGGCGGCACGGTTTCCATTCAGGCCAAAGCCAGGCCGTCGCCGAGAAGCTGCGCCAAATCCCGCGCCGGGCGAGGAGCCTCGCGGCCGAGCCGGATGGCGAAATCGGCCATCGGCAGCGGCGGGAGGTCGAGATCGGCGGATGCCTCGACGATGCCGGAATGGGCGAAACGCCGGGTGCGCGGCGTCAGCGCGATGCCGGCATTGACCGCGCTGCGCAGGCCGGCAAGGCTGGCGCTGCCGGCGGCGATGCGATAACGGCGGCCGGCCGCGTCGAGCGCATTGAGCGCGGCTTCGCGAAAGCCGCAATAGGGATCGAGCAGCGCCAGCGGCACCGCTTCGGGCCGCGCTGCTAGGCCTTTTTCCGAGCAGAGCCACAGCATCGGCTCGCTGATCACGGCCGTTTCATCCGGCGACGGGGCATGGCGCATCGTGATCGCGAGGTCCAACTGGCCCGCCTGCAGCGCCGATCCGAGTTCCAGCGAGCGGCCGACGCGCAGCTCGATCCTGACGCGCGGATGGCTGACGGCGAAGGCCCTGAGCAGGTCCGGCAGGCCCTGATCGGCGAAATCCTGCGTCGTGCCGATGGCGATGCGGCCGCCGGCGCGCGCGCCCTTCAGCGCCAGCCAGGCCTCGGTGTGTACGGCAAGGATGCGCCGCGCATGGCCGACGAGGTCCTCGCCGGCCGGGGTCAGCCCGCGTCCCCTGCCCTGCGGGGTGAGCAGCGGCTCGCCGACGATCTCTTCGAGCCGCTGCATCTGCGCGGTCACCGCCGACGGCGTGCGCCCGACAGTGGACGCGGCCCTGGCCAGCGAGCCGCCGTCGACGAAAGCGAGGAAGGTTTTCAGAAGATCGGGATCGAGCGTTTCCATACTTCGACAATATCGAAGTAATTATCAAAAACAATTCGATTTTATTGACGAATGGATACGCCCATATCTCTCCCATCGAAGGCGCGACGCGCGAAACCGAAGGAGAGAAGACATGCCGATCATCAACATCAGCATCACCGGCAAGCCCGACGCCAAGCTGTCCGCGGCAATCGCCAAGGAGGCCACCGACATCACCGCCAGGGAGTTGCGCAAGGATCCGACGATCACCGCGGTCGCGGTCAACTACATCGACCCGCAGCACTGGTTCGCCGGCGGCAAGTCGCTGGCCGAGCACGGCGCCAACACGTTCTGGCTGGACATCAAGGTCGTCGACGGCACCAACACCAAGCTCGAGCTCGAAGCCTATCTGAAGGCGATCTTCGAGGCTTTCGGCCGGCTGCTTGGCGGTGTGCATGAGGAAAGCTATGCCTTCGTGCATGAGGTGCCGGCGGCGGCCTATGGCTATGGCGGCAAGAGCCAGGAGTTCCGGTTCATCAGCGGGAGGCTGAAGGCAGTATAGGGTGTTTCGCTCCGCCGCCTGTCTGCACGGTACGCTATCTCGCGGGAGGATGAAGCCTGGTATCCAGCGCGAAATCCTCCTGCAGGCGCGGCTTGTAGAGGCCGCTCGCGCGGCCGGGATCGAACACCAGGTTCCAGCTATGCTGGGACACGGCGCTCGGAATCAGAAATAAGGGGTGCTCCGCTAAGAGACCGTCGCCAAACTGTTGCTGCCCTGCGCTTGGAATGCCTGGCCGAAGCCAGTTTGCGTTTGGAATATCGCCGATTTCCACCACATGAATTTTCGAAGGATCGGCGATCTCGAATGCCGTCAGCACGTGGCGGACTGTATCGAGCGTGCGAAATCCCTTGTGGACCGCCATCTCGAGAATGGCGGTCGAAGGGTCAACGGACGCATATACGGCCCTGACGCCTTTGCTGTTCCACCTTCCCCCGAGTTTGAAGGCTCCCTCGCCGCTGTCCGAGCTTGCCTGGAAGCGTTTGTGATCAAGTCTCCAGCCGAGGACATCGCCCGTTCCGAGAGAACCTGGCAAAGGCGTCACGCGTAGACACCGTAGTCGAGCCGTTCGAGAAATTCCTGCACAAGTATGGTACCCGCCGCTGTGGCCAAGAGATCGATCGGTCGCCTGTTGTCCAACCCCATGGCGGGCTCAATCATCCATTTCTCGGCCGCTTCCTGGTTTCCGAAAACAGACGTGGCCTTGGTGAGAACCCTGGCGAAATTCCAGGTTCTTGAACCTTGCTCCCGATTGAGCGTCCGGGAGTGATCCGATTTGTGCCGCTGAAATGTCCGCTCGCTCATGCCGAATGCCGCCTCGAAGGCATCTGCTTCGATGACGGTCAGTTGCCTGACGAGGCTTTCCAGAGCCTGGCTTGGAATTCCATGCAGGATCATTTCATGCGCCTCGAGCGGGCTGGATACCGAGGATCCAAGAACCTTCGGCCCGCCGAACAGGTCGATCAGCCGTTCGAACTCCGGCTCCATGTGTGGTGCTTCGGCAAACCCCGTCGGGAAACTGGCCATCTCTACCTCTCCGTCACGTGTCATTTTATTTACGACATGTGTCAGAGCCTTTCAAGTGGAGATGGAGGCACTGCTTCAGTCCGCATTGACCTTGCCCCCACTTCCGCTACCCTCTGCCACCGAAGCGGCCGCTCAAGAGCCGCGCCGAGGAGACTGGGAGAGAGCGGCATGATCCTGACCCTGGCGCTGCTGGCGGGCCTTGTCCTTGCCTGGCTGCTGATCGCGGTGATCGAACGGTTCCGGCTCGATCTGCGCTTCACCCAGGCGCTGCTCTATGTGCCGTTCAAGCTCGCCTATCGCGTCGCCGACAACCGCATCCGCATTGCCCGCAGCGCGAAGACGCCGGTGATCTATGTGGTCTCGCACCAGTCGCGCATCGAGCCGGCGCTGATGCTGTCGCTGCTTCCCGACGACACGCTGCATATCCTGGACGAAGCCTCGGCAGGCTCGCCCTGGCTGGAGCCTTGGCGCGAGCTTGCCCGCACCATCGCCTTCAACGCCGAGCATGTCTTCGTCAGCCGGCGGCTGGTGCGCGTGCTGAAGGGCAAGGGGCGGCTCGCCGTCTACCTGCCCGACGATGTCGAGCCGGACGTCAAATCCTTCCGGCTGTTTCGCGCCATCACCCGCATCGCCATGCAGGCCGACGCACGCATCGTGCCGATCTTCGTCGCCGGCACGCGCGACCTGCCGGTGTCGCTGACGCCGAAGGAGAAAGCGCCGCGCCACTGGTTCCCGCGGCTTTCGGTGAGCGTGCTGGAGCCGATGACCATCGCCGAGCTGGTGGCGCGCAACCCGGACATGGCCTCCAACACCAACGCGCTGTTCGACCGTTTCGCCGAAGCGCGGCTCTACGGTACCAATCTCGACCGCGGGCTGTTCCTTGCCATGCGCGATGCCGCCGATCGCGTCGGCCCCTCGCATCCGATCATCGAGGACGTGATTTCCGGCTCGCTCAGCTATCGCAAGCTGTTCATCGGCGCGCGCGTCCTCGGCCGCCATTTCGAGGTGGTGACGGCGCCCGGCGAAGCGGTCGGCGTGCTCCTACCCAACGCCAATGGCGTGGTGCTCACCTTCGTCGGCCTGATCTCAGCGGGCCGCGTCGCGGCGATGATCAACTACACCGCCGGTCCGGCGAGCGTGACCGCGGCGGTCCGCACCGCGGTGATCCGCACCGTGGTCTCATCCCGCCCCTTCATCGAAAAGGCCGCCATCGACGACATCGTCGCCGCGGTCGAAGCGGGCGGCGCCAAGATGCTGTGGCTGGAGGATGTGCGCGCCGGCGTGACGGCCCTGGACAAGGTCGCGGCCGCGCTTTTGTGGCGCTTCCCGCTGCAGCGGCAGCAGGCGGGCAAACCAGCTGTGATCCTGTTCACCTCCGGCTCGGAAGGCACGCCGAAGGCGGTGGTGCTGTCGAACCGCAACCTGCTTGCCAATGTCATGCAGGCCGAGGCACGCGTCTCCGTCTCGCCGGCCGACATCCTGCTCAACGTGCTGCCGGCGTTCCATTCCTTCGGGTTGACCGGCGGCACCATCCTGCCGCTGGTCCTGGGCGTAAAGCTGTTCCTCTACCCCTCGCCGCTGCACTACAAGATCATCCCCGAGATCGCCCGCAAGGTGAAGCCGACCGTGATGTTCGGCACCGACACTTTCCTCGCCAACTATGCCCGAACCGCCAAGGACGGCGACTTCTCCAGCCTGCGCTTCGTCGTGGCCGGCGCCGAAGCGGTGAAGCCGGAGACGCGGCGCACCTATCGCGACCGTTTCCAGGCCTCGATCGTCGAAGGTTTCGGGCTGACGGAGGCCGCACCCGTGGTGGCGGTGAACACCGCCATCCACGGCCGCGACGGCACGGTCGGGCGGCCGCTGCCGGCGATCCGCATGAAGCTGGAGCCGGTCGACGGCATCGCCGAAGGCGGCCGGCTGTGGCTCGACGGGCCGAACATGATGATGGGCTACATGACCGCCGACAGGCCGGGCGAATTGCAGCCGCTGGAAGGCTGGCACGACACCGGCGACATCGTCTCGATCGACCGCGAGGGTTTCATCGCCATTCGTGGCCGAGCCAAACGCTTCGCCAAGATCGCCGGCGAGATGGTGTCGCTGGGCGCCGTCGAGATGCTGGTGCAGTCGCTATGGCCGGAAGAGCGCCACGCGGCGGTGGCCGTGCCGGACAAAAGGCGCGGCGAACGCATTGTGCTGGTGACCACGGCCGACGACGCCAGCGCCGAGGAGTTGCGTCAGTTCGGCAAGAAGGCCGGCGCGGCCGAGCTGATGGTGCCGAACGACATCATCAAGGTGGACGAGATCCCGGTGCTGGGTTCGGGCAAGACGGATTACATATCGGCGCGCAAGCTGGCGATCGACCGGCTGGGGCTGAGCGCCGCTGCCTGATCTCCCCCTCAAGGGGGAAGATTACCAGCTACCCGATATCCGACGGCGGCACCTTCTCGCCTTCGCGCATGGCCCGCTTCGAATAGGCGCGCACCGAGAGTGGCAGGAAAAGCAGATAGCCGGCGACGGAAGCCGTCAGCGTGTACCAGGGATAGGCCATCAACAAGAGGATGTAGAGCACGACGCCGAGGATCACCGGCAGCACCCGATCGCCGGGTATCTTGACGCTCTTGCCCGAATAGACCGGCAGGCGGCTGACCAGCAGGAACGCCACCAATACGGTAAAGCCCGAGGCGATGAAGGCGGCCGGCCGGGTGGGCTCCAGCCCAAGCCGCAGGAAATAAAGATAGAGCGGCAGCATGACCAGCACAGCACCCGCCGGGGCCGGCACGCCGACGAAATATTCGGTCTGCCATGCCGGCTGGTCGGTGTCGTCGGCCAGCACGTTGAAACGGGCAAGCCGCATGCCGCAGGCGATGGT
This sequence comes from Mesorhizobium sp. B3-1-7, assembly GCF_006439385.1. Taxonomy (NCBI): domain Bacteria; kingdom Pseudomonadati; phylum Pseudomonadota; class Alphaproteobacteria; order Hyphomicrobiales; family Phyllobacteriaceae; genus Mesorhizobium; species Mesorhizobium sp. B3-1-7. The sequence continues at coordinate 61,510 of NZ_VFTL01000013.1, forward strand.
GAAGAGAAGTGCTGCGATCCACCCGGGCGAGCCGGCGCGATCGAGCAGGAAGGCGTAGAGCACCAGCGCCGGCGCCACGCCGAAATTGACGATGTCGGCCAGCGAATCCATCTGCGCGCCGAATTTCGAGGTCGCCTTCAGCATGCGCGCCAGCCGCCCGTCGATACCGTCGAGGAAGGCGGCAAGCAGCACCATGACCACCGCGATCTCGAAGCGGTTCTCGAAGGCGAAGCGGATGCCGGAAAGGCCGGCGCAGATGGCGAGCACCGTGACCAGGTTGGGCAGCACCATGCGCATCGGGATCTCGCGGATGCGCGGACCGCCGCTGGCATGCGCCTCGAATTTCTTGAACGGCGCGCCCAACGCTCAGGAAATCCTGACCAAGGGCGTGACCGCGGTGCCGCCGAATTCGGCAAGCACGGTCTCGCCGCCGACCGCCGTCTGGCCGACCGCGACGCGCGGCACGGCGCCCGACGGCAGGAAGACGTCGACGCGCGAGCCGAAGCGGATCAGGCCGAAACGCTCGCCGATCGCGATCGTACCGCCGGTCTCGGCCCAGCAGACGATGCGGCGCGCCACAAGGCCGGCGATCTGGACGGCGGCGATCGTGCCGTTCGGGCTGTCGATGACCAGGCCGTTGCGCTCGTTCTCGGCGCTTGCCTTGTCGAGCTCGGCATTGAGGAATTTCCCGGGCTTGTGCTCGATGCGCGTGATCCGGCCGCGCACCGGGGCGCGGTTGATGTGGCAGGAAAACACGTTCATGAACACCGAAATGCGGGTCATTTCGCCGGAGCCGAGGCCAAGCTCGCTCGGCGGCACGGCGGGCCCGACCGCCGAAATCACGCCATCGGCCGGGCTCACCACCAGCCGGTCGTCGACCGGCGTGACGCGCTCGGGATCGCGGTAGAAATAGACGCACCAGGCGGTGAGGATCAGCCCGATCCAGAACAGGATCGAGGAGAAATAGCCGAGAAACAGCGTCGCCGCGGCGAAGGCGGCGATAAAGGGATAGCCTTCGCGATGGATGGGAACGAACGTATTCTTGACCGAGTCGAGAAGCGTCATAGGGCTTGGGACGGTCCCTGTTTCAGGTTGCGCCTCAATAGCGGAAAGCCCCCCTCCCCGCAACGCAACAATGGAGGGAGGACAAGCCTGGACGGCAGCGCCGGCGCGCAAACCTGACTTTTGCTCCTGCTGTCGGAACTCGGCTCCGCCACGCGTCCTTGGCGAGAGGACACCCAAGGAGCCCGCAATGCCTTCGCCGAAATCGCCTGCAATGAGTGCCAAGATCGTCACAACAGGCCTCGCCTTCGGCGAGTCGCCGCGCTGGCATGATGGCCGGCTCTGGCTCTGCAACTGGGGCACCGGCGAGATCGTCGCTGTCGACGAGGATAGCCAGAGCGAAGTCATGCTCACCGTGCCGGCCATCCTGCCCTATTCGATCGACTGGTTGCCGGATGGCCGGCTGCTTATCGTCTCGGGCCGGGAAGGCCTGCTGCTCAGGCAGGAAGCAGACGGGACGCTCGTCACCCATGCCGATCTCAGACATCTGTCGAAGAACCCCTGGAACGAAATCGTCGTCGACGGGCGCGGCTACGTCAATGGAGGCGGTCCGGCGCCGGCGCCGGGCGAGCATTTCGGGCCGGGCACGATCGTGCTGGTCGCAGCGGACGGCAGCGTGCGGCAGGTCGCCGAGGACATCGCCTTCGCCAACGGCATGGCGGTGACGCCGGACAACAAGACACTGATCGTCGCCGAATCCCACGCTAACCGATTGACCGCCTTCGACATCGCCACCGATGGCGGCCTTTTCAACCGCCGCGTCTGGGCGCGCCTCGGGAACGATTATCCCGACGGCATTTGCATCGATGCGGAAGGCTGTGTCTGGTACGCTGATGTGCCCAACCGGCACTGCGTGCGTGTGCGCGAGGGCGGCGTGAAGCTCGACGGGATCGCGACCGATCGCGGCTGCTTTGCCTGCATGCTGGGCGGCGCCGACGGCAGGACGCTGTTCATCACCGCCGCCGAATGGCGGGGCTTCGAGCATATGGTCAGCGACGCCCGCACCGGTCAGGTGCTGAGCGCCGCTGTCTCCGTGTCCGGAGCCGGATGGCCTTACAGCTCCGGTACGCGCTGGTAGTTGGCGATGTCGGCCTTGACGCCGAGGCGCGCGATGGTTTCCTGCGCGCTGAAGGCGATGCGTTCATGCGCGGCCCTGACGATCGGCACCACCTTGTCGACGGCATCCTGGCTTTCCCACTCGACCATGGTGACGATGTTGAACTCGCCGGGGCCGGAGAACTGTTCGAGCAGGAAATCCTGCACGAAGCCATCCTGCTGGCGCAGCAGTTCGTGCGTCATGAAGACCTTGCCGAGGATTTCCGCGCGTGCCTCCGCCGGCACGACGAATTTGTCGACCCGGAACACGCTACCGGTGCGGTGATTTCTGGTGCTCATTTCGATCCATCTCCGTTTGGAAGGGTTGCTTGGCAGGAGGCTCGGAGACGGTTTGCAAGGTCAAGGTAAGTTGAGGTCAAGGGGAATTTGGCTCTTCCTTCTCACCCTGCAGGAGAAGGAAGAGGCCTCAGCCAACCTCCGAAGTCCTCCTGCGCACAATCACCCCAAGCTCGTCGCTCTCGCGGGCGATGCGCAGGCGCTCCTCGGCTTCGGTCGCTTCGCGCTGGCGGTCCCACATCGAGGCGTAGAGGCCGTGCTTGGCCAGCAGCGCCGCATGGGTGCCGCGCTCGGCGATCTGGCCGTCCTTGAGCACGATGATCTCGTCGGCCGAGACCACCGTCGACAGCCGGTGGGCAATGACGATGGTGGTGCGGCCCTTGCTGACCTGGTCCAACGCTGCCTGGATTTCCTGCTCGGTGTGACTGTCCAGCGCCGAGGTCGCCTCGTCCAGCATCAGGATCAGCGGCGCCTTGAGGATGGTGCGGGCGATCGCGACGCGCTGCTTCTCGCCGCCCGACAGTTTAAGCCCACGCTCGCCGACCATCGCGCGGTAGCCTTCGGGCAGCTTGTCGATGAACGGCCCGATCTGGGCGAGCTCGGCCGCCTTGCGCACTTCCTCCTCGCTGGCGCCGACGCGACCGTAGCGGATGTTGTAGGCGATGGTGTCGTTGAAGAGCACAGTGTCCTGCGGCACCATGCCGAGCACGGCGCGCAGGCTCTCCTGCGTGACGTCGCGGATGTCCTGGCCGTCGATCAGCACCTGGCCGCCCTGCACGTCGTAGAAGCGGAATAGGAGCCTGGAAATGGTCGACTTGCCGGCCCCGGACGGGCCGACGATCGCCACCGTCTTGCCGGCCGGAACCTCGAAGGAGACGCCCTTCAGGATCTTGCGGTTGGGATCATAGGAGAAATGCACGTCGCGGAACTCGACCTTGCCGGGGCCGACCTTCAAAGGCTTCGCATCCGGCTTGTCGACGATCTCCTGCGGCACGTCGAGCAGGTCGAACATGTGCTCGATGTCGGTCAACCCTTGCCGGATCTCGCGGTAGATGAAGCCGATGAAGTTGAGCGGCACCGAAAGCTGGATCAGCATGGCGTTGATGAAGACGAAATCGCCGACCGTCTGCCTGCCGGCCTGCACCTCCAGCGCCGACATGCACATGACGATGACGGTACCCAGACCGAAGATGACGCCCTGGCCGAAGTTCAGCCAGCCGAGCGATGTCCAGGTTTTCGTCGCGGCGATCTCGTAGCGCGCCATCGAGCGGTCGAAACGCTCGGCCTCCATGCGTTCATTGGTGAAATATTTGACCGTCTCGAAGTTAAGAAGCGAGTCGATCGCCTTGGTGTTGGCGTCGGTGTCGCTGTCGTTCATGTCGCGGCGGATCGAGATGCGCCAGTCGCTGGCCTTGACGGTGAACCAGACATAGAGGCTGACGGTGAGCGCCACCACGGCCACATATTTCCAGCCGTAGGTGAAGGCGAAGATGCCGGCGGTCAGCGCGAATTCGAGGATCGTCGGCGCCGTGTTCAGCATGATGAAGCGCACGATCGTCTCGATGCCCTTGGTGCCGCGCTCGATGATGCGCGACAGGCCGCCGGTGCGGCGCTCGAGATGGAAGCGCAGCGACAGCTGGTGCATGTGGACGAAGGTGCGGAAGGCGAGCTGGCGCACCGCATACTGGCCGACCCGGGCAAAGAGCGCGTCGCGCAGCTGGTTGAAGCCGAGCTGGATCAGGCGCAGGACGTTGTAGGCAATGACCAGCGCCACCGGCGCCAGCAAAAAGGACGGCAGCGGCGGCGGCGTCTTCGAGGCGTGGGCCAGCGCGTCGGTCGCCCATTTGAAGAAATAGGGGCCGGCGACCAGCGTCAGCTTGGCGACGACCAGAAGCAGCGTCGCCCAGGTGACGCGGGCTCGGAGATCGGCGCGTTCGGCCGGCCACATATAGGGCCACAGATTACGTAGCGTGGTGAGGGTGCCGGCTTCGGCGGATACGGTCTTTTCGGCCACTAGTCTTGCCTTTTGGGTAAACCGCTGGGGCAGCAGAAGTTGACGAGTCGGGTGAGCGAGGCCGAGACGCCCTCAAGCGCGGCGTGGTCGACGGCATAGCGCGAGCGCTGGCGGTCGGCCTCGAAACTGACGAGCCCGGCCTCGACCAGGATCTTAAGATGCTGCGAGACGGTCGACTGTGCGAGGTCGAGATGGTCGACCACCTCACGGCACGAGCAGCAGCGGCTGGCCGAAAGGCGCTTCAGGATCTCGATGCGCGCCGGATGCGAGAGCGCTGCCAGGCGGAGCGCCATGGCGTGGCTGTCGCTGCAGCGGATTTCGGAGGATTCGGCCATCGTCCATCGGCGATAGACGATGAAGGGGAATGGGGCAAGCTGGACGGATGGGTAGATTTGAGGTGCTGGCGGGACAGCACCCCCCTCTGCCCTGCCGGGCATCCCCCGCAAGGAGGGAGATCAGCTAATCGCCTACTCCGTCTTCGCCGGCGTGGCTGTCATCTGCTCGCCCATGGCCTTCATGTCGGCGGCCTCGCCTTCCTTCGAAGTCGAGGGCACCTTGAACACCTGGCCCGGCCAGATGCGATCGGGATCGCGGATCTGGTCCTTGTTGGCCAGATAGATCGTCGAGAAGCGAGTGCCATGGCCGTAGACGCGGCGCGAGATGCGCCAGAGCGTGTCGTTGCGGCGGATGATGACGGAGCCGTCGGCATGTTCGAGCTTCGGCGCGACCGTTTCGGGCACGTCGGTCGAGGGCGCCGCCTCGGCAACCTTGGCAGCAGCCCCGGCGGCCGGGGCGGGCTTGGCCGCTTCGGCCGTTGCTGTCTCGGTCGTGGTTTCGGCGGTCTTGGTCTCGGCCGGCTTGGCCTGCGCCGGCTTTGTCTCGCTTGGGGCGACGGCGGCGACCGACTCGCCGGGCTCGCGCTCGAACGGGACGGCAGCGCGGGCGACGACCTTGACGCCATCATTGTCCAGGCCATCGACATGGATGGTGTAGCTGCCGACCGGAATGTCGCGCGTCGCTTCGATCAGGAAATGCCCGTCGGCCGAAGTCTTGGCGTCGCCGAGCAGGATGGCGTCGGCATAGGCGCGCACCTTGCGGCCGGGATCGGCCGTGCCGGCGACGAAGATCTTGCTGCCGTCGATCTCGACCGCTTCGACGGCGATCTTGGGCTCCGCCGCGGCGGCCACAGCCGGCGCGGTCGCCGGAGCCTGGTCGGTGGCGGCGGGCGCGGTCGGCGCCGTGCTGGACGCGGTCGGTGCCGGAGCCTGCTCCGTGGGCGCCGCCGCCTGATCGCTAGCGGCCGGCGCCGCCGGCTTGGTCTCGGCCTCAGGAACGGTGATCAACTGCGAGGCCTTGCCCGGCTCCTCGACCATGGCCAGCACCTGGCCGGTCGGGCTCTGCGGCACTGAGACGACGGCGGTCTGGGCCGAGGCGACGGTCGTGCCGCCAACCGTCTGGCGCAGGGTGATCGTATAGTCGCCCGGCTTCAGCGGATCGTCGAGCACGATGGCGAAGGCGCCGTCGGGACCGGAATCGGTCGAGCCGAGCACCGTGCCCTCATTCAAAATCTCGACCTTGGCGTTGGGCGCTGCGCTGCCGGCGACGACGATCGAGCCATTGCCCTCGACGCGCACGACATCGAAGGTCGGCAGCGTCGGACCGGCGGCGGCGGGCGCCTGGGCGGCCGACGCCATGGCGTTGTTGGCCGGCGCAATCTTATTGGCGGGCGCCATCGTGTTCGCCGGAGCCATTGTGTTTGAAGGAGCCTGGGGCACACGCGCCTCTGTGCTCGTGCTCGAGGATTCAGCCGGTTTCGCAGCGGTCTGCGGCAGCGTCGCGACCTGCGCCGGCTTCTGGTTGTTGATATAAGGGTCGAGCGCGCCCGAGCCGTAGGCGACCGCCGCGACGGCGACAACGCCGCCCGCCGCGAACAAAAACGCCTTAGAAGGATTGATAGCCATAATTCCGTATTGCCCCCTTAGCCACCTAACGCCCGGTCTAGCCTGTTTTCCCGAGTCCGACAAGAAAAAGCCCGTCCGCGGGCTTGACCCGGCCAACCGTCCCCATCACCAATCATCGCCATGAACACGATTCGATCCGTCTGCGTCTATTGCGGCTCGTCTCCGGGCCGCGACGAGGCCTATATCAAGGCCGGCCACACGCTCGGCCGCTCGCTTGCCAAATCCGGGTTGCGCCTCATCTATGGCGGCGGCACCAAGGGCATCATGGGCGCTGTCGCCGACGGCGCGCTCAAGGCCGGCGGCAAGGTCACCGGCATCATCCCGCGCTTCCTGATCAACAAGGAGGCGACCGAGACCGCGCTCGACAAGCTCGACGAACTCTTGATCACCGACAACATGCACGAGCGCAAGCACAGCATGTTCGAGAAATCCGACGCCTTTGTGGCGCTGCCCGGTGGCATAGGCACGGTGGAGGAGATCGTCGAGATCATGACCTGGGCGCAACTCGGCCATCACCGCAAGCCGATCGTCTTTGCCAACGTCAAGGGTTTCTGGGACCCTATGCTGGCGCTGATCGAGCACATGGCGGCCGAAGGCTTCATCCACACCGCGCAGCGGGTAAAACCGCTGGTCGTCGACGACCCGGAGGCGATCGTCGCCGCCATCATGGTGGCCGGATCGTCGGTCGACGCGCCGACGGAAGGCGTGCGGTCGTTGATAGACAAGATGTAGGCAGTAGGGAATAGGCAATAGGCAAGCATGCCTACTGCCTACTGCCTACTGCCCTCCTCAAATCCCCAATCACCGCCCGCCGGTCATTCCGCCGCCAGGCGAGGTGGATCGAAACGCTGCGTTTGAACCACGGCAGGTCGCGGAAGACGACGCCCGGGGGTGTCGCGCTTCGCAGGCTTTGCTGGACCGTGGCGAGGCCGAGGCCGGCGCTGACCAGGCCGAGCGAGGTCAAGGGATCGGCCGTCTCATAGGCGATATCGGGCATGAAGCCGGATTCGGCGCAAGCCGCCAGGAACTGCGCGCGGTTGGTGTCGCCAGGCTGGCGCACGACAGTGATCCAGACGCGGCCGTCGAGCTGGCTAGGTTGGATGTCGGCGACATCGGCGAGCGGATCACCCTCCGGCATTGCCAGCACCAGCGGCTCGCGCCGCACCAGCATGCTTGCAAGATCGGGGTCGCCTTCCGGCGCTGGCGAATAGACGAAGCCGAGGTCGAGCGCGCGCTGGCGCAGATCCTCGAACTGCGCCGCTGTCCGCCGGCTGCGCAATTGCAGATGGAAATCCGGCCGCTCTCTGCGAAAATCCCGCAGCATCGCGGCGACCAGCCCGGAATGCACCGCGCCCTCGACATAGCCGATGGCGAGGCTGCCGGTCGCGCCGCTGGCGAGGTTGCGGCCGAGCTCTTCCAGCCGCGCCGCATTGGCAAGCAAGGCGCGGGCCTCGGCAAGGAAGGCCCTGCCCTCGGCGTTGAGATGGACGCGCTGCTTCGCGCGCTCGAACAAGGCGACGCCGAGCTGCTCCTCGAGCTGGATGATCTGCCGGCTCAAGGGCGACTGCGAGATGTGCAATTGCGCGGCGGCGCGGCCGACATTGCCAGCCTCGGCGACGGCGACGAAGTATCTGATCTGGCGCAGGTCGAGCATTTTTTCGCCTTCAACGGTCAAGACCTTTTCAGTCTCAACTATAGCCTAATCAGTCTTGGACAGTCTGGCCAGCCAGCGCGATACCTGCCGGCATCAACTTGCCACAAAGGAGACCGCCATGCAGTTCTTTGCCCTGCTCACCCGCAACACCGAAAAGTTCAGCGACGCCGATTTCGCGCCGCTGCTGCCGCCCGAATCCGAGCAACGCAAGACGCTCTACGCGCAAGGCGCCGTGCGCCAGATCTGGAACCGCGGCGACATTCCCGGCACCGGCATCATGTTCGAGGCGGCGGACGACGCCGAAGTGCGCGGCCACCTTGCCACGCTGCCGCTGATCGAGGCCGGCATGATGGACATCGCGGCCGTTGTGCCGCTCAACCCCTATCCGGGCTTTGGACCGAAGCGGTGAGCCGAGCCCGTCAATGAGGTTGCCGCAGTTGCGGCAGCCTCAAGGCCAGGCGTCCTTCATCGCGTTCACCGACAGCCACGCCATCGCGGGGAGTGCGACGAGCAGCCCCAGCCGCAGCCCCGCGGATCGCGCCTGATCGGGTTCCTGACGCTGAAGCCGGCGCCAGATCTGGAATGCCGCGGCGAGAACGAGCAGCGCATAAAAGCCGGCGAGCACCCACAGGGCTGTCTGACCGGATATCGTAATGCCGTTATTATCGAGCACCTTGCCGATCAGCATGACCGGCCCGGCGACGAAGAAGGCAATGGCGATGCCGAAGAGGAAGCCGATCAGGGCGCCCGGGAACGATGTCGCCGACAGTGCCACGAGCACCGCCATCAGAATGAGCAGAGTGATGAACGCGCGCTGGCTCACGGCCACATTCCCCGATCGAACGCGGCGGAATGTATCAGTCCGGCCTTAATCGCGGGTAACAGCCCAGGCCCATCTTCAAGGCGCGGTCCGGCCGCGGGCATGGCCGGAACGTCGCCTCCCCTTGCCGGCAACGGAACCGTCGCTATTGTCGGCGGCAATCCGAAACAGGACGAAAACTTCCATGAGACTTGGCTTTGTCGGCACGGGCGCGTTGAGCTCGGCCATCGTCACCGGGCTGAAATCGCTGCCGGGGGAGACGACCTCGGTGGCGGTTTCGCCGCGCAACGAAGAGATCGCCGCGGAGCTTGCCCGGCGCTTTCCGGACGTGCGCATCGCCGCCGACAACCAGGCCGTGCTCGACCAGTGCGACACCGTCATGCTTGTGGTGCGGCCGCAGATCGCGCACGAGGTGCTGAAGGAACTGCGGTTCCGGCCGGACCATCATGTCGTCAGCCTGATCGCCACGATATCGCGCGAGGAGATCGCCGCGCTGGTGGCGCCGGCTGCGCATGTCGGCAAGGCCCTGCCGATGCCGATGATCGCCAGCCTGCAGGGCGCGACGATCGTCTGTCCGCCGGACCCGATCATGGCGGCGTTCTTCGGCCGGCTGGGCGGCGTGATCGAAGTCGAGGACCAAAGCGAGTTCGATGCGTTGAGCGTCGTCACCGCGACCTATGCCAGCTATTTCAAATATCTCGACACGATCCACACCTGGGTGCGCGGCCAGGGTGTGCCGGGCGAGAAGGCCCGCGACTACATCACCAGCATCTACAAGGCGCTGGCCAACGCGCCGGATACGGCGCCGGACGAAGATTTCATGCATCTTGCGCAGGACTATGCGACGCGCGGCGGCATCAACGAGCAGGTGCTGCGCGAACTGACCGAGCGGGGCACGTTCGAGGCCTTCGCGGAGAGCCTCGGTCGCGTGCACCGGCGCATCACCGGCGAGTGATCGGGATCACTCCGCCGGAGCGAGTCGCAGCGATGGCTTCCTCGCGCTGAGACGGTCGAGATAGAGATAGACGACCGGCGTCGTGTAGAGTGTCAGCAACTGCGAGACGATGAGGCCGCCAACGATCGCCGCGCCGAGCGGCTGGCGCAGTTCCGCGCCCGTGCCGGTCTCGATCGCCAGCGGCAGCGCGCCGAGCAGCGCCGCGAAGGTCGTCATCATGATCGGCCGGAAGCGCTGGACGCTGGCCTTGTGGATGGCGTCGCGGGACGAGAGCCCTTCCAGCCGCTCTGCCTGCAAGGCCATGTCGATCATCATGATGGCGTTCTTCTTGACGATGCCGATCAACAGGATGATGCCGATCAGCGAGATCACGTCGAACTCCATGCCGGTGACGATGAGCGCCAAGAGCGCGCCGATGCCGGCCGAAGGAAGCGTCGACAGGATGGTGATCGGGTGGACATAACTTTCATAGAGCACGCCGAGCACGACATAGATCGTGGCAAGTGCGGCTGCGATCAAAAGCAATTCGTTGAGCAGGTTGGCGCGGAAGGCGAGCGCTGTGCCGGCCAGTGAGCCATGGATCGTGACCGGCATCTTCAGCTCGGCCATGGCGCGGTCGATCGCGGCCGAGGCGTCGCCGAGCGTCGCGCCGTCGGCGAGATTGAACGAAATGGTCGTGGCGACGAAATGGCCCTGGTGGTTGACCGATAAAGGCATGGTCGCCGGTCCATAGGTGCTGAAGGCGGCCAACGGCACCATTTTTTCGGCGGAGGTGCTGACCGCCGCGCCGCTCGAGGCGCTGCCATGGCCGGTGACGGCGATGGCGTTGGTAGCCTGGTTCCGCAGCGAGCCCGTCAGGCTGCCGGCAAGCGCGTTGGTCTGTTGCGTGCCGCTGGCCGCAGCGCCCGAGGTGCTGACATAGATGCCGTTCAGCGCGCTCGGATCCTGCAGATAGCGCGGCGCCACCTCCATGACGACATGGTACTGGTTGCGGGCGTTGAAGATGGTCGACACCTGGCGCTGGCCGAAGGCGTCGTAGAGCGTGGCGTCGATGCTGGCCGGGGTCAGGCCGAGACGCGCAGCGCTCTCGCGATCGACCGTGATGTTGGTTTCGAGCCCGGCCTCGTCGCGGTCGGAGTTGACGTCGGTGAGCTCCGGCGACTGCTTGAGGAGATCGACCAGCTTCGGCGTCCATTCGTCGAGATCAGCGGTGGTGTCGGCCTGCAGCGTGTACTGGTAGGTCGCAAGGCTCTGCCGGCCGCCAACCCTGATCTCCTGGCGCGGATTGAGGAAGAGCTCCGCGCCGGGCAACTGCCCGAGTTGCGCGCGCAGCCGGGTCAGCACCATTTGCAGCGGCGCCCGCTCGCCCTTCGGCTTCAGCGCGACCTGGACGAAGCCGGAATTGGTCTGCCGGCCGCCGATATAGCCGACCACGTTCTCGACCGCCGGGTCGCTCTTGAGGATCGATTCCAGCCGCTCGAATTTCTGGCGCATCAGCTGGAAGGAGATAGCCTGGTCGGCGCGCAGGCCGCCCATCAGCTCGCCGGTGTCCTGCTGCGGGAAGAAGCCCTTCGGCACCACCGTATAGAGATAGACGTTGAAGACGATGGCCGCGAGAAGCACCACCAGCATGATTTCCGAATTGTCGAGCGACCAGGCCAGCGAGCGGCCATAGAAGGCGCGGACGCGTTCGAAGACGCCTTCGCCGAAGCGGGCAAGGATCGAGCGTCCGGTCGACGGGGTCGCGCCCGGACGCAGGAAATGCGCGCACATCATCGGCGTCACCGTCAGCGACAGGACGAGCGAAATCGCGATCGAGAGCGACAGCGTCAGGGCGAATTCCTGGAACAGGCGGCCGAGTATGCCGCCCATCAGGAGGATCGGAAGGAAGACGGCGACCAGCGAGGCGCTCATCGACAGCACCGTGAAGCCGACTTCCCTGGCGCCGACCAGCGCCGCCCTGCCGCGCGGCATGCCGTCCTCGATGTGGCGCGTGATGTTTTCCAGCACCACGATGGCATCGTCGACGACAAAGCCGGTGGCGATCGTGAGCGCCATCAGCGACAGATTGTCGAGCGTGAAGCCGAGCAGGTACATGGCGCCGAAAGTGCCGAGGATCGAGACCACCAGCGCAACGCTCGGGATCAGCGCCGCGCGCCAGTCGCGCAGGAAGCAGAACACCACGAGGATAACCAACAGCACCGCCAGCACCAGCGTCAGCTCGGTGTCGTGCAGCGAACCGCGAATGGTGGTCGAGCCGTCGGTCGCGATGCCGAGCCGCGCGTCGGCCGGCACCGAGGCCTGCAGCGTCGGGATCAGGGCGCGGACGCGGTCGACGGTCTCGATGATGTTGGCGTTGGGCTCGCGGTAGAGCACCAGAAGCACCGCCGGCTCGCCATTGGCGAGGCCGAGATTGCGCACGTCCTCAACGGAATCCTCGACATCGGCGATGTCGCGCAGCCTGACCGCCGCATCGTTGCGCCAGGCAATCACCAGATCGCGAAAATCGGCGGCATGGCTCGCCTGGTCGTTGGTGTAGAGCTGGTAGCGCAGCGCGCCGTCTTCCTCGAAACCTTTCGGGCTGCGCGCATTGGCCGAGGCAAGGGCTGCGCGCACATCCTCCAGGCCGATACCGTAGTCGAACAGCGCGCCGGGATTGAGCTCGACGCGCACTGCCGGCAGCGACGAGCCGCCGAGGTCGACATTGCCGATGCCCTCGACCTGCGACAGGCGCTGCTGCAGCACGGTCGCGGCGGCATCGTAGAGCTGGCCGGGCGTCAACGTGCGCGAGGTCAGCGCCAGGATCATCACGGGCGAGTCGGCGGGATTGTATTTGCGATAGGTCGGGTTGCTGCGCAGGTCCGACGGCAGGTCGGCGCGCGCGGCGTTGATGGCGGCCTGGACGTCGCGCGCGGCGCCGTTGATGTCGCGGTCGAGGTCGAATTGCAGCACGACATTGGTCGAGCCGGTGCCGGAGCGCGAGGTCATCTCGGAGACGCCGGCGATCTGGCCGAGATGGCGCTCCAGCGGCGCCGCGACATCGGTCGCCATCGTGTCGGGGCTGGCGCCCGCCATCGAGGCCTGCACCGAGATGGTGGGGAAATCGACCTTGGGCAAAGGTGCCACGGGCAAATTGAAATAGGCGATCAGGCCGGCGGCGGCGAGGCCGATCGCGAGCAGCGTCGTGGCGACCGGCCGCGCGATGAACGGGGCCGAGAGGTTCACGGCGCGGACCCGCCGGCGGAGGCTTCGACGACGCCGGAGCCGCGCCGCGTCAGCCGGTCGAAGGCAAGATAGATGACCGGCGTGGTGAACAGCGTCAGCACCTGGCTGACGATCAGGCCGCCGACGATGGTGATGCCGAGCGGCTGGTGCAATTCCGAGCCGGCCAGGCCGCCGACCAGAAGCGGCAGCGCGCCGAAGAGCGCGGCGAACGTCGTCATCAGGATCGGACGGAGCCTGAGCAGGCACGCCTCGTAGATCGCCTCGCGCGGATCGAGCCCCTGCAGCCGCTCTGCCTGCAGCGCGAAGTCGATCATCATGATGGCGTTCTTCTTGACGATGCCGACGAGCAGCACGATGCCGATGATGCCGATGACATCGAGGTCATGGCCAGCGAGCATCAGCGCGACCAGCGCGCCGACGGTCGCCGAGGGCAGCGTGGACAGAATGGTCAGCGGATGGATGAAGCTTTCGTAGAGCACGCCGAGCACGACATAGACAGTGGCGACCGCCGCCAGCACCAGAAGCAATTCGTTGGACAGCGAGCTCTGCAGCGCAAGGGCGGCGCCCTGGAAGCCGGTCGTCAGGCCGGCGGGCGGCTGCATGTCCTTCTCGGCGGCGGTGATCGCCGCGGTGGCATCACCGAGCGAGACGCCGGGGGCAAGGTTGAACGAAATGGTCGCGGCCGGGAATTGCGCCAGGTGGTTCACCAGCAGCGGCGCCTGCCGGACATTGATGCTGGCGATCGCCGACAGCGGCACCTGGCCGGCGCCCGAGGACGGCAAATAGATCGAGCCCAGCGAGGCCGGCGTCTGGCCGACCGATGGATCGGCTTCGAGGATGACGCGGTATTCGTTCGACTGGGTGAAGATGGTGGAGATGATGCGCTGGCCGAAGGCGTCGTAAAGCGCATTGTCGACCGTTGCCGGCGTGATGCCGAAGCGCGCCGCCGTGGCGCGGTCGATGGTGACGTCGACGGCAAGCCCACTCTGCTGGCTGTCGCTGGCGACATCGGCGAGTTCCGGAAGCGCCGTGAGCCTGTCGGTCAGCTTGGTCGTCCATGCCGCCAGCTCGACCGGATCGGAATCCTGCAGCACATACTGGTATTGCGAAGCGCTGATCGTGGAATCGACCGTCAGGTCCTGCACCGGCTGCATGTGCAGCGCTATTCCGGTGACTTGGGCCGTCTCCTGCGTCAGCCGGCGGATGATGGCGCTGGCGTCGTCAGTGCGCTCGTCGCGCGGTTTCAGATTGATCAGCATGTGGCCGCTGTTGGCGGTCATGTTCTGGCCGTCGACGCCGATGAAGGACGACAGGCTGGCGACATCGGGATCCTTCAGGATCGCGTCGGCCAGCGCCTGCTGGTGCGCCGCCATGTCGGCATAGGAAGCCGAACCCGCCGCTTCGGTGATGGCCGAGATGGCGCCGGTGTCCTGCACGGGAAAGAAGCCCTTCGGGATGGCGATGTAGAGATAGACGGTGAGCGCCAGCGTTGCGACCGCCACCAGCAATGTCAGCGCCTGGCGGTCGAGCACCCAGCGCAGCGCAGCGCCATAGCCATTGGCGACCGCGTGGAAGGCGCCCTCGCTCCAGCGTGACAGCGCGCCCGGCCTGCGCTCGGCCGGCGGCTTCAACAGCCTGGCGCAGAGCATCGGCACCAAGGTCAGCGAGACGATGGCCGAAATGACGATGGCGATGGCTAGAGTGATGGCGAATTCGTGGAACAGGCGGCCGACGACGTCGCCCATGAACAGAAGCGGGATCAGCACCGCGATCAGCGAGACGGTGAGCGAGATGATGGTGAAGCCGATCTGGGCCGAGCCTTCGAGCGCGGCGGTCACCGGATCGTCGCCATGCTCGATGAAGCGCGAGATGTTCTCGATCATGACGATGGCGTCGTCGATGACGAACCCGGACGCGATGGTGAGCGCCATCAAGGACAGATTGTCGAGACTGAAGCCCCACAGATACATCACCGCGAAAGTGCCGACCAAGGAGAGCGGCACCGACAGGCTGGGGATGATCGTCGCCGGGATGTTGCGCAGGAACAGGAAGGTGACGAGGACGACCAGCAGCGCCGCCATCGCCAGCTCGAACTGGACGTCGTCGACCGAGGCGCGGATGGTGGTGGTGCGGTCGGTCAGCGGCTCGACGCTGAGCGCCGCCGGCAGGCCGGCGCGCAATTGCGGCAGCAGCGCCTTCACGCCGTCGACGACGCGGATGACATTGGCGCCCGGCTGGCGCTGGATGTTGAGGATGATTGCCGGCGTGCGGTTTTCCCAGGCGCCCAGCCTGGAATTCTCGGGGCCTTCGATAATGTCGGCCACCTCGCCCAGCCGCACCGGCGCGCCGTTGCGATAGGCGATCACCATGTCGGCATAGGTCTTGGGATCGGCGACCTGGTCGTTGGCGTTGATGGTGTAGGAGCGCGCCGGCCCGTCGAAGCTGCCCTTCGGCGTGTTGACGTTGAGCGTGCCGATGGTGGTGCGCAGATCGTCGATGTTGAGGCCCATGGCGGCCAGCGCCTTGAGCTTGACCTGCACGCGAACGGCCGGCCGCTCGCCGCCGGAGATGCTGACCAGGCCGACGCCGGGAAGCTGCGAGATCTTCTGCGCCAGCCGGGTCTCGGCATAGTTCTCGACTTGCGTCAGCGGCAGCGTCTTCGAGGTGATCGCCAGCGTCAGGATCGGCGCGTCGGCCGGGTTGACCTTGGCGT
The DNA here is from genome assembly GCF_006439385.1 of Mesorhizobium sp. B3-1-7. Classification (NCBI taxonomy): domain Bacteria; kingdom Pseudomonadati; phylum Pseudomonadota; class Alphaproteobacteria; order Hyphomicrobiales; family Phyllobacteriaceae; genus Mesorhizobium; species Mesorhizobium sp. B3-1-7. The sequence continues at coordinate 77,306 of NZ_VFTL01000013.1, forward strand.
AGATCGGCGGCGCCGGCAGGTCGGCGGGCAGAAGATTGCCCGACGCGTTGATCGCCGCCTGCACCTCCTGCTCGGCGATGTCGAGGCTGAGGTCGAGGCTGAAGCGCAGCGTGATGACCGAGGCGCCGGCGGAAGAGCCCGACGACATCTGCTCCAGCCCAGGCATCTGGCCGAACTGGCGCTCCAGCGGTGCCGTGACCGATGTCGTCATCACCTCCGGGCTGGCGCCGGGATAGAAGGTCTGAACCTGGATCGTCGGATAGTCGACCTCGGGCAAAGCCGAGAGCGGCAGGAACAAGTATGCGATCATGCCGACGATCAGGATGGTCGCCATGACAAGCGTGGTGGCCACCGGCCGCAGGATGAACGGCCGCGACGGGTTCAACCAGCCGGAGACGAGGCCGCTCGGCGTGCTCATTGGCCTTGGCCATTGTCGCCGCCATTGTCGCCGCTGCCGGCATTGGCGCCGCCGTCGCGGCGATGATGGCGGTGATGCTTACGGCCGGAAGCATCGCCCGATGCGTCCGCGCCCTCGCCTGCCCGGCCGCCCTGGCCATTGGTGACCGCGGCGGCGTTGCCGGAATTGGCGGGCGTGTTGCCGGAGCTGGCCGGCGGCGTGCCGGCAGCCGGGCTGCTCGCCGCAGCTGCTTGCGGCTGCGCGGGCGCGGCGCCGGCGGCCGGCGCTGTTCCCGAGGCTGGCGCGGCATTGTCGGGCACCGTAACCTTGGCGCCGTCTTTGAGCCGGTCGACGCCGTCGACCACGACCTTGGCACCTGGCGCCAAACCGGAGAGCAGCTGCGTGACGGTGGCGTTGCCCGGGCCGAGCATAACGGTCTTCACCGAGACGGTGCTGTCGTCGTTGAGCTGGTAGACGAAAGTGCCTGGCGCGCCGTGCTGGATGGCCGCGTTGGGCAGCACGCTGACGCCGGTCAGCGTGCGCACCAGCAGATGCACGTTGACGAACTGGTTGGGATAGAGCACGCCGTCGGTGTTGGGGAAGACGGCGCGCAGCTTCACCGTGCCGGTGGTCGGATCGATCTGGTTGTCGATCGTCTGCAGCGTGCCTTCGGCTATCTCTTTGGTGTCGTTGCGGTCGAACAAGGTGGCTTTGAGCCCGGCATTGCCATGCGTCTGCTCCAGCACCTGCGCCAGGCTGTCCTCGGGCAGCGAGAACAGAACCGAGATCGGCTGCATCTCAGCGATTACCGCGATGCCGGTGGCGTCGCCCGGCGTGACGTAGTTGCCCTGATCGACCAGGCGCAGTCCGATGCGGCCGTCGGCGGGCGCGGTGATATGGCTGTTGGCGATGTTGACCTGCACGGCCTCGATCTGCGCCTGGTCGGACATCACCGTGCCCTCGTCGGACTGCACCGTCGCGCGTTGCAGGTCGACCGCCTGCTGGGTGATGGCGTTGGAGGTGAGCTTCAAATCGCGGTCGAGGTCGAGCTTGGCATCGGCAAGCAGCGCCTGGTCATGCTCCAGCTGGCCCTGCCATTGATGCAGCGAGGCGTTCAGCGTGCGGTCGTCGATCTGGGCGAGGAAATCGCCTCTCTTCACGTTCTGGCCCTCGGTGAAGCCGATCTGGGTGATCTGGCCGCTGACCTGCGCGCGCACCGTCACGGTCGAGAGCGGGGTGACGGTGCCCAGCGCCTCGAGCACGATCGGAATATCGGCCTGCGCCACGGGCGCAACGGCAACCGGCTGCGCAAGATCGCCGCCGCGGAAACGGCCGCCACGGTGGCGGCCTTGCTGCTGAACCTGAACAGGATGCAGCCAGAACGCGACCCCGGCCGCCGCAACGACCAAGAGCAGCGCGACAATCCAGCCGCGCCGCGAGCGGCGCGCGACCGGCGGCCGGACCTCGGCCAGCGGCTCGCTCGGGGGCGCGGGCACATTGCGGCGCTTGCGCCTGCTGACGACTTCGTCGTCCACTTCTCTCACCTGTCCTTCGAGCCGCATCCAGGAAGGTTCGCCGCGCAGAGCCGCTTGTCGAACCCTCGCCGATCGCGCCGTCAGACATGCCCAAGGCAGGTACAATGGCGCGATCCTATTCGAAGCATAGGCGCGCGGATTTTATCGTGCAATTCCGGCAGACATTAAATTCCTGTAAGAAATTGAATGGGTTAGAGCCATAAATCAGCTTCGTCTCCGCGAGAAAAAAGAGGCGATTTTCAAGGACGAAATTGCGGGCTTCTCATCGCCTTTAGACAAATGGCCACAAGGTCTTAGGGGGTCAGCACAAACGGCTAACGGCGGCGCGCTGCTGCGGCGTAGCGGCTTCACGACCAACTCCGGATCGCCGAGACGATTCTCGCGAAGGTGTGAATATCTGCCAGCCGCGAGCGTACGAAACGCGGGCGAGGAACCAAGATCGCGCATTAGCGTTGCCTCACATAGCAACATTTTGGAGATCGTCATGCTGCGAGGCGGATTGCTTTGGCTTATCGGGATACCTTTGCCCGTCATCCTTATTCTTTGGCTGCTCGGTTACTTGCACTAGCAGCGGAACCTGCCTGCGCGGCACAAGTCGCGCAGGCGCCAAAACCAGTCTATTTGCGATCCTTCATCCGCCGGCGAGGCAAGGCCTCGATCTCTTCGGCCGACAAATGCTTCACCTCGTTCCAGAAACGCGATTTCGCCGAGTTGAGCAGACCGTCCGGGTCGAGCCGCTTCTTCCACGCCAGATGTTTGAAATCCGGCTTCATGCTGCCGCCTTCGACATAGGGAACATGCGGGTTTGAAGTGCCCAGTCCATGCGCTTCATAGATGGCTGTGATTTCCGTCAGGCGCGCGTCTTCGGTGTAGCGCAGGATCGGCAGGTCGAAGGCGACCAGCCGGTCGTCGAGCAGCGCGAATTCGTGATGCATCAGCACCTCGTCGCCGAAGATTTCCTGCAGCGGCTCTATCAGGCCGCTATCGAGCGGCGCAGGACAAGTCACCTGCAGGTTGGTGACAGTGCGATCCTGCTTCAACACCTGCAGCGTGGTGTGGTTGTAGGAAAATTCGGAGAGCGCCGGCAGGCCGGGGGCAGCGATGCCATCCGCGTCGAGGTCGATCTCGACCGTGCCGCCATGGTCGCGCAGCACGTCGCGAACCGCCGCCGCATCCGGCTCGGCGACGATGACGATGGCGAGGTCGCGCCGGCGCCTTGCGAGTTCCCCGAGCTTGGTTATCGAAGCCGCGATGCGGCCGTCTATCGTTGTCAGCAGCTTGAGGTTCAGCGAGCGCGCGTTGCCGAGCGCGATGCCGGCCTCGAAGGCCTGCCGATAAGTGTCGAACGAAGCGATGATGTTGCGCCAGCGCGGCGACGCGACGGTGCCGAGCGTCACCTCGGTGATGACGCCGTTCAGCCCCCAGGCATGATGGATGGCGAGGATTTCGGGGCCGGTGAAGACGTGGCGCCGCGGTAGCTTCTCCATCGACAGCACCGCGATCGCCTGGATGTTCTTGCCATCGCGCAGCATGCCGTGGCGGATCGAACCGATGCCACCGGAGCCGCCGGCGATGAAACCGCCAATGGTGGCGACCGCTTCGGTCGAGGGCACGATCGGCAGCTCGCGACCGTGGCGCCCGAGTGCGGCGTGGATATCGCCGATGCGGGCGCCGGCCTCGGCGCGCACCGTGTCGGTACCGATTTCCAGCACGCGCGAGATGCCGGTCATGTCGACGATCAGCCCGCCATCCACCGGCACCGCCTGGCCATAATTGCCGGTGCCTCCGCCCCGGATGACGACAGGTACCCGCCATTCGGCGGCCACCGCCAGGCAGCGCGCCAGTTCGTCCAGCGTAACCGGCGCGGCGACGAGATCGCCGAAACAGGACGACAATTCACGGCTGAGGATCGGGCTGTACCAGAAGAAATCGCGCGAGCGCTTCTTGACGATCGACGGCGTGTCGAAGGTTTCGATGCCATCGAGCGCCTTGGCGAAGGCCTGCCAGTCGATGTCGTTCTTGCCTGAGATGGACATGAACGCCCTCGCCTAACGTTGGTTCGCAGCGAAACGAACACGTGCCAATGGGCGTCCGCGAAAATCACAGTTGGTTGGATCGATACGGCTTTCGTCGAGCATCTCGCTTCTCCGCTGGGTCGCGCTGCGACCTGTCGAATTGCGGCTCGTTCCCTTGAAAGCCCTGTGCCATGGGGTGGCGTGACTGTCGTTCAGGCCGGACGGTCTGTCAACCCCCAGCCCACGCTTGACAAAGCTGCCTGCCTGTTGGACGTTTATTCCCACCATGGCACCGGGTTCGAGCCGCTTTTCTCCGACCGGCAAGGCGTCGGAACGAAACGGATCGCGATGCCAGGCAATCCAGAAATCCTTCCAGACAATGAGCAAGGGCCGCGCCTCATGGCGTGCTCGCGCCTGTCGGCGGATTCGACTGCGGCACGCCCGGTCCCAAGCATCGCAAGGATCATGAGATGAGCGACGACACCACCACCGGGGGCATCCCCGCCATCGACATCGCGCCGCTGTTCAGCCCGCCGTCGCCTGCCCGCGACGAGGCAGACCGCCATATCTTCACTGCTGCCTCCGGCATCGGCTTCATGACCGCGCGCGGCTTTCCGGGCGCGGAGCTTTTGACGCGCGAGCGGCGCGGCGAGTTGCTGAAGATCTTCGACTTGCCGGACGCGGAAAAGCAGAAGCTGCTGCGCTGGAATTTCGATCCGTCGAAATCGAACTATTATCGCGGCTGGTTCCCGCTGCAGCCGACCGCGGTGTCCTACAAGGAGGGCATCGACATGGGGCCGGACATCGCGCATGCCGACGCCGAATTCACGGCCGACGATCCGCTGCTCGAACGCACGCCGCTGCCGGCCGAGAACGATGTTCCAGGATGGAAGGCGGCGGCAGCGCATTACTACCGCTCGATGGAAAAGGTCGGCGCGGCGCTGATGGCCTCGATCGCGCGCAGCCTCGGGCTCGATGACGACATTTTCGACGGCCATTTCCAGGGCGGCATCTCGACGCTCAGGCTGATCCGCTATCCGCTGCGCACCGAGGATGGCGCGGTCGACCTGTCGAAGCCTGAATATTCGGTCATGCACAAGGGCGAGCGGCGGCTGGTCATCGGCCGCGAGCATGCCGATTCCGGCTTCGTGACGCTGCTGGCGCAGGACGGCGTCGAAGGCCTGCAGGCCAGGAACCATGCCGGCGAATGGATCGATGTGCCGCCCGCAGACGGCACGCTGGCAGTGAATTTCGGGCAGTTGCTGGAGCGCTGGACGGGCGGTGTGGTGCAGGCGACGCGCCATCGGGTGATCGCGCCGAAGACGGCGCGCTACTCCATCCCCTTCTTCTACGAGCCGCGCGTCGACGCCGAGATCGCGCCGCTGCCGATCAAGGGCGCCAGCGATTTCGCGTCGTTCCTCTACGGCGACTATCTGTGGGAGTCGGCGACCAACTTCGTCGAAATGGCCGGCGTCAAGACTTTGCGGAAGCCAAGGCGGGCGGCCGCCGCTTGAGCGCACCAACCAACAGGGGACCAAACAATGAGCACCGAAACGCGCAAATTGCCATCCATCCTCGGCGGATGGGAGGCCGCGGTGAGACAAGGCAGGGTCGATCGTCGCGAGTTCCTGGCGGTGGCCAGCGCGCTCGGCGCCTCCACCGCAGCGGCCTATGCGATGGCGGGCCTTGTCGCTCCGACCGAGGCACGAGCCGACGAGCCGAAGCGCGGCGGCGTGCTGAAAGTTGCGATGCTGGTGCCGGGGCTGAAGGATCCGCGCACGTTCGATTCCTCCGACCTTGGCAATATCGGCCGGCAGTTCCTCGAGCCGCTGGTGCGCTACACGGAAACCTTCACCTTCAAGCCGATGCTTGCCGAGCGCTGGGAGGTGAATGACGACGCCACCCGCTACACGCTCTATCTGCGCAAGGACGCGACCTGGAACAATGGCAATGCCTTCAGCGCCGACGACGTGATCTTCAACTTCACCCGCTGGTGCGATACCGCGGCCGCCGGCAATTCGATGGCGCGGCGCTTTGCCGGCCTCACCGAGGGCGACAGCGGCAGGCTGCGCGCCGGCGCCATCGAGAAGGTCGACGACCACACGATCGTGCTCAACCTCTCGGCGCCGGACGTGACGGTGATCCCCAATCTCGCCGATTATCCGGCGCTGCTCGTGCATCGCGATTTCGACGCCAGCGGCGGCGATCTCGCCAAGCATCCGATCGGCACCGGCGCCTTCGAATTGGTCTCGCTCGATGTCGGCCAGCGCGCGGTGTTCAAGCGCCGCGCCAACGGCAAATGGTGGGGCGGCGAAGCGCTGCTCGACGGCATCGAGATGATCGATTACGGCGTCGATCCCAACGCGCTGGTCAGCGCCTTCGAGGCCGGCGAGGTGCATACCAATCTCGACAGCAATGGCGACTTCATCGCGGTGTTCGACGGCATGGGTCTGACCAAGAGCGAGATCCTGTCGGCCTCGACGGTGGTCGCCCGCGCCAATGCGACGACCGCGCCCTATACGGACGAGCGCGTGCGGCGCGCATTGCAGCTTGCCGTCGACAATTCGGTGGTGCTGAAACTCGGCTTGGCCGGCGCCGGCGAAGTGGGCGAGAACCACCATGTCTGCCGCATCCATCCCGAATATGCGGAGCTGCCGCCGATCAAGCGCGATCTCGACGAGGCCAAGCGCCTGATGACCGAGGCCGGCCAGATGGGCTACGAGCACGAGCTGTTCTCGATCGACGACGACTACCGCAAGAACACCGCCGACGCGATCGCTTCGCAGTTGCGCGAAGCCGGCTTCAAGGTGAAGCGCACTGTGCTGCCGGCCTCGACCTACTGGAACGGCTGGGCGAAATTCGCCTATTCGACCACCAACTGGGCGATGCGCCCGCTGGGCGTGCAGGTGCTGGCCCTCGCCTACCGCACGGGCGAGGCGTGGAACGAGAGCGGCTTCGCCTCGAAGGAATTCGACGCCAAGCTCGACGAGGCGCTGAAGACCGCCGATGTCGAGAAGCGCAAGGCGGTGATGACGGACGTCGAGACGATCCTGCAGCGGTCCGGCGTGATCATCCAGCCCTATTGGATGAAGCTCTATTGCCACTCGGCCAAGCAGGTGATGAACCGCCACGCACATCCGACATACGAGCTGGATTTCACCGACGTGTGGCTCGCCGCTTGAGGCAGGGCCGACGCCTTGCGCTTGCTTGAGCTGTTGGGCAGGGTGACAATGCCCGTCGACACATCGATGAAGGTGCAAATTGCGTTCGACTGATTATCTCGGCCGTCTCTTCGGCCTCGAAGGCAGGCATGCCTTCATCACCGGCGCCAGCCGCGGGCTGGGCCTCGCCTTCGCGGAGGCGCTGGCCGCCGCCGGCGCGCGCGTCACCATAGGCGGCCGCAAGGCCGACGAGCTCAAGGCCGCCGGCGACAGGCTACGCGGCAACGGCTACACGGTCGCGGAGTCATTGATCGACGTCACCGACACGCGGTCGGTCGATGCGGCGATTGCGGCGAGCGAAGCCGGCACCGGACCGATCGACATCCTGGTCAACAATGCCGGCATCCAGCGCCGCGCGCCGCTCGAGACTTTTTCCGATGCCGACTGGGACGCGCTGATGGCGACCAATCTCGACGGCGTCTTCAAGGTGAGCCGCGCCGCGGTGAAAGGTATGATCCAACGCCGCAGGGGCGTAATCATCAACGTGTCGTCGGTGCAGAGCGCGCTCGCTCGGCCCTCGATCGCGCCCTACGCGGCCAGCAAGGGGGCGATTACCATGCTGACCAAGTCGATGGCCGGCGAATGGGGCGAGCACGGCGTGCGCGTCAACGCCATCGCGCCGGGCTATTTCAAGACCGAGCTGAATGCCGCACTGGTCGCCGACGAGAAATTCTCCACCTGGCTCACCGGCCGCACGCCGATGCGGCGCTGGGGCGATGTCGAGGAACTGGCGGGCGCCGCGGTGTTCCTGGCGTCGGACGCCGCGAGTTTTGTCACTGGACAGACGCTGCTGGTGGATGGCGGGATCACGAGCGTGTTGTAGAGGCAAATGAGGCTACGCAAGACTACAGTGCCAGCTAGGGCTGCACTGCGGAAGGCCCTGCAGAAAACAGAAGAATCAACGCTGAGAATAATGCACTGAGGCCAAAAACCACGATAGAACCGAAGATCATCGCGTTGGCCAACTTTATAAAACGATCAGCATATCTCCTAAGGTATCGACCTACGGCATAAAGCTTGTGGTGCTTGGTGTGCCCGACCAGCATTCCTCGAACGGTTCCAACAAGATCGCTAATTCTTAGAAACAAAAAGGAGTGTCCAGCACCCATCATTAGCAAACTTATCACCGATGTAAAAACTGTGAGCTTTGCGACAAGAACCGCAGCAGGCCATGGCTGACTTATCTGACCCGAGAGAACCGTAAGCGCAGCGATGATAGCCGCTCCATTGATCAAAACCATAGAGCGAAGAGCCTCAAGGCTGAGATCTTCAAAATACTTGTAACTCCGATCAGACCACTCCATCCACATCTTTTTAAGATCGTCGATATGCTGCTTATTGTTTTTCACAAGATCTAAATGATTCATGTGGATATTTTTTGCAATTAACCAATCTCGTTCCCAATCGTACGGCCTTGCATCGATTACTTTTTTGTCAAATATCTGGGACCTGTTAAATTCAATTGTATTTTCAAGCGAAGATAAAGTTGATTCCGCAGCCCATCCACGTTTCCAACTTTTGATGATCGACCTCCATTGGCCCTCAACGTAATTGCGAAAGCTGATCTCGTCAGGAGGCAACGGGAGCGCCTCGGTCACGTCCACTACTTTTGTTGGTGCCTCGTCCGCCACTCGTCGCCCCCGTTAAATGCCCAAGCAAGATATGGGATGCATCAAGAAGAGACACAAGTACAACGCAATGCTTCAGCAACATGAAAATACACTCCACCAGTGCGCCAGGTCGCAGTGTCGGTCCTTCGTAGCCCCATGGCTCGCTCCAGCCCTCACCCCGACTCCCACGTCACATCCGCCGGCATGCTGTGCTCCAGTACGAGGTCGACATTGGGCATGTCGTTGCCGCGAACCTTGGCCACCGCATATTCATCCGGGTAGCTCAGGTCCGTCCAGCGCTTCAGCAGCCTTCGTTCAAACTCGGCGCGCGGCGCGGTGAGGAACACCGTCAGGTCGAACAGGCGGGCAAGGCCGGACCAGGGAGCGCGGTCGAGCAACAGGTAGTTCGGCCGCATGGCGATGCAGGAAATTCGGCAAGGCGACGGCCACGGCATCGAGGCGTCGATGTTCACCGCGTCCTCGATGGTCTCGGCAATCGCCGGAATCCCGAATTCGGCGGCGAGCTCGCTGGCTGTCTTTTTGTTGCGGCCATAGATCGCCGCCACGTCGACCCTGGCATCGCCGAGCAATGCGGGAAGGTGGGCCCGCCGCACGATCATTCCGGTGCCGAGGACGGCAAGCCTGAGCTTCTTCACCGCGCCATCCTGGAAAGGGCCGGCGGGATTCCCGCCGGCCCGTCTAAAGATCAGTTCTTGCCGCAGGTGTCGGCCATGTCGGGCGTGCACTTGACGAAGCCGGTGTCGATATAGGGCGGCACCGTCTTGCCCTGCTTCAAATCATGCAGGGCCTCGATCGACTTGTAGCCCATATTGTACGGGCTCTGGCCGACAAGGTAGTGGGCAAGCCCATCCTTGAGCAGCGGCAGTTGCGGCGCGAAGGCGTCGCCGAAGGAGATGACGAGGTCCTTGGAATCGACGCGGTCCTTCACGCGCCCGACCGCCTGCCGGTAGGCCGACGGCGCATATTGCGCCCAGCCGCCGACGGCGACGAAAGCGTCGAGCTTGGGATTGGCGACTAGCACGTCGTTCATCTGCTGGGCGGCGAGGCTGATGTTGTCATTGTTGTAGATCGGGCAGCCGTCGACCTCGGTCCAGCCGTTCTCGCCGGCCAGGCGCTTCACCGGCTTGTCCTTGGAGACGTTGGCCAGCGTGTCGCGAATGCCCTGGACGCGCAGGTCGAGATTGAGCGAGCCGGCCGTGCCGGTCTGGATGCAGACCGTGCCGCCCTTCGGCTTGTATTCGACGACCTTCTTGGCCAGCTCGACGCCGAAATTGTAATTGTCGGTGCCGATGAAGGTCGAGCGCAGGCCGGCGTCTTCCTGCAGCAGATCGCCGTCGAAGGTCACGATCGGGATGCCGGCCGCTTTCGCCTTCGCCAGCAGCCGGGCCACGGATTTCGGATTGGTCGCGGACACCGCGATGCCGTCGACGCCCTTGGTCAGCACGTCGTTGATGACCTGAAGCTGCTGAGCCTCGTTCACCTCCGACGGGCCGATATAGTAGCACTCGACGCCGAGGTCCTTGGCGGCCTTCTCGCAGCCCTCCTTGACCGGGGCGCTGAAGACGTCGTTCACCGTCTTGACGATCACCGCATAGGTCTCGGCGGAAGCCGGCGCCGCGTTGATGCCCGCGGCGAATGCCGCCGCGATCACGGTCGCGCCCATTCGGGCGGTCAGTCTGTCGATGCTTCTCATGGTTTTCTCCTCTCTGATGTTATGTGCACGAAAGTGCGCGAACCTTCCGGACAGGCCCCCTGTCCGGACAGGTTCTAGACGCGGCTGGAGCGGAACCGTTCAAGCAGTACCGCGAACAGGATGAAGAGGCCGACGAAGGTGCCCTGCCAGAACGGGTTCACGCCGGCGAGCAAAAGGGCGTTGCGGATCACTTCGATCAGCACCGAGCCGATGACGGCGCCGAAGGACGTGCCGAAGCCGCCGAGCAGGTTGGCGCCGCCGATGACGGTCGCGGCGATGACCTGCAGCTCCTGGCCCTGGCCGAGCGCGTTGGTGGCGGCGCCCATCCAGCCGACGAGGAAGATCGCCGTCATGCCGGTCATGGCGCCGAGCAGCGCGTAGGTCGAAACCTTGACGCGATCGACCGGGATGCCGGAAAGACGCGCGGCATTTTCATTGCCGCCGATGGCGCGCACGTAGCGGCCCCATTTGGTCATCGACAGCAGCCACTGCATGACGACGGCCGAAACGATCACCGCCCACAGCACGTTCGGCACGCCGAGGAAGGAGCCGCTGCCAAGCGCCAGCAGCGTGTCGCCGGCGCGGCCGAAATCGTAGACGACCTGGTTGTTGGTGACGACCAGCGTCTGCGAACGCACGAGGCTCATCATGCCGAGCGTGACGATGAAGGGCGGCAGCTTCAGGTACGAGACCAGCACTCCATTGACGATGCCCACGAAGGCGCCGACGAGAAGCACGAACAACACGACGACGGCGAAAGGGTAGCCGCTGGCGCAGAACAGGCCGAGCAGCACGCCGGTCAGGCCCAGCGTGGAGCCGACGGAGATGTCGATGCCGCCGGTCATGATCACCGGCGTCATGCCGATCGCCATCAGCGCGGTGAAGCAGAAATTCTGCAGTATGTTGGCCATGTTGGCGCCGGTGAGGAAGCGCGGCGCGATCATGCCCACCACGGCGCCGATGATCAGCACCGCGATGACGATCCAGAATTCCTGGCTGCGCAGCATCTCGCCGAGCTTGCTGCGTTCCGACAGGTTGAAGACCGAATCCAGGTTGCTGGCGTCCGGAGACTTGTTCATTCCATCCTCCCCTGTTGCCTTCAGGCTGCGGCCTTGGCGCCGACGATCAAGGCGGTGATTTCCTCGGGCGAGCTGGTCGAAGCGAGCTTGTTGGCGACCAGGTGGCCGCGCCGCAGCACCATGATGCGCTCGCACACGCCGAACACGTCGGGCATGCGGTGCGAGATCAGGATGACGGCGACGCCGCGCTCCTTGAGGCGCTTGATCAGCGCCAGCACCTCGGCGACCTGGCGCACCGAGATCGCGGCGGTCGGCTCGTCCATCAGCACCAGCTTGGCGTCGGCCAGGCGGGTGCGGGCGATCGCGACCGCCTGGCGCTGGCCGCCCGACATGCGCTTGACCACGTCGCGCGGCCGCGTCTCCGATTGCAACTCGCGGAACAGCTCGGCGGCGCGCTCGCGCATCTTGCGATGGTCGAGGAATTTGAACGGGCCGACCGAGCGCATGATCTCGCGGCCGAGGAAGACGTTGGCAGCGGCGCTCAGATTGTCACAAAGCGCCAGGTCCTGGTAGACGATCTCGATGCCGGCGCGGCGGGCGTCGGACGGCTGGTTGAATTGCACCTCCTTGCCGTCGAACACCATCTTGCCGGACGAGGCCGGGAAGTTGCCGGCGATCATCTTGACCAGCGTCGACTTGCCGGCGCCGTTGTCGCCCATCAGGCCGACGATCTCGCCGGGCTCGATCTTGAACGACACGTCCTCGACGGCGTGGATAGCGCCGAACTGGCGCGAGATGGTCTTCAGCTCCAACAGGCTCATGGCAGGGACTCCCGTTCTTGCTTCGCTTCGGATGCAGGCATCGATCGAGCCGCGGCATAGTCGTCGGCGGCCTTGAGGCCGCCATAGAGGACGGCGCGCCAGCCGAGCCCGGCCCAGCGTAGGTCCATCGGGCGGCCCGTCTCGGCGAAGGGCGCCCGGAGCGCCACCAGTTCCTCCAATTGCCGGCGCGGAAATTCCTCGATCGCGCAGACCCCTCCCCCGAGCACGACCGTGGCCGGGGAAAACAGCGCCACCGCCGTGCCGATGGCGAGCGCCTGATCGCGCACGAACCGGTCGACGTCCGCACCAAGCCCGGGGATGCGCCGGGACTGGACAAAAACCTCGGTGACTGGAACGCCGTGCCTGGCGGCAATGACTTCCAGAGCACGGCCGGAGACGTAGGTCTCCAGGCAGTCCGTGCGCAGTCCTTCCAGCGTCCTGCCCTCATTGCCGAAAGGCATATGGCCGATCTCCAGCGCCCAGCCGCCGCCGCGAAAAACCTCGCCTCCCTGCAGGAAAGCGCCGCCGACACCGGTGCCGAAGAACAGGCCAAGCACGCTGTCGGCGCCTTTCGCAGCGCCCGCGATCACCTCACCCGCCAGCACAAGGACGGAGTCGCGTTCGATGATGACGGGGAAGCCAAGCAGCGCGCCAAGCTCGCTCGCCAGATGATGGCCGTTGAGCTCGGGGACATTGCCGGCGAACAGAACGCGGTCGCCGTCGGTATCGATGAAGCCGGGAACGGTCGAGACCATCAGGTCGGGGGTGAGGCCCGCCTCGGCGCAGAACTCCCTGACGAGCCTGGCGAAGCTGCCGACGGGATCGGCGTTGCGCATCAAGGCGGACGGGAAGAGCCGCTCGCCGGCCTGCGGAACCCGGTCGACGACCATGCCGCATTTGACCGACGTGCCGCCGACATCGACGACCAGGATCGAGCGGATCGAGGCTCGCGTCATCGATCACCTCCCCTGTCCGAAAGGAAGTCTGCCAAGGCGTTGCGGAACTCGGCGACATAGGCCGCGCGATCGACCGTCTTCGACGTGATCTCGGCCAGCCGGGCACCCGGGATGAGACCGGCCAGCTCGCGCGCATAGGCCAGAGGGTGGACGTAATCCTGGTCGTTGCCGATGATCAGAACCGGCTGCCGGATCGTCGCGATTTGGGCGCGGCTCACGCCCGGCCAGTCGAGCGGAATGCGCGTCAGAAGCGCGATTGTGGTATCGGGCCGCGGTCGCTTGAAGAAGCCGATGAGCGAGGCCGCATTGTCCGGCGAGGCCGCAAGGACCTCAAGGAACTCCGGCGATACGCGAAAACGCTCCGCGCCTTCTTCGGCGCCGTATTTTTCGAGATATTGCGCCGCGACGTGATAGCCGTGCAGGCGCTCGATGGAAGGCCCATCCACCCAGGCCGGCCGCGCCAGCACCAGCTTCGCCACGCGCGAAGCATGAAAGTTCGCCAGCCGCAGCGCAATCGCCGCGCCCAGCGAGATGCCGCCGACCGCAGCCTGCTCGATGCCGAGATGGTCGAGCAGCCCCAAGGCATCGTCGGCGAACTGCGCGATCGAGAGGCGCGACGGATCGCCAAGCGCGGAGGCGCCGTGGCCCCGGCACATCAGCGTGACGCGTTGCAGACCGGTGTCTTCGGAAAACACCTCGACCGGCTGGTCGAGAGGCGCGCCGAGCCCGTGCTGCCAGAGCACCGGGTATCCTTTGCCCGCGGCATCGAAGGCAAGCGCACAGCCGTCAGCGGTGGTGAAGGTGCCGGCGGTCACGACACGTCCTCAAGAAGCGTGCGCAGAGCCGCGCCCGACGCGGCCGCATCCTTATGCTCGAAGCCATGCGCGACGACCGCCTGGCCGTAGCCGCAGGAGCGCAGCAGCCGCAGGAACCGGTGGAGGTCGACGGCGCCGGCGCCGGTGGCCACAACCGTGCCGGCCCGGTCGATGTCCTTGGCATGCGCCAGGATGATGTGCTCGCCGAGCAGGTCCACCGCCTCTTCCATGACGCGGGCCTGATCGCTCAGTCGGTCGCCGACAAGATTGGCGGCGTCGAGGATGATGCCGAGGCGCGGGCTCCTGACCTCGTCGAGGATCCGCCGCGCGAGAACGGCGTCGGCAACGACATTGCCGGGCTCGGGCTCGATGCCGAGCCTGACGTCGTGCTTCTCGGCAAGCTCGAGCGCCGCATCGAGCTCGGCGCGCAGATCAGCCCAGGCGGCCGGCGAGGCGTTGTCGGGGTGGGCTGCCCACATGTCGCCGGCGTTGCGCGAGCCGGTGCACAGCGTCACGATCGGCGCGCCAAGCAGCGGCGCTGCGGCGACGACATTGGCGAAGCGGGCGCGGGCGGCACGGCGCACCGCCGCATCGGGATGAGCCATGTTGTAGGTGCCGGAGAGGCCGGCAATCGCCAGGTCCTGCGCGCGGGCGGCTTCGGCGAAGGCCGTGAGCTCGGCGGCCGGTACGGTGTCCGGAAGGCTGGCCAATCCCAGGCATGACAGGTTGAACTGCATGCCCTCATAGCCGTCTTGCCCGATCGCCCAGAGCAGCTGGTCGACGGGGCCGAGCGGATAGGTTCGGGCAAAGATTGCGGGATACATCAGACCGGCCCCGAGGCGTCCGCCAGATCGACGGGCTTGCCGCTGCGGACCGACTGGCCGATCGCCACCATGGCGCGGATGGAAGCGACGCCGTCCTCGACCGAAGCGCCGTTCATCGGCACGCCGGTGAGCACGACGTCGGCGAAGCCTTCGAGCTGGCGGCGGTAGAAATGCCCGTCGGCGCCCAGTACGCGCTCGGAGGAAGCGCTGCTCTCGCGGAAGATGTCGACCTCGCTCGACTTGTAGTACCAGGGATTGAAGATCTTGCCGATGGCGCTGCCGTTCTCGCCATAGAGCTGGAAGCCTTCGTGCCAATCCATCCGGACCGGCAGCGTCAGATCGAGATGGCCGAGCGCGCCATTTTCGAATTCCGTGTCCACGAACCAGCAATGGGCGCCGAAGCGCTCGAGCAGGCGGGCCTGGACGGACTTGATCGGCCCCGCCAGATAGCGCGCGAGATCGACGAGATGGCTGCCATGCGCCAGCATGAAATAGCGCTGGCGATCGGCCTTCTGGTCGCCGGCCGGCTTTAGCGCCTTGGCGCCGGTCCTTGGCACCGGCTGCACTGCATCGGTCATGGTGTAGCGATGGGTGGAATCGCAGTACCAGGCCTTCAGCGCCAGCAGCGAGCCCATCTCGTTGGTGGCGAATTCGTGCGCTGCCTGGATGCCTGGATCGAAACGCAGCATATGGCCGATCTGCAGCACCAGGCCGGTGCGCTCGACATGGCCTCTCAGCTCCTCCGCCTCCTCGACCGACATGGCGATCGGCTTTTCGCAAAGAACGTGCTTGCCGGCTGAGAGAGCCTTGATCGCCGCCGGAACATGGAAGGCATCTGAAATGCCGATGACGATCGCCTCGACCTCGGGATCGGCGAGCATGCGGTCGTAGTCGTTGTAGATGCTTGTCGCGTCGTAGAAGGAGCCGAACCGCCGCGCCAGATCGACATCGGCATCACAGACGGCCTGGAGGACGACGTTCCTGCCCTTCTGCGCCGATTCCAGATGCGCGAATTGCGAGATCGGGCCGCAGCCGAGGATACCGATGCGCAGACAACGGGCGTCTTTCTTGACGGGCACAGGCTCGCTCCCTGATATTTGTTTTTGTCTTATACAAAAACAAATATCACAAACCGCCCCACGTCAAGGCGCTTGATTAGGATTTCTACGATTGCTGTTTTGCAGGATGCGACGATGGATCGACTTCGCATGGTCGCGGTCGGCGCTAGTGCTTTGAGTTGGCTCCCCAAAATGGACTGTCGCAGCGCCCCGCTGTTCGCCAGTGCGTGCAAGAAAAAACCTTGGAAATGACAGCCAGTTCCTCAGCACAGGGACTGGATTTTCACCGTCTATTTCCATGAAATCAGCGCAAACGCCGGAGATTGGCGGAAGCCTCCCCAACGTCGTCATCCCTGGGCGGAGCAGCCGCGAAGCGGCGTCGTGGGGACCCTGGGATCCATTCGGTTACTTTGATCGAAGAACGTAGCGGAGCAGAATTCTGGACCGCAGCAGCGCTCATGAGTCACGGAATGGATCCTCGGGTCTGCGCGCGTCGCTACGCTCCTTGCTCCGCCCGTGGATGACGAGGCCGGACCGGTTCGGCCAATCTCCAAGGCATACCACCTGCCAACGCAGACATAGCCGACTGGGGAACTACAGCGTGCTGGCCTCGAGGTCCGGGAGAGCGAAAAGCGTGTCGCGGATGGTCGCCGCCGCGCCGATCGCGGCGCCGTCGGCGCCGAACTGCGCCACCCTGATCTCGGGCATCGCGAAGCCCGCCAGAAGCCGCCGCTTGATATCGGCCTGGATGCGCCGGCCGAGCTTGGGATAGAGTCCGGCCAGCGGGCCGCCGAGCACGATGCGCCCGGGGTCGAGCAGATGGATGGCGTTGACGAGGCCGGCGGAAAGGCCGCTGACCCAGGCGTCGAGTGCGGCGTCCACGTCCTTGCTGCCGACGCTTGCAAGCAGCATCTGGACGCCGTCGGCCACAGGCTGGCCCTCTTCGAACAGCCGCGTGAAATGCTTGGCGCCGGCCAGCATCTCGAACGTATCGACGCGTCCGCCGGCGGAAACGATGGTGTGGCCGATTTCGCCGGAGTAACCGTGCCCGCCCATCACGACACGGCCGTCATCGATGATGGCGCCGCCGATGCCCTCGGCCAGGAGAACGACCAGCATGCTGCCGGCCTTCGCCGTGGCGGAGGCGGCAAGCTCGGCATTGGCGAAGGCGAAAGCGTCGTTGCAGACCATGACCGACCAGTCGGCCGGCGACTTGGCCGTCAGCTCTGTCTGCAGGGGATAGTTGCGCCATTCCAGGAACGGCGCGTGGACCACGCTGCCGTCGCGGCCGACGAGGCCTGGCACCGAAATGCCGATGC
This sequence comes from Mesorhizobium sp. B3-1-7, assembly GCF_006439385.1. Taxonomy (NCBI): domain Bacteria; kingdom Pseudomonadati; phylum Pseudomonadota; class Alphaproteobacteria; order Hyphomicrobiales; family Phyllobacteriaceae; genus Mesorhizobium; species Mesorhizobium sp. B3-1-7. Next base: position 94,610 of record NZ_VFTL01000013.1, read on the forward strand.
CCTCCACCTTGTCCTGCAGAGCGGGATTTTCATTCAGCAGCCTCTCGATCAGGGAGAGCAGCCTTGCCGATATATGCCCGGCGTCGCGGTAGCGCGGACCGGTCGGCTCGACGATGCGGCTGACGACATTCATCTGCAGGTCGAGCAGCACCCCGGTCAAGGAACGCGTGCCGACATCGGCGCCGACAAAATACGCCCCCGAAGGGTTGAGCGACACGCCCACGCCCGGACGGCCCTTGCGCGTTTCGGGGGACATTTCGGCGCTCTCGACGACCAGGCCGGCATCGAGCAACACGCGCATGGCGTTGCCGATCGTGGCCCTTGTCAGGCCGAGCTGGCGGGCCATGTCGGCGCGCGAGAGCTGCCGGCCGTTTTGCAGCAGTCTCAGGCAACGCCTGGCGTTGATATGGCGCAGTAGGCTTGTCGTATTCAAGGCGACGTCTTCAGTTTGGGACCCGAGCAAATAGCATCCGGCGCCAGCAATCCAAAGAGGTTTCCGTGCCGCCTCAAACCGGCAGGCTCGTCTCCCCCACCGACAGATGCTGCTCAATAGGCGGATCGATCTTGGTGTCCTTCGCGAGCCCGGCGGCCAACACCCTGTCCACCGACAGCCTGCCGGAACCGGAAAGCGCCAGGATGAACATGCCGCCGGCGATGGCGAGATCCTTCTCGAAATGCAGCAATTCGTTCTGGCTGGCGAAATTGGTGTGGAAGAGAGTTGCCGTCATCAGGCAGAACAGGCCGAGGCCGATCGCGCCGAGCCGCGCCAGGATGCCTAGCGCCACGGAGAGGCCGGCGCCGAGCTGCAGCGCGATGGTGGCCAAAAGCAGCGGCGTGCCGACGCCGAGCGCGGTCATCGCCTTCTGAGCGCCTTCGAAATGGGTCGCCAGTTCCAGTCCCTCATGCACGAAGATCAGCGACAGAAGCAGGCGGCCGGCCAGCAGGACCGCGTCCCTGGCGTGAAGTTTTCCGGCAAGTTCGATCGGTGTCATGGTCGGCTCCAATCTTTGGAAAAGGGGTTGGCGCCGCGCGCCCGAGGTTGAAAGGTCGGAGCCGGCGCGAGGGAGAGGAACGCCGGCTCCGGTTTTCGGGCGCTACCGCCGTGGCGCCCAAAAGGATGGCGAGGCCTTATGGGCCGCCTACTTTGTCACCTTGGTGTCGATGGCCTGCTTGAGGTCCGAAAGCTCCTCGCAGCCGGCCGGGCAGAGTTTTTGCAGCGAGGCGAGCTGCTCGTTCGCCTTGGCCATGTCGCCGGTCTCGACATAGAGCTCGCCCAGATATTCATGCGCGGCCTTGTGGTCGGGCTGAAGTTCCAGCGCCTTGGTGTAGCAAGTGAGCGAGGTCTGGTAGTCGCCGGTCTTGCGCAGCGTGAAGCCGAGCAGGTTGTAGACGTCGGCCTGCTGGGTGTCCTGCGCAAGGTCGCGCAGGTCGGCCAGCGCGCCCTTGTAGTCCTTGGCCTCGATCTTGGCCTTGACGGCCGTCAGGTCCGGCGCGTCGGCGCCCTCGATATCGTCCACCGCATAGGCCGGAACGGCGATGGCGATGGGGGTCGCGGTCAGCACCGCAATGGCGCCGAGCACCGCGAAAAGTGCGTGTTTCATTGGAGTTGTCGCTTTCTGTTCAGGATCCGATTCTGATCAGATCTGGGTTGGGGTGAATGCGTAGGCGTTGCCGTCCCTGACGAAGCTGCCTGTGCCGGGGAACGGGAAGTGCGAACCGCAGATGCGGACATTGTCGGCGATCATCTGGTCGATGATCCGGTGGCGCGTGGTGATCGCCATCGGCCCATCCTGGTCATAAGCGCCCTGCCATTCGGGATGCGGGGCAAGCAGCGCCGGCACGTACATGGTGTCGGCCGAGACGAGGAACTGCTCGGAGCCGGCATCGACATGGTAGACGGAATGGCCGGGCGTGTGGCCGGGCGCCGCCATGAGGCGGATGCCGGGCACCACTTCCGCGCCATCGTCGACCAGCTTCCAGTTCTTCCATTTCGGGAAGTTCTCGGCGATGCGCTTGCCCGCCGGCTTGCGGCCCTCGGGCAGCTTGGCGAGGCGGCTCGGATCCGTCCACCAATTGTATTCGGTGGCATTGACGATCAGCTCGGCATTCGGGAACACCGGATTGTTGGTGCCTTTTTCCATCAGGCCCCAGACATGGTCAGGATGGAAATGCGAGATCATGATGGTGTCGATCGCCTTGTAGTCGATGCCGGCGGCCTTCATGTTGGCCGGCAGATGCGTGGCGTTGGCCTGCCACTGGCCGACGCCTGAACCGGCGTCCATCATGATGGTGCGGCCGTTCATCTGAAGCACCACGACGGTGAGCGGGATCGGCATGAATTCGGTGGTCAGTCCGGCCTTGGCGAGTGCCGCCTTGGTGTCGTCGATCGACACATCCTTGATGAAGGCCGGGTCGTGCGGCTTGCGCCAGATGCCGTCATAGACGGCGGTGACCTCGAGCGAGCCGACCTTGTATTTGTAGAAGCCGACCAGCGGCTCGACCGGGGTTTCGGCGTAAGCCGCGGGCGCGAATTCCAGCTTGCCGGCAATGCCGAAGGCGGCCGCGGCGGCGGCGGAACCGAGCACCATGCGGCGTGTCATGTTGAACATCAGAAATCTCCTCTTGTGGCTTGGGCGTTTGCTTCAGGTTTCAGGCGGTATGAGAGAATGGCGGAGGGCCCGGTGCGACCCTCCGCCGGCTGCGGAACCGGAGCCGGCCGGTCCGACTGAAGACCGGCCGGCTCCGGGGAGATCGGGACGTCTGGTCGTTGACCCAGGGCGAGGCGTGCCTTCCTCACACCGGCATCAGGTCCTTCGATCCCGCCTCCTGGGCGAGGACCTTTCGGTCCCGCCGGCTCAGCGACCCCAGGTGCCCTGGCCGGGCTCTTCCGCAGCAATCCTGGCCGCCGGCTTCATATCGGGCTTCGCGATGGAGGCAGTGGTGGTGGAGTCGACGGACGCGGCCTGCTGGCCGCCATTCGTCCGGGGAAGCGGTCGCTGCCGGCAAAGGCGCTGCCGGTGGCAACGAGGATGGCGAGAGCGGTGAAGACGGTTCTGTTCATACGCGTAGTCCTTCCGGGTTGGTTGATGCGTGCCTTGGGAGGACGGCCTCGCTACAGCCAAGACCCGGAAGGCCCGGGCTTTATTCCCGGACGCGGAAGATTTTTTGCGAGCAACGGAAAATCGCGATTTTTGCGGGATGAACGGCCCAGTTGGCCGGCGTTAATCATGGCTTGAGTTTGTTGGCTCAAGGCAAGCCTCCAGGCCGCGAACGGCGCAATTTGAGGCTGGCATGGAAGTTCTAATTTAAGCACTTTCCTTTAACTCCGATCGATGGGGCGTCGTCCTCCGATCGATGGAGCGTCGTCTAGAAAAGCTATTCGGGTTGAATTGACCGGGAAAATTTTCAATATCGGCCGCATCAGGCAGGCCGTTTTCTCTTCCGCCAACGTGCCGGCGGCGATTGCTTTCGTCGTGCTCTTGATCTGCGCGATCTTCGTCGACCAGCAGAACAAAACGGTTTCCGATCAACTCACGCGCGCGGACGTCCTCTACAAGGTCAATATCATCCGCGCCAAGCTGGAAGGAAACATCAACGGCAATCTCCAGCTGGTTCAGGGCCTCGTCTCGGCCATCGTCACCGAGCCCTATATGGGGCAGCAGAGATTTGCCTCCCTCGCTGCCAATCTCTTCAAGCAGAAATCGCAGTTGCGCAACGTTGGCGGCGCGCCGGATCTCGTCATTTCGCTGATGTATCCGATGGAGGGCAACGAGAAGGCGATCGGGCTCGACTACCGCAAGAACGAGGCGCAACGCTTGGCGGCGCTCAGGGCCCGCGACCAGCGCATATCGGTCCTTGCCGGTCCCGTCGACCTCAGGCAGGGCGGGCGCGCCTTCATCGGCCGGATCCCTGTCTTCGTGCCGACAGCGGGGGGCGGCGATCGCTTCTGGGGCCTTGTCTCGGCGGCTATCGATATCGATCGGCTCTATGCCGCAAGCGGCCTCACCGACCCTGATCTCGACATAGATGTGGCGCTTATCGGAAAGGATGCGCTTGGCGGTGGCGGCCAGCGCTTCTTCGGCAGCGCCGACATCGTCAAGAACAATCCGGTGACGGCAGACGTGCAGCTGCCGTTCGGTTCCTGGCACATATCAGCAATCCCCAAGGGCGGTTGGCCGACCGTGCCGAAGAACGAGCGGGGCTTGCAGGCGCTCATGGCGCTCGCCGCTGTGCTGGTGGTGCTGCCCATCCTGGTGGCCGGACGGCTGTTCGGCGAAAGGCAGAAAAACTATGCTGAATTGAGGCGCCTGTCCGGGAGGCTGGAACTGGCGCTGGAGGCTTCAGGCATCGGCGTGTGGGAGCAAGACCTCTTCACCGACGAGCTGCTGTGGGACGATCGCGTCAATGAGATCTACAACAAGCCCGCCGACGGGAAGCCGCGCGGCTATGACGACTGGGCACTGGCGATCCACCCCGAGGATGTCGCGCGGGCACGGCGCGAGTTCGACCTTGCCGTGGGTGCAAAAGGTCCCTACTCGTCGCAGTATCGACTGCTTCGCCCAGACGGCACCGTCCGCCATGTGCGCGCGCGCGCAAGCTACTTCCAGGACAGCGACGGCACGCCGAAGATGGTCGGGGCCGAATGGGACGTGACCAGCGACGTTCTGCTCAACGAGAATCTGGTGCGTGAACGGCAATTGTCGGAATCGAAGAATGCCGAACTCAAGACCGCCAAGGCGCGCATCGAGCATGTTGCGCTGCACGATTCACTTACCGGCCTGCCCAATCGCCGTTACCTCGATGAGATGCTGGCTAATTCGCCCGAGGATCGCACTGCGCTGCTGCATCTCGACCTCGACCGCTTCAAGCACATCAACGACACGCTCGGCCATGCGGCGGGCGACGCCATGCTCATGCATGCCTCGAAGGTCATCAAAGCCAACGCCCGGGCAGGCGACTTCGTGGCGCGCATCGGCGGGGACGAGTTCGTTGTGGTTTGCCAAGGGCGCGATGACAATGAACTCGCCGCGCTAGCGGATCGTATCATCGAAGAAATGCGCCAGCCCGTCGACTATAAAGGCCACCAATGCCGGTTTGGGGTCAGCATCGGGATTGCGGCGCTTAGCGGCGTCGATGCGAAGCAGTTGCTGGTCAACGCCGATCTCGCGCTCTATCGAGCCAAGAGCCGCGGTCGCAACCGCTATGAGTTCTTCAACGAAGAGCTGCAGAGCGAGATCGTCAGGACCAAGCAGACCGCTGACGAGATCCTCAGCGGGCTGGAGCGCAACGAGTTTATCGCCTACTATCAACCACAGTTCGATGCCAAGACGCTCGAGATCGTCGGCGTCGAGGCGCTCTCGCGCTGGCGCCATCCACGGCGCGGCATCCTCGCCCCCGACATCTTCCTCAAAGTGGCCGAGGAATTGAATGTGGTCTCGCTGATCGACCGCACGATCCTCGAACAAACGCTGGAGAATTTCCAGCGCTGGTCGCGCGACGGCCTCAACATTCCGCGCTTTTCCGTCAACGTCTCAGCACGAAGGCTGGAGGACAAAGACCTGATCAACGGCCTGCGCATGCTGGCGATCAAGGAGGGAACCGTCTCGTTCGAGCTCGTGGAATCCATTTTCCTGGACGAAAATGACGAGCTTGTCGCCTGGAACATCGAGCACATCAAGGAGTTCGGGATCGACATCGAGATCGACGATTTCGGCACGGGCCATGCGTCCGTCGTCAGCCTGCTCAAACTGCAACCGCGCCGTCTCAAAATCGACCGGCAGCTCGTCACGCCGATAACGGGCTCGGCGGCGCAGCGGCGGCTGGTGTCGTCAATCATCGAGATCGGCAAATCGCTCGGCATCGGGGTCGTGGCGGAAGGCGTCGAGACGATGGAACACGCGCGCATCCTGAAAGAGCTTGGCTGCGACATCCTGCAAGGCTACGCTTTCGGGCGTCCGATGGACCCAAAATCTTTCAGGACCTTCGCGATGTCGCGCAAATGGCTGGCGACTGGATAGGCAGGCGAAGCGAGCTGCCGTTTGATCGCAACGCCACGGCTGCGCAGCCAGTTCGGCCAACGATAGGACGGCTCTGTCGAGAGTGACTGCAGCCGTAAAGACGGTCACCAAACTGTCACACTGGGCGGCAATCGCCATGGTAGGTTTGCCCCTGGCCGCCCCCCCGCGACCCCTGACCGTACTAACAGCCGGCGAAGCCGCCATGAACATCGCCCTCCCCGCCGAAGGCACCGACCTCTCGCCCTATCTGCCGGACGAGCACGGACTGTTCTTCATCTATCATTTCAAGGCCGACGGCTCCCGCACCAAGGATCCCGCCGAGGCGCATTGGAGCTGGCGCAGCTACCAGATCACCGACATGCGCGCCCGCCAGGAGATCGGCGCCGAGCAGGCCCTGCCGCAGCCGGTGCGCGATGCCTTCCTGTCGCCCAGCCATGGCTGCCAGATCGATTTCGAGGACGACTTCCTCTATGGCGACTTGCCCGACCTCAGGCATGACTTCGCCGAGGCGCGCGGGCTCACGCATTTCCGTTTCGCCTTCAACGACAAGATGCTGGTCGGCGCCCGCAAGCAGCCGCTGGAATCGGTCGACAAGATCCGCAAGCTGGTGGAGGGCGGCACGCGAAAATTCCGCACGCCGGCCGAGCTGATCGAGGCGGTGATGGGCCAGTCGCTCGACGGCATGGCGGCCGAGCTCGACAAGATGGGCGATACGCTGGACGGCATCGAGGACCGGATCGTCGTCGATGCATGGCACAGCGAGCGCCAGGCGCTGGTCGATGCGCGCCGGCAGCTGGTTCTGATCCACCGGCAGATGGCGACGCTCACCAACCTCTTCCGCCACCTCGACCATTCGCATCGCAACGAGCTGCCGGACCCGATCAACGACATGGCGACGCGGCTATCGCACCGGGCGCACACGCTGCATCACGACGGCGAGCAGTTGCAGGCCCGAACAAGGCTCCTGCAGGACGAGCTGATGGCCAAGTTGACAGAGCAGTCGAACCAGCTGCTCTATATCCTCTCCGTCATGACGGCGGTGCTGTTGCCGATGACGATCATCTCCGGCCTGTTCGGCATGAATGTCGGCGGACTGCCGCTGGTCGACACGCCGCTGGGATTCTGGGTGGTGACGGCGATCTCGGTCGTCATCGCCGGCATCGTCTATATGATCGTGCGGCGGCTGGGGCGGGTCTGAAGCAATCGGGACTACGCGGTTGCCCGCAGATCCTCGACGACGGCGCCGGCGGCGGCGACTTCGGCTTCGTGGCCGGGTTCGCGCCACGTCTCGGCAAGTCCGGCCGCGTACCATTCGCGCATGGCCGGCAGGTCGAGCAGCCGCGACGGATAGGCGGCGGCTGCGCCTTCAAATGCCAGGCCATAGGACTGCGCCCTGAACGCGATGGGGGCGAAGAAGGCATCGACGGCTCCAAAACGGTCGCCGGCCAGGAAAGGTCCGCCGAAACGCGCAAAGCCATCGTTCCACAAGTCTCCCATGCGGAAGATGTCGTGCTTCAGCGCGCCGGACATGGGCGAAAGCTTTACCCGCACGCCGCAGCTCATCGGGCAGTCATTGCGCAGCGCGGTGAAGCTCGAATGCATCTCGGCGGCGGCCGAGCGCGCCCAGGCGCGCGCCTTCGTCTCCGACGGCCAGACGCCCGGGTGGCGTTCGGCAAGGTATTCGACGATCGAGAGCGAATCCCAGACGGCCCAGCCATCATCGACAAGACAGGGCACGCGTCCATTTGGCGAGAACTGCCGGTAGAGGCCGAAACTCGATCCGGGTGGGAACGGCGTCAGCCGCTCCTCGAAGGGAATACCGAGGACACGCATCAGCAGCCACGGGCGCAGCGACCAGGACGAATAGTTCTTGTTGCCGATATGCAGAACGTACATCGGGTGCCCTCTGCTTCTCGTTTACGCAATTCCGGGCGGAAAACCGCCTTGCACTTTGCTTATCTCGTCGCGGGAGCCGGCGGGCGGACCTCGCGCCCCCTGAACATCGACCAGCTATACATGGCCAGAGCTGCCCAGATCAGCGCAAAGGCGACAGCCTGGGTGCCGCCGAACGGCTCGTCGAAGATCAGCACGGCGATCAGGAACACCATGGTCGGCGCGATATATTGCATGATGCCGATGGTGGACAGGCGCAGCAGCCTGGCGCCGAAGGCAAAGAGCAGCAGCGGCACCGCGGTGACCGGGCCGCAGCCGATCAGCAATGCGGTGTCGGCGCCTGTGCCGGAAATCAGATGATCCTGGCCGGTGGCGATCAGGTAGACGATGTAGCAGAGCGCCGGCACCGACAGCAAAAGCACTTCGAGCAGGAACCCCTGGCTCGGGCCGATCGGCAGTGTCTTGCGGAAGAAGCCGTAGGCGGCGAAGGAGAAGGCGAGCGCCAGCGACACCCAGGGCAATTTGCCGGACTCGATTGTGAGCACCATCACCGCGACCGCGGCCAGCGCCACCGCGGCGATCTGCAACCGGTCGAGCCGCTCGCCGAGCAGCACCGCACCGACAACGACGACCACCAGCGGGTTGATGTAATAGCCGAGCGCGGTCTCGACGGTGCGGTCGACCGCGATCGCCCAGACATAGATGCCCCAGTTGATCGAGATCAGCACCGCCGTCAGCGCCGCCATGGCAAGGCTCTTCGGCGAGCGGATCGCCGCCTTGAAGTCGGCGGTGCGGCCAGCCCAGATGAGCACCGCCGCCGCGATCGGCACCGACCAGACGACGCGGTTGGCGATCACCTCGGCAAGCGGCAGATGCGCCACCGCCTTCATGTAGAAGGGCAGCAGTCCCCAGAGGAAATAGGCGCCGAGCGCCAGGAGGAAACCGCGGCGGGCCTTGGCATCCTGATCGAGATCGGCTGTAGCGGTGACCATGGCCTGACGCTATGGCCCAGCGGATCGCCCAAGACCATCACAAAATTATGATGGATCAACGGACTTTTCGTGATGGTTCAAGGCTTGCGCGCTGCTTCCTCGCGCCGCGCAGTGGGGAGAGGTGGCCTGGCGAAGCCGGGACGGAGAGGGGTTTCCGCAAAGTGTAGAAAATGGGGAATTAGCGACCTTGCTGCGCCCTTTCCTTCTTGGACTCTGGCTTCGCGCAGGTCGCTCCCCCGCTCCGTCCCGGCTGCGCCGGGCCACCTCTCCCCCGCTTTGCGGGGGCGAGGAAAGGAGCCCTATTCCGCCGCCACCAACCCTGCCATCTCGCGGTTCTTCATCAGCTTGTAGACGATCGAATCCATCAACGCCTGGAAGGAGGCGTCGATGATGTTTTCCGACACGCCGACGGTCCACCAGCGGGCACCGGTGGAATCGTGCGATTCGATCAGAACGCGGGTGATCGCCTCGGTGCCGCCGTTGAGGATACGCACCTTGAAGTCCGCGAGCTCGAGATCGGCGATCTCGCTCTGGTATTTGCCGAGGTCCTTGCGCAGCGCGATGTCGAGCGCGTTGACCGGGCCGTGGCCTTCGGCGACCGACATCTTCTCCTCGCCGTCGACCTCGACCTTCACGATCGCCTCGGAGACGGTCTTCAGATTGCCGTTGGCGTCGAAGCGGCGCTCGACCATGCAGCGGAACGAGGTGACGTTGAAGAACTCCGGCAGGCCGTGCAGCATCTTGCGGGCCAACAATTCGAACGAGGCGTCGGCGCCTTCATAGGCATAGCCTTCGGCCTCGCGCTCCTTGACCACGGCGATAAGCGCGTCGAGCCGGTGATCGTCCTTCGGCACGTCGATGCCGCGCCGCTTCAGCTCGGCGAGGAAATTGGCCTTGCCGCCCTGGTCGGAGACCATGACGCGGCGGCGGTTGCCCACGGCTTCCGGCGGGACATGCTCATAGGTCGCCGGCTCCTTGGCCAAAGCCGAGGCATGGATGCCGGCCTTGGTGGCAAATGCCGATGAGCCGACATAGGGTGCCTGGGCTTCCGGCGCGCGGTTGAGCAGTTCGTCGAAGGCGCGGGAGAGCCTGGATATTCCAGCCAGATCTTCCGCCGAAATGCCGGTCTCAAAACGATCGGCGAAGGCGGGCTTCAGCGAAAGCGTCGGGATGATGGAGATGAGATTGGCGTTGCCGCAGCGCTCGCCGATGCCGTTCAGCGTGCCCTGGATCTGGCGTACGCCGGCCTCGACCGCGGCAAGGGAATTCGCCACCGCTTGTCCGGTGTCGTCATGGGCATGGATGCCGAGATGGTCGCCGGGGATGCCGTGCGCGATGACCTTGCCGACGATTTCGCGCACTTCCGAAGGCTGCGTGCCGCCATTGGTGTCGCACAGCACCACCCAGCGCGCGCCGGCTTCATAGGCCGTCCTGGCGCAGGCCAGCGCATAGTCCGGATTGGCCTTGAAGCCGTCGAAGAAATGCTCGCAGTCGACCATCGTCTCCTTGCCGGCCGCGACAGCGGTTTCCACCGAGGTCTTGATCGACTCCAGGTTCTCCTCGTTGGTGCAGCCGAGCGCGACGCGCACGTGATAGTCCCAGCTCTTGGCGACGAAGCAGATGGCGTCGGACCTCGACTGCACCAGCGCCGCCAACCCCGGGTCGTTGGAAGCCGAGATCCCTGCCCGCTTGGTCATGCCGAAGGCGACGAATTTCGCGCGCTCAGTCTGCTTCTTCTGAAAGAAAGCTGTGTCGGTCGGATTGGCGCCCGGATAACCGCCCTCGACATAGTCGATGCCGAACTCGTCGACCATTTTGGCGATGGCGATCTTGTCCTCGACGGAAAAGTCGATGCCCGGCGTCTGCTGGCCATCGCGAAGCGTGGTGTCGAAGAGATAAAGGCGTTGCTTTGTCATGGCTGCGTGGGTGCTTCAGCACCCTCCTCTGGCCTTGCGGCCGGGTAATATCATCTCTTGCCGGCGAACCCATCCGTCGCCCGGATCAGCCGATCCAGAATCCCCGGCTCCGAATAGGCATGGCCGGCGCCTTCGACCAGGTGGAAATCCGCTTTCGGCCAGGCCTTGTGCAGCGCCCAGGCATATTTTGCCGGACACGGCATGTCGTAGCGGCCGTGGACGATGGTGCCGGGGATGTCCTTCAGCTTCCAGGCGTCGCGCAGCAGCTGCCCTTCGTCCAGCCAGCCGGCATGGACGAAATAATGGTTCTCGATGCGGGCGAAGGCCACCGCGTAGTCGTCCTGGCCGAACGGCGTGCTGGTTTCCGGCTCTGGCAGCAGCGTGATCGTCTCGCCTTCCCAGAGGCTCCAGGCAAGGGCTGCCTGAACTTGAGCCTTGCGGTCGGACCCGACCAGCCGCTTGCGATAAGCGGCCATCATGTCGCCGCGCTCGGCCTCAGGGATCGGCGCCAGAAAACGCTCCCATTTGTCGGGAAACATTTCCGAGACGCCGAACTGATAATACCATTCGAGCTCGGCGCGGGTTAGCGTATAGATGCCGCGCACGACCAATTCGCTGACGCGGTCCGGATGCGTCTCGGCGTAGGCGAGCGCCAGCGTCGAGCCCCAGGAGCCGCCGAAGACAAGCCATTTGTCGAAGCCCGCCATTTCGCGCAGGCGCTCGATATCGGCGACGAGATGCCAGGTGGTGTTGGCCTCGAGCGAAGCGTTGGGCGTCGACTTGCCGCAACCGCGCTGGTCGAACAGGATAACGTCGTAGAGCTTCGGGTCGAACAGACGCCGGTGTTTCGGCGAGATGGTGCCGCCGGGGCCGCCATGCAGGAACACGGCGGGCTTGGCGCCCTTGGTGCCGCAGCGTTCCCAATAGATGGTGTGGCCGTCGCCGATATCGAGCATGCCTGACTCGAACGGCTCGATCTCCGGATAGAGCATACGCAACGAACTGCCGTGGACCGTCATAGCTTCAAGCCCTGCTGCGGCCAGTTGGCCGTCTCGTGGTCGGGATGCTGGAAGGAAATGATCTGCTCCTGCCGTCGATAGAAGTCGGGATCGTCGAGGATCGGCGCCTCGAAGATCTTCTCCACCCAGGGCAGACGAACCGCGTAGTTGACCTGGATCTGCGGCGCTAGGTCGGAGCGGTCGTCGAAGGCGCCGATCGCGATCTCCAGCGTGCCGGGCTGGCGATAGGTCAGCGGCGTGCCGCAGCGGGCGCAGAAACCGCGGTCGATGTTGACCGAGGACTGGAAATAGCTCGGCTCCTCATGGGTCCATTCGACGCCGTCCTTCGGCACCGTCACCAGCGCGCCGAAGAAATTGCCGAACTGTTTCTGGCACATGCGGCAATGGCAGATGGAGGGGCGCCCGAGCTTGCCCTTGATGCGGAAGCGCACGGCGCCACACTGGCAGCCTCCGGTTCGAACTTGGTCGGTCATCATCTTTCCTCCGGTGGCCATTGGTCGGTGTCGTGATCGGGATGCTGGTAGGAGACGAGCTCGGCGAGGTAAGGCGCCGAGGCGATATCGGCCATCGTGTGCTCGGACGGCAGCTTGGGGATGCCGTCGACATAGGGAAGTTTTGCCTCCGTCCCCCACTGGATGGTGGGCGCGATGCCGGTCGGGTCATCGAAGGCGGCGATCGCAAGCGCCACGCCGTCGGGGGCCTCGAAGGTCAGCGGCGTGCCGCATTCGGCGCAGAAGCCGCGCCAGGCGGCATTGGACGAGCGGAAGCGTTTGGGCTCGCCGCGCGTCCAGTCGAGCGTGGCGCCACGCACCGAGACCAGCGGCAGATAGAAGTTCCCGCTCGCCTTCTGGCACATGCGGCAATGGCAGACAGAGGCTTCGCCCAGCGCCCCTTCGACGCGGAAACGCACGGCGCCGCACTGGCAGCCGCCGGTGTAGACAGGCCGGTTGTCGAGGCTCATGACACACTCCCGATCATGGGCTGCTTTTGGCGCTCACTCCGGATCATGGCAGACCGCCTCGACATTGTTGCCGTCGGGATCGAAGACGAAGGCGCCGTAATAGTTGGGGTGGTAATGCGGCCGCAGACCCGGTCCGCCATTGTCCTTGCCGCCGGCGGCAAGTGCCGCCGCGTGGAAAGCGTCGACCTCGGCGCGGCTGCGCGCGGTGAAGGCGACATGCTGGGCGGATTTCGGCTTGTCCGTGCTGTCGCTCAGCCAGAACACCGGCCGGTCGCGGCCATAGCCGCCGACCTTGGCGCCGCCGGTAAATTCCTGAGGCACCATGTAGAGCAGCGATGCCCCCAGCGGCGCCATCGCCTTGTCGTAGAAGGTCTTGGATGCGTCGAAATCGGATACGTTGATGCCGAGATGGTCGATCACGGGACGAACTCCTCCGTTGGTGGCGCGGGCGCGACGGCCAGGCCGGCCACGATGACGATGTGCTGGCAGACATTGTCGATATCGCGGATCACGTCGTCGTTCCAGAAGCGCAGGATGGTCCAGCCCAGGGCTTCAAGATTCGCGGTTCGCGCGGCGTCGGAAGCAGATATCTCCGGCGAAGCATGTCGCGATCCGTCCAGCTCGACGATCAGCTTCTTGTTGGGGCAGGCAAAATCAACGATGTAGCCAGCTATCGGCATCTGACGCCTGAACGCCATTCCCATCAGCCTATCAGCACGCACCTCATTCCAAAGCTTCAGCTCGGCATCGGTCATCGCCTTGCGCATCTTGCGCGCATTGCCGCGATTGGCGGGAGATACCCGATGATGGGTCATCGCGAGGCCCCCCTCTCTGTCCTGCCGGACATCTCCCCCTCGAGGGGGGAGATCAGCAGCTTCGCCGACGGCGCCCCGTCTTCAACGTCGGCGATTGGCGAAAGCCCGCGTGACATCCAATCTCCCCCCTCGAGGGGGAGATGTCCGGCAGGACAGAGAGGGGGGCCTCGCTCAAACCTCTCCACTATGAGAGCATCCACCCTCACCGCTTGATCTCCCACGTCGTCACGCGCTCGCCGGTGGCGGGGTCCTTGCCGTCCTTCAACTGCACGCCTTGCGCCAGCAACTCATCACGCAGGCGGTCGGCCTCGGCCCAGTTCTTGGCGGCGATCAGCGCGAGCCGATCGGCTATCGCCTTGGCGATCGCTTCCTCGTCCACCTTGGCCGCGCCGACGTCGAAGCCCAGGAAAGCCAGCGCCGCCTTCAAGGACCCGGCGGCTTTCTCGCCTCCGGCATCGCCCGCCTCGCCGGCGAGTTGCGTGAGCCGCTGGAAGGCGCTGTAGGTGGCGAGGTCGTCCGACAGCGCTTCCACCACCTCGGCCGGCAGGTCCTTCGCGGCCACCGGTGCAAGGTCTGCGGCGCGCTTCCACTTGCGCAACGTGTTTTCCGCCTCCTCCAGCTTGCGCACGGAAAAGTCGATCGGCTCGCGATAGTGCGTCATCAGCATCGCCAGCCTGAGCACCTCGCCAGGCCAGGTGCGGCCGCCGAAAGTGTCCGTCTCTAGGAGCTCGTGGATCGAATAGAAGTTGCCGAGGCTCTTCGACATCTTCTGGCCTTCGACCTGCAGGAAGCCGTTATGCATCCAGACATTGGCCATGACCTGGGTTCCGTGGGCGCAGCGCGACTGGGCGATCTCGTTCTCGTGGTGCGGGAAGATCAGGTCCAGCCCGCCGCCATGGATGTCGAAGACCTCGCCGAGATAGGCGGCGGACATCGCCGAGCATTCGATGTGCCAGCCGGGCCGGCCCCTGCCCCATGGGCTCTCCCAGCCGGGTTCCTCAGGCGAAGACAGCTTCCACAGCACGAAATCGCCGGGGTTCTTCTTGTGCGCGTCGACGGCGATGCGCGCGCCCGCCTGCTGCTCGTCGAGATTGCGCTTCGACAACTCGCCATAGTCGGGCATCGAAGCGGTGTCGAACAGCACCTCGCCGCCGGCGACATAGGCGTGGCCGCGCGCGATCAACTGCGAAATCAGCGACAGCATGTCGGCCTTGCCGTCGGCCCGGGGCGCGACGAATTCGGTCGCTCGCGGCTCGTAGGTCGGCTGCAGGCAGCCAAGTGCGGCGACATCCTTGTGATACTGGTCGGCGGTCTTTTCGGTGACCTTGCGGATCGCATCGTTGAGCGAGAGCTTGCCGGCCGCGATCGCCTCGCCGAAGTCGCGCAGCGCCCTGGCATTTATCTTGTCATCGACATCCGTGATGTTGCGCACATACGTGACATGCGTTTCGCCATAGACTTGGCGCAACAGACGGAAAAGCACGTCGAAGACGATCGCCGGACGCGCATTGCCGATATGGGCAAAGTCGTAGACGGTCGGGCCGCAGACATACATGCGCACGTTCAACGGATCGATCGGGATGAATCGCTCCTTCGTCCGCGTTAGCGTGTTGTAGAGGTTGAGGCCCTTCGATGCGTCAGACATGCGGTCCCGGTCCTTAGTTTGTGTTTGCCGGAACCAACTTCGCGCCGAAGGCACAAATCAGGCTCCAGCCTGCTGGCCGGGGCGTTTTTCCGATCTGGGGAAAGATGAGGCGAAAACGTCCGGACCAGCGCGAGGCTAGCCAATAATGCAAATGCCACAAATGGCGAAAGACGTTTTCATGGGCGGCTTTATCGCGCTGGCAGGTGTTGCCGTCAAGTCGCTCCGCTCAGGAAAGATGTGGCTGAATCACAGGTAAAGACAGGACGAAACATTTTATTAAACATGTCGGCACAGTGATGAAACATTCGCCGGCTAGACCGTCAGATGTCACGATTTGGTCGGAATCGGCCGCCAAACGCTGGACACGAAACCGTTACCAGGGAAGAGAATCATGGCTCGCACCAAGCAGGAACAGAACCGACAAACGCAGCCCGCACTGGCCAGCCACTACCGCGCGATCGGCCCGGCGGCAATCGTCGCGGCCCTCCTCCACACCGCGAAGAAGAAGAAGCCCGCGCAGAAGATCGTTTCGCCGCGCGTTGCCTGAAAGGGCACGACCGGCACGGTCCCCGACAATGGGGACGCCGGCGATGAGGGCGCCAGAGAGCGCCCTGGAGATGAAGGCCTCCGGAAGCAGCCTCGCAAGGCTGATAACCTTCGCTAGAACAAGCTCATCTGGTTTTCGTCCGCGCCAGGCTTCTGGCGCCCGGGTTTTTCGGCCTGCGGCGAAACGATGCCGCGCTCCTGAATCTCCGGCCCGGTGTTGGCGACCTTGTTGACCAGGTCGGAAACCGGAATCGCCTCGAAGAAATCGGGTTCGGCGGGCTTCAGCAGATCGAGCACGTCGCGCGTCTCCTGCGTGCGGCAATCGAGCCAGCGGGCGAAGTCGCGTTCCTCGATCACCACCGGCATGCGGTCGTGGATATGGGCGATGCCGGCATTGGCCTCGATCGTGACGATCGCTCCGGTATCCATCTCCGAGCCGCCGGGCTCGGAAAAAGTTTCGATCAGGCCGGCGAAGGCGACCACGCCGCCGCGTCGCGGGCGGATCCAGTAGGGTTGGCCCTTGCCGCTGCCCGACTGCTGCCACTCGTAGAAACCCGATGCCGGCACAAGAGCGCGGCGGTGACGCATCGCGGTCTTGAACGAAGCCTTTTGCAGCACACCCTCGGAGCGGGCGTTGATGAGCAGCGGAAACGCCTTGGTGTCCTCGACCCAGCTAGGAATCAGGCCCCAGCGCACCAGCATCGCCTGGCGGTCCGGCAGGTTCGAGCCCGGCTCCCGCTGCGGCCCGGCAAGCGCCATCAGCACCGGCTGAGTCGGCGCGATGTTGTAGCGCGCCGGAAATTCCTCCAGCTCGGCCAGGCCGAGGAAGGCGGCGGTCTGGTCCGGCGTGGCGGTCAGGGCAAAGCGTCCGCACATGGATCTGGCTCTTCGATTGACGTGCAATGAAAGTGGCGATGGAACCGCCACGCCGCAACGGCTAAAGCTTGTTTCGCCCAATCGGTCCACAAAAGGCTGCGGAGAGATCGACACGCATGGAACAGCGCAAGCTCTTACCGGCCGTTTCCGTCGCCGTCGTGCGCGGCGAGACGGTGCTTCTGGTCAAGCGCGCGCGGGCGCCATCGCAGGGGCTCTACGCCTATCCCGGCGGCAAGGTCGAAGCGGGCGAGACGCTGGCCCAAGCCGCGGCGCGCGAGTTGCAGGAAGAGACCGGGCTCGAAGCGACAGGTTACCGGCCGCTGCGCGACATCCATATCGACGGCAGCAGTGAAAACCACGCGGTCGACTATCTGCTGACGGTGTTCGGCGCGGCCTATGCCGGCGGCGAGCCCGTGGCCAGCGACGATGCCGAGACGGCGGCGTTCTACACGCTGGCGCAAATGACGCAGATGCCGCTGGCGGGCGACGTGTTCTCGGTCGCCGAGGAATTGCTCCGGCCCGCCGCAGGCGCGTAGACGCCGAAAAAAATCGCCTTGCGGGCGACAAAATGTTTCGCCACAAAGCTTTAACTCCCTCACGCCAAGGCTTTGATGACCCGCGCTTCTGCTCTTCTTGCCGCGTGCCTCGCTGTCAGCATGGCCGTCGCGGCATCCCCGGCCCCCGCCGCCGAAGCGCCGTTCGAGCCCGGCCTGATGCGGCTGGCGGAAGTGCTCGGATCGCTGCATTTCCTGCGCAACCTGTGCGGCGAGAGGGGCGACCAGTGGCGGGCCGAGATGGAAAAGCTGCTCGAATCGGAAAATCCCGATCCCGACCGGCGCGCCCGCTTCATCGCATCGTTCAACCGCGGCTACCGCTCCTTCAGCGGTACCTACACCCAATGCACGCCGTCGGCGACCGAGGCCATCGCCCGCTACATGAAGGAAGGCGAGACGCTGTCGCGCGACATCGCTTCCCGCTACGGGAATTGAGGCCGGCTCGGCCGCTGCGCGTTTTGCGCAGATTTTTTGCGGGCAATTGGCGCCAATGTGACGTGCCTTATTGTGTCCTGTCCCGCTCTGGTGCAATCATGTGTTGCACTTGCGCAACAGCGTTAATGAAACGTTAGCGCGCGATTGTGGAATTAACTCAAACTGAAGGTTTTGATGCCCCAAGCCGGTCTAATCGGCTAAGCTCGGCATCGATTGATGCGCAGTCCCGATCGGAATGTAGATTGCGACCGTAAAAATGTCGTATTTACAAAGACTTAAATGAGGCTGCGGACGAACTGACAGACCAAGCCTGATCCCTCGTCGGATCGATGCTTGCAGAAGTGGACATCGCAATGGAACATGGCGTCAGCGACATCGACGCGTTGGTCAGGGAAGAAAAGCGGCTGACCGCCGTGGAGAGTCACAGCGAAGCGTGGGCCGAAGGCCTATCGGCCGGCATCGAGCCGGAAATCATCGCCGAGGCAGCGCTGGAGACCGCTTTCGGCGAGATGTTGCGCGCCAATGGCGAGACCTCTGCGCTCGCGCTCCTCGACCGCATGCGGGAAAAGGTGATCGCCGGCGCCTTCGAGCCCGAACGGCTGAAGCATTAGCCACCTGTTTTGACAGCGACTTTTTGACCACGAGTTTTGACGGCGACACGCCATTTGGGCATCATGTCCATGCGCCTGGACGCTCGGAGCGCCGGCCGGGGCCGAACCCGGGAACCATGGAGAGGCAAGCGGTGAGATTTTCGATGTCAGGCCGGCCGCGCGGGCTGGCCCTCAGCATCCTGATCGCCGCTTCCTGCCTGACGCTGCCCCTGTGCCTCACGAGCACGCCTTCCTACGCGCTGAGCGAAATCCAGCGCGAGGACCTGCCTTCGCCGGGCACCCCGCCCGCAACTGGCGACAGCGCCGCGCCCGGCACCACCGTGCCGATGCCGGAGGCGCCCGGCACCAAGCCCTCGGACCAACCTGCCGACGATACGGACAAGTCGGAGCCGGAGACGCCGCCCGCCAATGGCGGCATCACCAGCCCGCGCGCCGATCCGGACGCTCCGCCGCCTGCGGTCGTCTACGACCTCAACACGCTTCCCGAACCGGTCAAGCGCATGCATGGGCTGATCATCGAAGCCTGCCGGACCGGTGACATCGAGAAGCTGAGATCGCTGATCGGCAAGGGCGATTCCATGACGCAATTGTCGCTTGGCGACATCGACGGCGACCCGATCACCTTCCTGAAGAGCCTCTCGGGCGACGGCGACGGCCAGGAAATCCTCGCCATCCTGGAAGAGGTGCTTTCGGCCGGCTATGTCCATGTCGACACCGGCACGCCGCAGGAACTCTATGTCTGGCCGTATTTCTTCGCGCTGCCGCTCGACAAGCTCGATCCCAGGCAGCGTGTCGAGTTGTTCAAGCTGGTCACGGCCAGCGATTATGACGATATGAAGCAGTTCGGCGCCTACATCTTCTACCGCGTCGGCATCACGCCGACCGGACAGTGGCTGTTCTTCGTCGCCGGGGATTGAGACGCAACAGGTACGGCAATGTTGGCGGGACAGCGCAACGACAGCGGCTGGGATTGTCGCTACGGCTCAGGCCGTGGTCAGAAGGATACCGTGGCCAAATTCGTCGGCCAATTTCATGATAAGCAGCTGCTCACGCGCCGTAAGGTGCTTTTGGTCGACAAAGCGCCAGTTGCGTTCGTAAAGCGCAAAGGCCTCTTTAGCGGGGATAGGGGCACGCGACATCGCGGTTCCAGGCGAGCGCCTGGAGTTCAGGAAACTCCGCAGGAATGATCGGCGCAATATTCGCGGTCATGGTGCATCCAAGATAATGCAGAGCGCTTAATAAATCCAATTCTTGGCAAGGGCTAGGCCGGCAGCGCCTCGGAAAACTCCACCGCCCTGCCCTGGCCGGGCGTGACGATCTCGCCTTCCCACATGACGCGCCTGCCGCGCACGACCGTGCCGACCGGCCAGCCGGTGACCTGCCTGCCGTCATAGGGCGTCCAGCCGGCCTTGGAGCCGGCCTGGGCGTTGGTGATGGTCTCGCGGCGCTTCAGGTCGACGACCGTGAAATCGGCATCGTAGCCGGCGGCGATGCGGCCTTTCCTGGCCATGCCGAATATGCGCTGCGGGCCATGGCTGGACAGATCGACAAAGCGCTGCAAAGTGAGCCGGCCGGCGTTGACGTGGTCGAGCATGATCGGCACCAGGGTCTGCACGCCGGTCATGCCCGACGGCGAGGCCGGATAGGGCTTCGCCTTTTCTGCCAGCGTGTGCGGCGCGTGGTCGGAGCCCAGCACATCGACGATGCCTTGCGAAATGCCATGCCAGACGCCGTCGCGGTGGCGAGCGGCGCGCACCGGCGGGTTCATCTGGATCAGCGTACCCAGCCGCGCATAGTCGTCGGCGCTCAGCGTCAGATGGTGGGGCGTCGCCTCGCAGGTCGCGACATCCTTGTGCTGTTCGAGGAAGACGATCTCCTCGGCTGTCGAGATGTGCAGCACATGGATGCGCGCGCGCGTCTGCCTGGCGATGCGCACCAGCCGCTCGGTGCAGCGCAGCGCCGCGATCTCGTCGCGCCAGACCGGATGCGACGACGGATCGCCCTCGATGCGTTCGCCGAGCCGCTCGCGCAGGCGGAATTCGTCCTCGGAATGGAAGGCGGAGCGGCGGCGGGTGTTGCGCAGGATCGAGGCGACGCCTTCGTCGTCCTCGACCAGCAGGTCGCCGGTGGACGAACCCATGAACACTTTTATGCCGGCCGCTCCCGGCAGCCGTTCCAGTTCGCCGACATCACCGGCATTGTCGCGCGTGCCGCCGACCCAGAAGGCGAAGTCGCAATGCATGCGCCCGGTGGCGCGGCGCACCTTGTCGGCAAGTGCTGCCTCGCTGGTGGTCAGCGGATTGGTGTTGGGCATTTCGAAGACGGCGGTGACGCCGCCCAGCACCGCGGCGCGGGAGCCGGTCTCCAGATCCTCCTTGTGCTCCAGCCCCGGTTCGCGGAAATGCACCTGGCTGTCGACGACGCCCGGCAGGATGTGCAGGCCCGTGCAGTCGATGGTTTCGCCGGCAGAAGCCTGGCCGAGATCGCCTATCCGCGCGATGCGTCCGGCCTTCACGCCGATGTCGCGCCGGCCCTCGCCGTCATGGTTGACCACCGTGCCGCCTGTCAGGATGAGGTCGAAGGTGGTTGCCATGGCAGGTCCAATCTCTTGCGGGGGGAGTGTGGCCGGCTTACGTAATGGCCGGACGTTTTGCAAGATCAGGCCGATTTTACGCCCATGCCCTTTGCCCAGCTCAAAAACCGCGCGCTCATTTCCGTGTCAGGCCCCGATGCCGAGCATTTTTTGCAGAACATTCTCACCACCGACCTCGACGCGCTTCGGCCCGGGGAAGCCAAACCCGGCGCGTTGCTTTCGCCGCAGGGCAAGATCCTGTTCGATTTCCTCATCTCCCGCGCCGGTGACAATGGTTTTCGCCTCGAATGCCGGGCCGATATCGCCGACGATTTCGTGCGCCGGCTGATGCTTTACCGGCTAAGGGCGAAGGCCGATATTGCCAAACAGGATCAGGCGCTTGTCACGGTCGCGTGGGGCGATGATTCAACCGCCTCACCTTCCGATTCAATGGCGCTTGCCGACACGCGCTTCCGCGATGTGTCGGTGAGGCGCGCTTACGGAGGCGAGGCAAAGGACGGCGGCGACTCAAATGCCTGGCTGGTGCTGCGCATCGGCAACGGCATCGCGGAGAGCGGTTCCGACTACCAGCTCGGCGATGCCTTTCCGCATGACGTGCTGCTCGACGAAACTGGCGGCGTGGGCTTCAAGAAGGGCTGCTATATCGGCCAGGAAGTGGTCTCGCGCATGCAGCATCGCGGCACCGCGCGGCGCCGTGTGCTGATCGCGTCGGCCGATGGTCCCCTGCCCGCTGCCGGGACCGAGCTCACGGTCGCCGGGCGGCCGGTGGGCACGCTCGGGTCTGTCGACGGCCGGACCGGTCTTGCCGTTGCCCGCATCGACCGTGTCAAGGCGGCGGTCGACGCCGGCGAGGCGATCATGGCGGATGAGGTTCCGGTAAAGCTCGCCATTCCCGCCTGGGCGAAATTCACCTTCCCTGAAGGTGCGGTCAGCGCGGAGGAGGCCTGATGGCGGCCGACCGGGCCGGCGCGCCGCCGCGCGCCTGGCAACGCATGCTGTCCGGCCGGCGGCTCGACCTGCTCGATCCCTCGCCGCTCGACATCGAGATCGCCGACATCGCGCACGGCCTTGCCCGGGTCGCCCGCTGGAACGGCCAGACCAGCGGCGACCATGCCTTCTCGGTGGCGCAGCATTCGCTGCTGGTCGAGGCGCTGTATGGCGAGTTGGCGCCGGAGGCGACGGCCGAAGCACGGCTTGCGGCGCTGCTTCATGACGCGCCCGAATACGTCATCGGCGACATGATCTCACCGTTCAAATCGGTGATGGGCGGTTCCTACAAGGATTGCGAGCTGCGCCTGCAGCGCGCCATCCATCTGCGTTTCTCGCTGCCGGCGGAGCTCGCCGCCTCCTTGCGCAACGACATCAAACGCGCCGACCAGATCGCCGCCTATTACGAAGCGACGCTGCTGGCCGGCTTTTCGACCGCTGAGGCGACCGAGTATTTCGGGCGGCCGCGCGGCTTCTCCGCCGACCGCTTCGACTTCACGCCAAAATCCGTGACCTGGGCGCAAACGGCTTTTCTCAAGCGTTTCAAGACGCTGGAAGCCAAGCGCCAGTCTTCGCTTGCCGTGAATACAACCCCATAAAAGAACGCTAAATTAACCCGCGACCGCGACAGTATTGCGTTCGGTCACGGTCCGAAGGCGTGCTCATGCCCGGCGCACATGTCAAGACTGCTTCCACCGCCGGCAAGCGAAGAACGGCCGCCATTGGTCCGGCGCGGCGGATCGCGGAAGAATTGCGGGCTCAGAACGAGCGCTTCGCGGCGGCTGTCGAGAACATGTCGCATGGCCTGTGCATGTTCGACGCCGATGAGCGGATGATCATCTGCAACCACAACTATCTCGACATCTTCAGCCTGGACGCCAAGGTGGTGAAGCCCGGCATTCCTTTCTTCGACATACTGCAGCACAGCGTCGACATCGGCATCGCCTCGCAGAGCGCGAACGAGCTTTATGCCATCCGCAAGCCTTACATCGACGGCGCCAAGGCCTCGACCTATGAGGAAGTCTTGTCGGACGGGCGCATCGTCGTCATTTCGCACCGGCCGATCGCCGTCGGCGGCTGGGTGTCGATCTACGAGGATGTGACCGAGGAGCGGCGCGCCGAGGCGGAGTTGAAGGAGCAGCACCGCCGCTTCGACGCGGCGCTTGCCAACATGTCGCAAGGCCTGCTGATGTACAGCGCCAAGGGCCGGCTCATCGTGCGCAACCAGCGCTTTCTGGACCTGTGCAACGCCAAGGCGTCGGATTTCGCGCTCGGCATGACGCATCGCCAGATGCTGGACAAGCTCATTCGACTCGGCATCTTCGCGCCGCTGGAAATCGACGTCGAGGTCGACAAGACGAAGGCCAGCCTGGATGCCGGCCAGTCGCGCTCGAGCTATCGCGAACTGGTCGACGGCCGAACGCTCTTCGTCTTGCGGCGGCCGCTGGCCGGCGGCGGCTGGGTGGCGACTTTCGAGGACGTCACCGAGCGCCGGCGCACCGAAGAGCGCATGACGCATCTTGCGCATCACGACACGCTGACCAACCTGCCCAACCGCTCGATGTTTCGCGATCGGCTGGACCAGGCGCTTGGCGAGGCCAAGCCGCTGGCGATCCTCTCGCTCGACCTCGATCGCTTCAAGGCCGTCAACGACACGTTCGGCCACCCGGCCGGAGACTGGCTGCTGCAATGCGTCGCCAAGCGGCTGCAGCATTCGGTGCGCAGCAGCAAGGACGTGGTGGCGCGCTTCGGCGGCGACGAGTTCGCCATCATCCAGTTCGGCATCAGGAGCGTCGCCGACGCCGAAAAGCTCGCCAAGCGCATCGTCGAGATCGTCGGCAAGCCTTATCGCGACAAGGGGCGCGAAATGCATGTGGGCGTGAGCCTCGGCATCGCGCTCTATCCCGGCGACGGGCACGACGCCGACACACTGCTCACCAATGCCGACATGGCGCTCTACCGGGGCAAGAGCGAAGGACGCAATGTCTATCGCTTCTTCGAGCCGGGCATGGATGCGCTTATGCGCGAGCGCCGAGCGCTCGAGGCCGATCTCGAGGCGGCGCTCTCCAGGCGCGAATTCGAACTCGATTTCCAGCCGATCCTCGACATCGGCTCCGGCAGGATTGTCGGCGCGGAAGCCCTGATGCGCTGGCGCTCGCCGTCGCGCGGCCTGGTGTCGCCGGAGAACTTCATCCCCGTCGCCGAGGAAACCGGATTGATCGTGCAACTCGGCGACTGGGCGCTGCGCAAGGCCTGCAACGTGGCGGCGAACTGGCCGCCGGACATGCGCATGGCCGTCAACGTCTCGGCCGCGCAGATCAAGAGCGGCGGCTTCGCCCGCAGCGTGATCGCGGCGCTTGCCTTCTCCGGCCTGCCGGCCAACCGACTGGAGCTCGAAATCACCGAAACGGTGATGATGGACGAGAGCGACGCCGTGCTGAAGACGCTAAGCCAGTTGCGCGGTCTCGGCGTGCGCATCGCGCTCGACGATTTCGGCACCGGCTATTCCTCGCTCGGCTACCTCCGGCGTTTCCCCGTCGACAAGATCAAGATCGACCGCTCCTTCACCAGCGATCTCGACAAGCGCGACACGGCGGCTATCGTGCGCACGGTGATCGGGCTCGGCGCCGAGCTCGGCATCACCGTCACCGCCGAAGGTGTGGAGACCGAGGCGCAGCTGGACATGCTTCGCAAGGCCGGCTGCGGCGAGGCGCAAGGCTATCTGATCGGCGTGCCGGCCAAGGCCGCCGAGGTGAACCGGCTGCTGCGTGCGCAGGCGCTGCTGCGCCAATCGGGCTGATTTCTGCCGTTTCTTCGACGCGAGCTCAGATCCGGGTCGGGCCGGCATCACCTGAACATCAACGCTCGCTAGCGTAGCGTCTCGATGTACTTCTCATGAAAGCTGACATAGCCGGGCTCGACCACCTTGAGGTGCCGCTCGATCAGCCGGTGGAATTGCGGCAACTGGTGGAACGGCACGCCGGGATAGGCGTGGTGCTCGGCATGGTAAGGCATGTTCCAGGCGAGCTTGCGCACGAACCAGTTGGTCAGCGTCGTACGGGTGTTTTCCAGCATGTTGGCGACGAAGGGACAGCGGCCGTGCTCGGCCAGCAGATAGAGCCTGAGGAACGGCTGGCCGAGCAGCGCCGGCACGATCCAGACATAAAGCAGCACCGATGCCTTGAACCAGACCGCAAGCGCCAGCAGGACGACATAGAAGGCGATCATCGCCCGCGCCTCGGCCTTCACCTTCGGCAAGCCCTTTGGCGGCACGTAGCTGTCGCGGCAGCGTCCCATTGCATTGGTGTAGAGCGTCTTGCAATGGCCCCACCATACCGGAAGGCCGGAGACGTGAACGATGTATTGCCGCATCGTCTCGGGCTTCGGAAGGGCCAGTTCCGGATCGTTCTCGGGGTCCTGGGTGAAGCGGTGATGGGCGAAATGGAAATAGCGGAACCAGTCGGCCGGCAGCGCGATCGCCAGGCTGCAGAAGCGCGCGACCATATCATTCAGCCACTGTGTTTCGAACGCCGTCCTGTGCACCGTTTCATGCAGCAGCGTGAACAGGAACACGACCAGGACGCCCTGCGGCAGCATCAGGACCGGCCAGAACGGCACCTTGGCCGCGATCAGCGCGCCGAGGAGGATGATCGCGCCGAGATGGAGCGCGAACTGGGCAAGGCCCGGCCCATCCGATTTTCCGGTCAGCCGGCTGCGCTCCTCATTCGTCAGCGAGGCTATCACGGAGCGATGGTCGATGGCTGCGTCGTAGTCGATTGCGTTCATGAGGCCACGATACCCAGAAATAAACCTTTCGAAAAACGAGGATTTCTGCGAAATAGATAAGGTAGACTTATCTTTTGGATTGCCATGGTCGCTCTTCCCTCCTTGCGCGGACTTCAGGCCTTCGAAGCGGCGGCGCGCACAGGCAGCTTCGCGGCCGCGGCGGAGGAACTGTCGATTTCGGCGGCGGCCGTCAGCCAGCTTATCCGCACCGTCGAGGAGCAGATGGGACGAAAGCTGTTCCATCGGGTCAACCGGCGCGCGGTGCTGACCGAGGCCGGGGTGGAGATGCTGCCGCGGCTCAGCATGGCCTTCCGGGAAATCGGCAGTGTCGCACGCGACGTCGGCGGCGATGCGTTCCGGCCGAGGCTCGTCGTTTCGGTGCCGCCCTCCATGGCGATGGGCTGGCTTTCCGAGCGCATCGCCGGCTTTGTCGCATCGCATGGCGCCGCCGACATATCGCTGAGAGGCGACGACGATCCGGTGCCGTTCGATCATGAACTGATCGACATCCGTCTCTCCTACGGTCCGCATTATCGCGAGCATCCGACCGAGGAGATCGTCAGGGATGCTGTCTATCCCGTCTGCGCGCCGATGCTGGCCGGCGCCACCGGATCCGACGGCCTTGCCGGCCTGCCGCTCATTCACACCGACTGGGGACCGACGGGGGCATCTTTTCCATCCTGGCGCAACTGGTTCGACGCGGCGGGAAGCGAGTCCCGCGCGACACAGCGCGGGCTTTCGGCCAACTCGTCGCGGGCAGCGCTCGATCTCGCCATTTCAGGACTGGGCGTGGCGCTGGCGCAAGGCATCTATTGCGCCCAGGCGCTGGAGGATGGCAAGCTGGTGCGGGCCGCCGCACAATCCCTGGAACTGCGCCAGCCCTATTGCCTGACGATCCCCGAACGCAGCGCGAGGCGCGATGCCGTGACGGCGTTCCGCGAATGGCTGATCAATGAGTGCCGGCGCGCGGTCAGATCGCCGGCGCTGGTCACGCCGTCAATCTGACGGCCCGCGAAACATGCGTTCACAGATGCCCGGCCAATGCCGCTACCATATCCTTGCTGTTGGCCACCGGAACGATCTCGAATTCGACCAAATCCGCCCATTCGATGACCCAGCGCTGCAGCACCATCGCATCGTCGGCTTCCACCAGCATGAAGCAGCGGCTCATGTCGCCCGCGATCCAGCTGTGATGCACGACGAGCTCGTCGGGCTTCAGCCGGCCTTTGTCGCGGAAGCGGCGGTAGATCTCCTTGCGGTCCGAGCCGTGGAAATCCTCGATCACGAAAAACAGCATTTTGTTCCCTCAAATCAGGCGGTTGGTTCTCCGGCCGCTATTTGTCCGGCCGCTACTTATCCGGCCTCTCCAGGCGCTCCAGGAACCATTGCGTCAGCCGCACCCACAGCTCGTCCTTCTCGCCCGAATCCTCCCAGCCATGGTCGAGATTGGGATTGTCGTTGACCTCTATGACGAAGACGCCGTCCTTGGTCTCCTTGAGGTCGACGCCGTAGAGCCCGTCGCCGATGCATTTTGCGGCCTTGACCGCCGTCTCGACGACATGAGGCGGCGTCTGCTTCAGCGTGAATGTCTTGATCCCGCCCTGGTCGGGCTTGCCGCTGGCCTTGTGGTTCACGATTTGCCAGTGCTTCTTCGCCATCAGATAGTGCACGGCAAAGAGCGGCTGGCCGCCGAGCACGCCGACGCGCCAGTCATATTCGGTCGGAATGAATTTCTGCGCGATCAAGAGATCGGAATCGTCCAGCCATTCGGTCGCGAGTTTGGTCAACTCGGCCATGTTCTCGCATTTCTTGACGCCGCGTGAGAAAGACGAATCCGGGATCTTCAGGACCAGAGGGAAGCCGAGCGTCTGCGCCGCCACTTCGAAGTCAGACGTGCCGGCGATCATCACCGTCGGCGGCACCGGCACCTTGTTGTAGGTCATCAGTTCGTTGAGATAGACCTTGTTGGTGCAGCGGATCATCGACAGCGGATCGTCGATCACCGGCATGCCTTCCTGCTGGGCGCGGCGCGCGAAGCGGTAGGTGTGGTTGGAGATCGAGGTGGTCTCGCGGATGAACAGCGCGTCGTAGTTGGCGAGCTTGGCCAAGTCCTTCCTGGTGATCGGCTCGACTTCGACGCCCATCTTCTCGGCAATCCTCGCCCAATAGCGCAGCGAGGAGATTTCCGACGGCGGCAGTTCCTCATGCGGATCGACCAGCGTGGCGAAAGTATAGCGCGCCGGCGTGCGGCCCTTGGTGTCGCGCCACTCGCGGTTGGTATAGGTGTCCAGGCATTGCAGGAAGAATTCTTCCTCATCCTCGGTCATGCGGGCGAGCGGCAGGAAGCCGATCTTGCGGATCGAGGCCCATTCGGCGCTGTCCTTGATGTGGACCTCGAGCGCCGGCGCGCGGAACCAGTCGAACAAAAGCTTGGCGAAACGGTCCCAGACTTTCGACGGACCAATGCCGAAGAAGATCGCGACCTTGGCCGGGAAAGTCCCGCCGAGGTCCTTCCTGCATTTGTTCAAGGCAAGCTCTAGTTCCGGCAACGCGTGCTCGTAAAGCTTGCGCTCCGACAGGTCGATCATGGTCTCGACGGTCGGGATCACCCGGTGGCCGCGCGAGCCGGCCAGCAGCGAGGCGTAGTAGCCGCGGCTCTGGTAGCCGTAGTTGTTCGACAGGTTGATCACCTTCGGCCGTTGGCCGCGGAACAGCGCCGGATGCGCGAGATAGTCGCGGTTGGTGATGATCTTGTGGGGTGTGGCCACCTGATCGATGTCGTTCTGCCTGCCTGTGAGGATAACCCAGGTCATTGTCTCAGCGTTTTCCCAGAGTGATGGCGGCCCGCAAACCGTCGCGGCCGAACTGCGCCATGTTCATGAAAATGTCGTAGGGCACCGGAATGTTCGCGGCATCGAGGATCGTTTCCTGCCTTTCATCCTCCACCCATGGGTCGTGGATCAAGATATGATCGCCGTCGTCGCCGATGGCCAGCACCCAATGCGGCACCTTCTTGCCGAACATCAGGAAGCCGCTGACCAGCACTACCACCAGCTTGCCCTCGGCCAGGGCGTCGCGGATGTCGCCGATGCCGAACGGACGGTAATTGACCGGAATGCCGTAGAGTTCGGCGCGCCGGCGGAAATCGACCTGGGCGAGCTCCATCACCCGGCGCTTGTCCTCGCTCCTCACCGACTGCAGGAACAACGCGCCGTAGAAGGAGACGAATATCTCGGCCGCGAGCCCGCTCTCGTAGCCGGCGACCGCCAGGCCGAAAGGCTCGCAGCCGCCAGGGCCGGACATCATGAAGACCGTGGTCGCCTCGCGCCACAGGCGGATTTCCATGACCGGGTCGGGCACGAAGCCACGGTCGAAATTGGCCATCGCCATCATCAGGCAGCACGGGCCGCAGCTGAACTCGCAGGTCTGTTGGTAGAACGGCACCCTGGTCGCGGTCGGGGTGTCGCCGCGCAGCGTCTTTTCATAGCGCAGCGCCGTCGCGCCATCCTCGTAATAGTCGGGCTCGCGGCCCAGTCTTCGATAGCCGGCCTGCTCGTAGATACGGATGGCGCGGTCGTTGTCCTCGCGCACTTCGAGACGAAGCAGCAGCCGATCGTGCTCGAAGGCCGCTTCCTCGGCGGCCGCCAACAGAAGGCGACCGATGCCGAGCCGGCCGAAGAAGGGGCCGACGGCGATGGAATAGAGCCGCGCGACTCCGCTGCCCTTGCGAAACAGCACCACGGCATAGCCGGCGACTCGGCCCTCGTTCTCGGCCACCAGCATCTCGGCGGTTTCACGTTCGATGAACTGGCGGAAAGAGCGGCGCGAGAGCCTGTCGCCCGGAAAAACGGCCTTCTCGATGGCGGCGAGGTCATCGACGTCTGACGCGCGGGCCTTGCGGATCTCGGCAGGCATGCGGGCTTGGGAGAACCTCGATTGGGTTTAAGAAAACGGCCCCGGTGGATGCGTCGCGAACACTGGCCGAAGCGCCAGCATTCATCAAGCGCTATCGCTCCTTGATTAGGGCCGAATTGTGACAGTTTCCGCCACGGCAGGAAAGGGCCAGGCGCTTGAACGGAATTGCCGTTCGACGGGTTGCCGGCCGCCGAAAAACGCAGCCGGTTCAGCTCGATATGCCGGCCACGAGCTGGCCATAGGCGCTCTTTGCGACATCCGACAATCGCTCAGGCGGCAACGAGCCGACGACGGCGCAGGCATAGCCCTTGTCCAGCCAGTAGACCGCCTCCGGACCGCCCGCCTCGGCCGTATAGGTGCCCTTCGATGTTTGAGCCGATTCGGCGGTGACGAAGAGCGAGATGCGCTCGCCCTTGGCGTCCTCGTAGAGCAGCATTGCCGCCTTGCCTTGCTCACCGGCCGGCAGCAGCCGGCCGCCGATCAATTCGAAGCCCTCGGCCGTCAGGTCGGGCGCAACCAGCTTCAGCCCGACGCGGTTCGACAGCCAGGTCTGGAGATGATCCTTGTCGCTCGCCGGAACCTCGACGGCATGACGCTTCTCGGCCGCGTAGACGACATGGGCGGCGATCGCCTGCTCGGCGAGCTGGTCGTCGCCATCGCCGCCACGGGCGATGCCGTCGATGCCGGCGATATAGCCGCCAAACCCGCCGACGGCGAGCACCACGGCAGCCGCGGCCGAGAGCCACCAGCGCGAGCGCCAGGCCGATGCCTTTGCAGGGGCCTGGCCGAGCAATGCCTGCCGCAGCCTCGCCGGCACCGGCTCGTCCATCACGCCAGCGAAAGCAGCGCGCATGGCGGCGCGATCGGCGATGTAGCGCGCGGACTTCGCCTTCATCTCGGGATTGGCCTCGAGCCAGGCGTCATAGGCCATGCGTTCGTCGCCCGGCAGCTCGCCGTCGAGGGCCATGTGGATATCGCGTTCGGAAAAATCGCGGCGGGTCATTTCTCGACGATCCTCAGCGAGCGGCGGCGCAATGTGTCGTCGAGCAATCCTCGCAATTCCTCGCGGCCGCGCGCGATGCGCGACATCAGCGTGCCGGCCGGCACGCCAAGGATGTTGGCTGCCTCGGCATAGGAAAAGCCCTCGATGGCGACCATCACCAAGGCCGCACGGCGATCGGGGCTGATCGCCTGCAAGGCATCCATGATCTCGCGCGAAGCGATGGTCTCGACCTGATCGGCGGGCGCGGACTGGGCCTCACCGGCTTCGAGAGGCAATATCGCCGCCTCGCCGCGCCGGTTGACCTTGCGCATCTGGTCGATGAACAAGTGATGCATGATCGTAAACAGCCACCTCCGGGGGCTCTCTCCAGTCTGCCAGTTGTCGAGCCGCACAAGCGCCCGCTCCAGGCAATCCTGGACGAGATCGTCGGCGGAATCGCGGTCGCGCAGCAGCGAGCGCGCATAGCGCCGCAACCGCGGTATTTCGCTCAGGATCGCTGCCTTCTTGTCGTCCATGACCGCTTGTTTCGAGGTCGCTTTCCATCCCGATAGAACGCGCCTTCCAGGCGCGGTGCAAGCAGTCAGCGCGAAGCGGCCGAACCGCTGCGATTACCCAAGCAAATGAATAACGAAGGCGTGGGCCGGCTTATTCCCGTTCGAGTCCCAAACCGACTCATTGTTTAATTACGTAAGATACGTATATTGCGTATATCGCGTATGAGGCAATCGATGAAACAATTCACCTTTTCAGACATGAACCGCGTATCGGGCGAAATCCTCGAAACAGCAATGATCGAGCCTGTCGCGCTGACAAAACGCGGCAAGGAAAAGCTGATCATCCTGTCGGCCAGGCAATACCGGCAACTCGTTGGTTCGTCTCATGCCGCGGCTTACACGCTCGAGAATGCGCCTGACGAGATCCACAACGAACTGATGTCGGGGTTGGAAGCCATCATAAGTGGCGATGAGCCGGATGTTTAAGCCCGGCGATCTGCTTCGATATTACTATTTGTGGGCACGGCAGGCTGACGCTGGTGAGGAGTCCGGCCGCAAAGCGCGCCCTGTCTGCATCGTGGTCAGAACGCCGACTACGCCGGCAGCGCTGTTCCTGTTCCCGCTCACCTCGCAGCAACCCCACGCGACCCGCACTTATATTGCCATCAGTGAGATCGAGTGTCGTAGGGGCGGCCTCGATTTTCCGTCATGGCTGATCCTCGACGAGTACAACCGTGCGCGTGTTGACGAAGCTTACGACCTCGTGACGACGAAGCCGATCGGTTCCTTCAGTCCGGCATTCGTCCGCAAGATTGCTGGCCTCATCAAAGAGGCAGCCGAAGAGCGCCGCCTGCGCGGCGTTGTCCGGAAATAGTGGCAGCAGTCCAGGAAACCCCAGACTTTCACCCTTTCCTCGCCGCCCGCGTCAGCAGCCGCTGGTAGAACAGGCCGATGCCGATCAGCACCGCGCCCAGGCCGATGAAGGAGAGCGCGCGCAGCACGCCTTCCAGCTCCGACATATCGAACAGGAAGACTTTCAGCACCGCGACCGCGATCAGCACCGCGGAGGCGATGCGCAGCACTTGCGACTTCAGCCAGACGCCGGCGGTGAGCAACGCAACGCCTATGACCAGCCAGAGCGCCGAGTAAGTGTAGGTCTCGAGCTGGCCAAGCCCGCTCCACAAGGCGATGAACTCGCCTTTGAACAGGCGGCGCACCGAAAGCGTGGCATAGGCGAAGGCAAGCAGCGAGGCGATCAGCGCCAGCATCGCCGCATACCATCTCGGACGCTTGTCGCGGACATAGAGCGCCAGCGCGCCCGCCGCGATCGCCGGCAGCAGATAGGCGAGGAACAAAAGGTTGAAGACAGGAACCGTGCCGGTCGACTCGTCCGTCAGCAGCGGGTTCAGCACCACGAAATGCTGCACGGCGATCAGGCCCGCCGAGATCACGCCGGCGGCCATCGAGCCATAGCGCAGCACCGAGCTTGGCGAGCGCATGTCGATGGCGACCAGCATGGCGCCGGCGCCGAGCGCGATCAGCGTGTAGATCGCCTGTTCGGCAAGGGTCACGGTGCCGGTGTCGATGACGCCGCCATGCATGGCGTGGCGCACCAGCATGGCGATGGTGAGCAGCGCGAACAGCGCCGAGGCTGCCTCCATGGCAAGGCGCGGCCGGCCATTGGTGGTGCGAGCGAGTTGCCAGGCGGCGAAGCCGAAGGCGAGCGCCGGCACGCCGTAGCCAGGCAGCAGCCAGTTCAAGACCGGCGTCCTGGCGAGAGACGCCGCGCCGACGATGGTCGGATCGAAGGCGACACGGGCGAGCACGGCGACCGCCGCGCCCACCGCGACCCAGCCCAGCACGGGGTAGGACCGCCAGCGCGTCGCCAGCGCCGGCACGACAGCGGCGGCGCCCAGGAGCACTGTCGTCCAGCCGGAACCGAAGGCCATGTGCAGCATCAACAGGCCGGCGACGCCGGCGCCGCCAAGCGCGAAGGACGCAGCCGGGCCGCCGGTCAACGGCGGCTCCTCGGCGCGCGCGATCCATTCACCGCCGGCGGCGAAGGCGAGCACCAGCAACAACGCCGGCAACGCGTAGCCGAGGTCGCGGTCGATATCGCCGAAGGTAAGCCACAGCGCGGTGAGCACCGTCAGCGGAGCAATGACGCCCCAGGCGGCCCAGCAGGCCGCGCGCAGCGAAGCGGTGGCGGCAAAGCGGCGCGCCGCCCAGAAACCTGCCGCGAGGAAGATCAGGCCAAGCGCGATGCCGATGCGGAAAGTCAGGGTGTCGGACGACGCCAGGGGCTGAGCGTCCAGCCCGACATCGAGCGCGTTGGCGCCGATCGTGGCGGGCGGGATGATGCCGAGATAGATCAGCACTGTCGCGATGCCGGCGGCGAAGACCAGCGGCAGCGCGCGCGGCCGGTAGAGCGCCACCGCGACCAGAGCGGCCAAAAGGACCACGCCGTGCAAGGCATCGCCGGCGCTGGCAAAGGCCGGATCGACGGACAGCCCAAGCGCGCTCAAGGCGATGAAGAAGCCGGGCGCGATCGACGGCCAGTCGAAGCCGCGCGCCGCATCGTCGCGGCCAGTAACCAAGAAAAGGCCGAGCCAGACGAAAGCCAGCACGGCGAGCGTCGCCAGGCTGATGAACAGGACGGCGGCAAGATTCACGTCTGGCGCGTCGACCATGTAAAGAATGGTCCAGATGCCGGTGCCGGCGAAAGCGGCGGCAACCAATGCCCTCCAGTCGCGGATGCGGGCGATTGCCGCCGTGGCGGCGAGCACGATCGCCAGATAGACGAACAGCGCCCAGGGATTGGGCGCCTGCGAGGCGACCAGCGCCGGCGTGACCATGGCGCCGACGAGACCGATGCCGGCCAGCGCCAGGCCATGCAGGAGCGATGCGCCAATGGTCGCGACGCCGACGGCACCAAGCAGCACGAAGGCCGTCGCCGGACCGATGAAGGCGTAGATGCCGTGCGCGGCGTAGACCGTGCCGAACAGGATGAAGGCGCCCGCCCCGGTCAGGATCGCGGGGATGTAGGCGCCGGCGGCGCCTTGCACCGGCACCTTGAAGCCGGTGCGACGGATGAATTCGGCGCCGCCAATCAGCACCAGGCCGAGGATGCCGGCCATCGTCAGGCGCACGCCGGGGCCGAAGATGCCGGCTTCGATTGTGTAGCGGATCAGGAATAGGCCGCCCAGCGCCAGTGCGATGCCGCCGACCCAGACCGCCCAACGCGTGCCCAGCGCCGTCTCGACATCGCTCTGGCGCGCCGCCTTCGCGGGCGCGGGCGGTTCTGCTCCGGGCGTCTCGGTGGCTGAGACAGGTTGCGCCGGTTCGGACGGCCCGGCGGATTGCGCCGCGGCCGCCTGGGCCTTCGTCCAAGGTCCTGCCGCTGCCGCCTCTTCGGCCGCCTCGGGCTTCGCAGCGATCTCTTCGGCCGCGCCGTCCGCCGACCGCGCGGCAGGCGCCACGGCTGCCTTGGCCTCCTCGGGAAGACCCTCCCGCGTGGCGTCCGCCGCCTTGGGCGCGGACAGCGAAGCGCCCGACTGCACCAGGCGGCGCAGGACGCCGAGCTCGCGCTCGACCAGCGCGATGCGGTTCTGCTGGCGTGAAACGATGACGAAAAGAGCTATGACGGCGGCAATGGCGATCAGGCTGAAAAACATGGCGGTTTCCCTCAAAACCAAACCAGTCGTGGCCAACAAATGCGGCGATGAGACGGCTGGTCGAAATCAGCGTCTTGCTGGCTAACAAGATCGGGCCGACTGACAAGATCGAGCATGTTTCGTCGCCGATTGCCAGCAACTTGCCTGGTTATCCAAGGGCCGAGTTGCCGGCATTGCCGGCGAGATTGGGTGACCTCAGTCGCGAAATACCCATGCTATTCTCGCGCGGACGAAGAAGATGCTGCGAGGTGACCAATGCCGCAGAAAAGCGCGGGCCTGCTGATCCACAGGCGCATTGCCGGTGTGTTCGAATTCCTGCTCGTCCACCCGGGCGGGCCGTTCTGGGCAAGAAAGGATGAAGGCGCGTGGTCCATCCCGAAAGGACTGATCGACGACAATGAGGATGAGCTGGAGGCCGCCAAACGCGAGGCCGAAGAGGAGCTCGGCGTCGCCGTCGCCGGCGATTTCCGGCCGCTCGGCGGCTACAAGCAGCCGGGCGGCAAGATCGTCATCGCGTGGAGCGTCGAGGCCGACATCGATGCGGATGCCATCAGGAGCAACATGTTCACCATGGAATGGCCGCCAAAATCGGGACGCATGAAGGAATTCCCGGAAGTGGATCGAGCCGGCTGGTTTCCATTGCCCGAAGCCGGGCTCAAGATCCTGAAGGGCCAGCGCGCCATGCTCGACGATTTCCTGGAGCGGCGGGGAGCCTATTAGGCGCTCGCCTCAGCTATCCTGCCCCGCCCGCAATCGCCTTCACCGCCGTATGGTGCCGGCGCAGCGCGGCCAGGAAGCCGGCGCGGGTGTCGGGCGGCTCGACGCCGCGCGGCTCGTAGACATGGCGGGTGAAGAAGAAGCCGGTCAGCCGGAAGGCGTCTTCCAGTGCCGCCGCATCGGCGCGCAGGCCGGAGCCGCGCTGCAGGAAGGCGGGCAGCGCCAGCATCTTGTC
The DNA here is from genome assembly GCF_006439385.1 of Mesorhizobium sp. B3-1-7. Lineage (NCBI taxonomy): Bacteria > Pseudomonadati > Pseudomonadota > Alphaproteobacteria > Hyphomicrobiales > Phyllobacteriaceae > Mesorhizobium > Mesorhizobium sp. B3-1-7. Next base: position 130,294 of record NZ_VFTL01000013.1, read on the forward strand.
GTGCCAGGCCGCACCGGCTTCGCGCGACACTGCGCGTCCGGATCTCGGCGAGACATAGGCGAGATCCTGCCTGGAGCCGGTCGCCGCGCATTGGCTGAAGTCGAGGCCGAAGCCCAATTCATCAAGGATGAGCAGCTCGAAGCGCGCCACCAGCTCGCCCGCCGCATCGGCATCGCCCAGATGCGAGATCATCACGGCAAGCGCCTCGTAAAGGCCGCCATGGGCATCGCGCTCGGGCAGGAGCCTGAGATGCGCGGCCATGGTCAGCAGGCCGTAGACGGCGACCGCACTGTCCATCAGCCGCGCGGCGTTCATCTCGATCGCCTCGGCCTGGAAGGTGCCCAGATGCTCGTCGAGCCGCGCCCGCCACAGAAGGTCGACGCGGTTGCCGGGCTGCAGCACCGGCTGCTGCTTGCGCGAGCGCCCTCCCCGCACCAGGCCGAGATGGCGGCCATGCGCACGCGTCATCACCTCGAGGATGGCGCTGGTTTCGCCATGCTTGCGAGTGCCAAGAACGATTCCCTCGTCGCGCCATTCCATGGGCGGAGCTTTTCACCTGTTGCGCGGCGAAATCAAGTTGGAGCGACGCAAACCGGCTTACCCCGGAAATTCCAGCCCCATCTCGCGGTAGCGCTCGGGGTCGTCGCCCCAATTCTCGCGCACCTTCACGAACAGGAAGAGATGCACCTTCTGCTCGAGGATGCCGGCGATTTCCATCCGCGCGGCCTGGCCGATGGCGCGGATCGTCTCGCCCTTGTGGCCGAGCACGATCTTCTTCTGGCTGTCGCGCTCGACATAGATGACCTGCTCGATGCGCACCGAGCCGTCCTTCTTCTCTTCCCATTTCTCGGTTTCGATATGCGAGGAATAGGGAAGCTCCTGATGGAGCCGCAGATAAAGCTTCTCGCGCGTGATTTCGGCCGCGAGCTGGCGCATCGGCAGGTCGGATATCTGGTCCTCTGGATAATACCAGGGACCGGCTGGAAGCGTCTCGGCGAGATAGTCGAGCAGGTCCTTGCAGCCGGAGCCGGTGAGCGCGGAGACCATGAAGGTGCGCTTGAACGGAACGCGTTCGTTCGCTGTCGCGGCCAGCGCAAGAAGCGTTTCCGGCTTGACGCGGTCGACCTTGTTGAGGACCAGAAGCATCGGCTGCCGGACGTCCTTCAGCCGGTCGAGGATGGCATCGGCGTCACCTTTGATGCCGCGCTCGGCGTCGATCAGCAGCACCACGACATCCGCGTCCTTGGCGCCGCCCCAGGCGGTGGTCACCATCGCGGTGTCCAGCCGCCGCTTCGGCTTGAAGATGCCGGGCGTGTCGACAAAGACTATCTGCGCGTTGTCATGCGTGGCGATGCCGCGCACGATGGCGCGGGTGGTCTGCACCTTGTGGGTGACGATCGACACCTTGGCGCCGACAAGCTGGTTGACCAGCGTCGACTTGCCGGCATTGGGCGCGCCGATCAGCGCGACGAAGCCGGAGCGGGTGTTGGGGGGCTCGGGGGATTGGTTTGCGGTCATGCCGCGCTCCATACGCCCTCGCGCAGCAAAAGAGTAGCCGCCGCTGCCTGCTCGGCCTCGCGCTTGGAGCGGCCGCTGCCGGTCGCGGGAGCAAAAGAGCCGACCTCGACGCTGACCCTGAACAGCGGATCGTGGTCCGGTCCCTCGCGGCCGTCGATGCGGTAGGCCGGCACGGCGCCGGCGGCCGCCTGGTGCGCCCACTCCTGCAATTCGGTCTTGGCGTCGCGCCGCGCGGCCCCTGTCGCTTGCGAGCGCGGCCGCCAGTAGCGGTGGATGAACGCACGCGCCGCGTCCAGCCCGCCGTCGAGGTAGAGCACGGCTATCAGCGATTCCAGCGCATCGGCGCGCAGATTGGTGCGCTTGCGTCCCTCGAGATTGCGTACATCGGAACCGGCGCGCACGAGTTCCGGCAGGCCGATCTGTTCGGAGATTTCCGAGAGCGCCTCGGCATTGACCAGCGCGTTGAGGCGCAGCGACAACTCGCCCTCGGCGGCATCGGGAAAGGCCGCGAGCAGCATGTCGGCCACGACAAGGCCAAGAACGCGGTCACCCAGGAATTCGAAACGCTCGTAGTCGACGCCGGCATGGGTCGAACGGGCGCTGGCATGGGTCAGCGCCCGCTGCAGGCGCTGCCGGTCGGCGAAGACATGGCCGGTACGCTCGACAAGCGCTTCGGCGAGGGCATCGGCGGTCAAACGCTTGCTGGCCGCCATCGTTCTAGTGGACGAAATGGAACAGGCGCCCGGCGCGCATCAGCGACGGCCACTTCCAGATCTCGAGCGGGCTCGCCTTGCCGGCGATCGAGAAGAAGATGACGTTGGCGCGGCCGACAAGGTTCTCGGCCGGCACATAGCCGACGGCAAAGCGGCTGTCGGAGGAATTGTCGCGATTGTCGCCCATCATGAAATAGTGCCCGGCCGGCACGACGAATTCGCGCGTGTTGTCGCCGATCGAATCGGAATTGATGTCGAGCGTGTCGTAGCTGACGCCGTTCGGCAGCGTTTCACGGTAGACGTCGATCGGCCGGTTTTCCTCGGTGACATCGGGATTGTCGATCTGGCCGGTCTTTACGCGCGGCACGCCGACATCATTGATGAAAAGCTGGCCATCCTTCACCTGGATCTTGTCGCCGGGCAGGCCGACGACGCGCTTGATGTAGTCGACCGACGGATCCGGCGGGAACTTGAACACCACCACGTCGCCGCGCTTGGGCTCGGAGCCCCAGATGCGGCCCGAGAAGAGATCGGGGCCGAAGGGCAACGAGTACCGCGAGTAGCCATAGGCCCATTTGGTGACGAAGAGATAGTCGCCTTCGAGGAGCGTCGGCCGCATCGAGCCCGACGGAATGGAGAAAGGCTGGAAGAGCAGCGTGCGGATGACGAGCGCGAGCAGCAGAGCCTGGATGATGACGGAGAAGGTTTCACCAAGCCCGCCGGATTTCTTCTGCGATTTTTCAGCCACGCTCATGTCGTCCTCGATTGTGCGATGTTGGTATAGAGTCTCGGCGGGCGCTGAGCAACGTCATGCCGCTCGTGGTCAAATGGAATCAATGTGGCGCTTGTTCGGCGGGCACCGCCTCGATGATCACAAAGGCTTGAGCAAGCGGGAAATCATCGGTGATGGTGAGATGGATCAGCGCACAGTGGCCTTTCGGCAGGATTTTCTCCAGCCTGGCCGCGGCGCCGCCGGTCAGCGCCATGGTCGGCGCGCCGCTCGGCAGGTTGACCACGCCCATGTCGCGCCAGAACACGCCTTCGGCCATGCCGGTGCCCAACGCCTTGGCGCAGGCCTCCTTGGCGGCGAAGCGCTTGGCGTAGGAGGCAGCGCGGGCGGCGCGCTTTTCCGACTTGGCCTGTTCGACCTCGGTATAGATGCGCTGGACGAAGCGCCGGCCGTGCCGTTCCAGCGATTTTTCGATGCGTCTGATGTCGATCAGGTCGCTGCCGATGCCGATGATCATTCCGCCGGCACTTCCCGTCCACCCTGCCGCGCTTTCTTCTCGGCGCGCTCGACCATGCGCTTCCTGCGCTGCTCGCGAAACACGGTCATGCCCCAGCGCGTGATGGCGTAGAACACGAGCCCGAAGACGAGGCCAAGCGGCACCGCGCCAATGAGCATCGGCTCCAGAACGGGGTGCCAGAGCTTCGCGAAGGAGAGCTTGTGCATCATTTCGCCCAGATGCTCGGGCGGGCCGTGCTTCGGCAGGTGCTCATGCAGGAGCAGTTTGCCGGTTTCCCAGGACGCGCCCCACAAAAGTGGGAAGGTCAACGGATTGCCGAAGAACACGGCGCCGAGCGCCGCCGCGACCAGATTGCCGGCGATGATCCAGCACAAAACGGCAGCGACGATGAAGTGGAAGCCAAGCGGGAAGAAGGAAGCGAAAACGCCCGCGGCGACGCCGGCGGCGACGGAATGCGGCGTCGCCTTCAGCCGCAGGATGCGTTTGGAGAAATATTGCACGGAACGCGAGAACGAGCGGCGCGGCCAAAGATAAGTACGCACCCGCTCAAGGAGGCCATCAGGCTCTCGGCGTCGAAAAAGCACTCTGTTCCAGTTCCCGGTCCAACATGCGCTGCCCCTGCCACCACCGGGTCGCGCCAAACATATCTTGCGCTTCGATGGCGCAGAAAGGCAACAAGTCTTTGATATAGCGACGGCCAGGCCGCGTAACAACGAAACGCCGCCGCGATGGTCTGCCGCAGGCTGTAACAACGGCTTCATTCTGGCGAAACTGAGGAGAAGAACCAGGATGCGGAGCCGATGATCACCATTCGACCGGCGCGGGCCGAGGACGCCGAGGCATTGCCGCCTATCGAACAATCGGCCGGGGAAGCGTTCCGCGCCATTCCGGAACTGGCGTGGCTTGCCGACGGAGACAATGTCAGCCCGGAGCGGCACCGCGCGCTGATCGCCGGTGGCGCATGCTGGGTGGCCGCAGACGAGAAGGATCGGCCGGTCGGCTTCCTGAGCGCCGGGATCGAGGGCGATGCGCTGCATATCTGGGAGTTGGACGTGCGCCTCGACCGGCAGGGCCAGGGCATCGGCCGGGCTTTGCTTGAACGGGCGCTTGGGGACGCCAGGCAGCGCGGCCTGGCCGCGATGACCCTGACCACGTTTCGCGACGTCCGCTGGAATGCGCCCTTCTATCAGCGGTGCGGATTTCGCATCCTGGAAGGCGCCGAAGTCGACAGACGGCTGGCCGATCTGCTCAGCGACGAGGCCGATCACGGCATGGCTTTGGGCCAGCGCTGCGCCATGCGGCTCGATCTCAGTCGAGCCGGTACTCGCTGACCTCGACCAGATTATCGTCGGGATCGCGGAAATAGACCGACATCATCGGGCCGAGCGCGCCGGTGCGTAAGACCGGGCCGACTTCGATCGCCACGCCATTGGCTTCGAGGCTGGCCTGGACTTCGGCAAGCGGCACCGCCGCCACGAGGCAGAAATCGCCGGAACCGGGCGTCGGCGTCTTGGCCTTCGGCTCGAACGTGCGGCCGACCTCATGCAGGTTGATCTTCTGCGCGCCGAACAGAAGCGCGGTCGGCCGGTTCGATTCATCCAGGCGCCGCATGCCGAGCACACGCTCGTAGAACTCGCAGCTCGCTTTCACCGAGCGGACCGTCAGCACGAAATGGTCGATGCCGGCGATCATTGCCGCCTCGGCGCGCATCGCTGCGAAAGAGATTCAAGCGATGCGCCCAAGTGCTTGTTTTCATACATTGCGATGTCAGATGTTGCGGCTTCCCGGCTTAACAGCGGGAATGGCGGCGAGTTCCGGCGGCAGGCGGTCGGCGGGATAGGCCGGCACCTCATATTCGGCAAGCGCGATCAGCGGCACGCCGACATCGGTTTTACCGGCCGAGCGGTCGATGATGCAGGCGGCCGCCACCACGTCCGCGCCGATCTCGCGCAGGCAATCGATGGTCTCGCGGATCGACAGGCCCGTGGTGACGATGTCCTCGACGATGACGACGCGCGAGCCTTCGGCAATCTCGAAGCGGCGGAGCCTGAATTCGCCCCCTTCCCGCTCGACCCAGATCGCCGGCGCGCCGAGATGACGCGAGGTCTCATAGGCCGGGATCAGGCCGCCGATCGCCGGGCCGACGACATAGTCGATCCTGCCCGGCACCGCTTTCCGGATTTTCTCGGCCAGCGCCTTGCACAGGCGCTCGGTCTTGTCGGCATGCATGAAGACCCGCGCCTTCTGCAGGAAGACCGGACTGCGCAGGCCGGACGTCAGGATGAAATGACCTTCGAGAACGGCGCCGGCCTCACGGAAAATGCCCAGCACTTCGTCGGTGTTCATTTTTATCCCCTATTCAATCCCTGACCCGTTCCACTTTTCGCGGTCAGGGTCCAGTCATTTAGCCGTTAACACGCCGCGCATCGCTGACGCTCGAATTGTCCTTCAGCTGCGACAGCAGCCGGTTGAGATGCTTGAGGTCCCAGACCTCGAGATCGATCAGCATCTCGGTGAAATCGGGCGCCGTGCGTATCATCGACAGCGTGTGGATGTTGGCGTCGTTGGACGCCACCACCTGGGCGATGTCGGCCAGCGAACCCGGCGCATTGATGGCAGTGACCGAGATGCGCGCCGGGAAACGTTCCTTGGTGCGTTCGTCGATGTCCCAGCGCACGTCGATCCAGCGCTCGGGCTGGTCGTCGAAGGCCTGAAGCGCCGGCGACTGGATCGGATAGATGGTAATGCCGGTTCCGGGCTGGATGATGCCGACGATGCGGTCGCCGGGCACCGCCCCTTCCGGGGCGAAGCACACCGGCAGGTCGCCGCGCACGCCACGGATCGGCACCGCGCCATCGCGCGGCTGGTCCTTGTCCTTCTTCGCGGCGCGGGTGCCGGGCATCTGGAACAGCATGCCGGCGGCGTTGCGGATCTTCGACCAGCCTTCCTCGCGCTGCTTGGGCGGCGCGACGGTGACGCGCTCGTCCTTATAGTCGGGGAAGACCGCTTTCATGACATCGGTGGAGCTCAGCTCGCCGCGGCCGACCGAGGCCAGCACGTCCTCGATGTCCTTGCGCGCCAGCCGGTGCAGAACCGGCTTCAGGCTCTCCTTGGTGAAGGTCTTGCCGGCGCGCTCGAAGGCGCGCTCGAGGATGCGGGCGCCGAGGCCGGAATATTGCTTGCGTATCGCATTCTTGGTGGCGCGGCGGATGGCGGCCCGTGCCTTGCCGGTGACCACGACCGATTCCCAGGCGGCGGGCGGCACCTGCGCCTTGGAGCGGATGATCTCGACCTCGTCGCCGTTCTTGAGCTCCGTCATCAAGGGCATGATACGGCCATTGACCTTGGCGCCGACGCAGGTGTCGCCGACATCGGTGTGGACGGCGTAGGCGAAGTCGATCGGGGTGGCGCCGCGCGGCAGCGCGATCAGCATGCCCTTGGGCGTGAAGCAGAACACCTGGTCCTGGAATAGTTCCAGCTTGGTGTTTTCGAGGAAATCCTCGGGATTGTCGCCTTCGGCCAGTTGCTCGATGGTGCGCCGCAGCCAGGCATAGGCGTTGGTCTCCCTGGAGATCGCGTGGCCGGCGCCGTTCGTCTTGCCGCCGCTGTCCTTGTAGATCGAATGCGCGGCAACGCCATATTCGGCGATCTTGTTCATCTCCTTGGTGCGGATCTGCAATTCGACGCGCTGGCGCGACGGGCCGACGATGGTGGTGTGGATGGAACGGTAGTCGTTCTGCTTCGGCGTCGAGATGTAGTCCTTGAAGCGGCCGGGCACCATCGACCAGGTGGTGTGGATGGCGCCAAGCGCGCGGTAGCAGTCATCGACGGAATCAACCACGACGCGGAAACCGAAAATGTCGGAGAGCTGCTCGAAGGAAAGTGCCTTGGCCTCCATCTTGCGGAACACCGACCATGGCTTCTTCTGCCGGCTCTTCACGCTCGCCTTGATGGCGTGCTTCTCGAACAGGCCCGATAGCGCCGTCTCGATCTCCTGCAGGACGCCCTTGTTGCGCTCGAAAATCTCGGCAAGCCTTGCGGTGACGGCGCGATAGGCCTCCGGATTGATGTAGCGGAAGGCGATTTCTTCCAGTTCCTCGCGCATGCCCTGCATGCCCATGCGCCCGGCCAAGGGCGCATAGATGTCCATCGTCTCCTCGGCGATGCGCAGGCGCTTGGACTCGGGCATATGGTCGAGCGTGCGCATGTTGTGCAGGCGGTCGGCGAGCTTGACCAGAAGAACGCGAATATCCTCGGAGATCGCGAGCAGGAGCTTGCGCAAATTCTCCGCCTGCTCGGCCTTCTTCGAGACCAGGTCGAGCTTCTTCAGCTTGGTGAGGCCTTCGACCAGCTTGCCCATTTCCGGACCGAACAGCTCGTCGATCTCGGCTCTTGTCGCCGTCGTGTCCTCGATCGTGTCGTGCAGCAAGGCAACGGCGATCGTCGCCTCGTCCATATGCATGTCGGTGAGGATGGCGGCGACTTCGAGCGGATGCGAGAAATAGGGATCGCCGGAGGCGCGTTTCTGGTGGCCATGCTTCTGCATGGCATAGACATAAGCCTTGTTGAGCAGCGCCTCGTTGACGTCAGGCTTGTAGCGCTGGACGCGCTCGACAAGCTCATACTGACGCATCATGGGCGGGATCTCGCGGTGCTGAAATGATTGATGCGCCGCACTGGCGTGCGACGCACCTCATAGATAGCCACGAAACCTAAGATACGGAAGTCCTGGATGGTTGATCCAACCCGGACAAAAGCTCTTAGTAGTCGTCGCTCTTTTCGGGCGGCACCAGACCTTCGATGCCGGCGAGCAGATCTTCCTCGCTCATGCGGTCGAACGTAACGTTCTCCTCGGCGTCGTCGGTGTCGGCAGCAGCAACGGTCGCGCCGGTCTCGTCGGTGATCGCCTCGCCCTCGGCTTCCGGCTCGTCGACCTCGACATGCTTCTGCAGCGAGTGGATCAGGTCCTCCTTGAGGTCGTCGGGCGACAGCGTCTCGTCGGCGATCTCGCGCAGCGCGATGACAGGGTTCTTGTCATTGTCGCGCGGAACGGTGATCTGCGCGCCCTGGCTGATCTGGCGGGCGCGGTGGCCGGCGAGCAGCACGAGTTCAAAACGGTTGTCGACCTTGTCGATGCAATCTTCAACGGTTACGCGGGCCATGGACTGCCCCTTTCATGCGATGGATTTGATGGAAAGCTGGCGCGCTCCATAACGCGGGCGCGGCCGAAATACAAGCTTCATGGCGTCGACGTCAGCTTTGCGGGCCGTTGCCTGGCTCATCACCGCGCTACGCCATGAAGCTGCCCCCATATAGTGGCGATCACAATTGCTTGCAATGCAGGGGCCCGCCCTTGGATATCCACAAATTGCGCGTTATCTCGGTTGTGACGGCACCGAGGCCCATTGTCGGACCTATTCGTCAAACGCTTTTAGACGACAGAAATTTTCGAAAGGAATGTTTTTCAATGTTCGATCCCCGTGAAAAGATCGCTCTTTTCATCGACGGCGCCAATCTCTATGCCACGTCCCGGGCGCTGGGCTTCGACATCGACTACCGCAAGCTGCTGTCGAGCTTCCAGAAGCGCGGCTACCTGCTGCGCGCCTACTATTACACCGCGCTGGTCGAGGATCAGGAATATTCATCGATCCGGCCGCTGATCGACTGGCTCGACTATAACGGCTTCAAGGTGGTGACGAAGCCCGCCAAGGAATTCACCGACTCGACCGGCCGCCGCAAGATCAAGGGCAACATGGACATCGAGCTGACCGTCGATGCGCTGGAGCTCGCCGATGTCGTCGATCATTATGTGATCTTCTCCGGCGACGGCGACTTCCGCACGCTGGTCGAAGCGCTGCAGCGGCGCGGCCGCAAGGTGTCGATCATCTCGACCATGGCTTCGCAGCCGCCGATGATCTCCGACGACCTGCGCCGCCAGGCCGATCATTTCATCGACCTGATGTCGCTGAAGAGCGAAGTCGGCCGCGACCCGTCCGAGCGGCCCGCGCGCCGGCCGGAACCCGCCGAGGTCGACGAGGACGATTATTGATGGGCGGCGGCGTTGAGCGCCGCGCCCTCCCCCGAACCCGGCCGTGACTGCCCGCTTTGCCGGCGGCTGCATGATTTCATTGCGGCCTGGCGCGAGCGCGAGCCCAGCTGGTTCAACGCGCCCGTGCCGACATTCCTGCCGCCGGAAGGCGAAGATTCAGTCCGCCTGCTGATCGTCGGGCTGGCGCCCGGCCTGCGCGGCGCCAACCGCACGGGACGCCCCTTCACCGGCGACTATGCCGGCGACCTGCTCTACGGCACGATGATCGCCCATGGCCTGGCGCGCGGCGAATTCAAGGCGCGGCCGGATGATGGGCTCCAGCTTGTCGGCACGGCGATCACCAATGCGGTGCGCTGCGTGCCGCCGGAGAACAAGCCGGTTGGCGCCGAGATCGCCACCTGCCGGATCTTTCTGAAGCCGACCATCGCGCGCTTTCCCAATCTCAGCGCCATACTGACGCTGGGCTCGATCGCGCATCAGTCGACGGTACGGGCATTGGGCGAGCGCGTGGCGGCCATTCCGTTCCGCCATGGCGGCCGGCAGCAGGCCGGCGGCATCGCGTTGTTTTCCAGCTATCACTGCTCGCGCTACAACACCAATACGGGCGTGCTGACACAGGAGATGTTCGTCAATGTGTTCAAGGAGATTGCGGCGTTCCTGAAGACCTAGATTCAGGCGCCCTGGAGTAATCCCGCGCCCGTTCATACGGGCAGCAGCGCATCCGGCTTCACCGCGCCGATCGAGGCGTAGGTGTGCGTCTCCTTCACTCCGGGCAACGGTAGGATGACCCGGGTCAGAAAATCCTGATAGGCGGCCATTTCCGAGATACGCGCCTTTACCAGATAGTCGAAGCCGCCCACGACCATATGGCATTCCAGCACCTCAGGCGCCTTGATCACCGCTTCGGCGAAACGTTCGAAGATATGAGGCGCCGTGTGATCGAGGCGTACCTCGATGAAGACGAGTGTGCCACGGCCGATCTTGGCGGGATCGAGCACGGCCCTGACCGCGATGATGTAGCCTTCCCGAAACAGCCGCTTCACCCGCTGGCTCGTGCCGGTCGGCGACAGGCCGACACGCGCCGCCAGATCAAGCGTGGTGCGACGCCCATCCTCCTGCAGCAGCCGAAGGAGATTGCGGTCGACGCCGTCGAGATCGCTTGCTTCTTGATTCACTTTAAAACTGCCTTTTTGATGTGAATTCCGCTATCATTTTGGAAAAACAGCGTATTTCAACACAGAGACCTGAACAATAGTCTGCGCTTTCGCCGCAACGGTGGAGACAGTCTTCACCTCCGACGACCTATGGGTGGCAAGTCGTGGCAGACGCAGATGACGCAGGGAACGCGAGACTGGCGATTATCGCCGGCCTCACCATGATCGGCATCTACGCTATCCAATTCGTCGCCGCTCGCTTCAGCCTCCGAGAACACCTGACGGCGACAGATTTGGCCGTTTTGCGCTTTGGCGGCGCGGGGGTGGTCTTTCTGCCGATCGTCTGGCGCAGCGGCTTCGCCCCCATGAGGGCGCTGGGCTGGCGACGGGCTCTGGCGTTGGCGGCACTGGCAGGTTTGCCTTATCCGCTGATCATCAATTGGGGCCTGACCTATGCGCCTGCCGCCCACGCGGCCGCGCTCTGCCCCGCCTCTATCGTCTTCTTTTCGTCCCTGCTGTCGCGCGTCTTCTTCGACGACGGCGGTTCGCAACGACGGACAATCGGCGTCGGCGCGATCATCGCCGGGCTGTTGCTGTTCATCGCCGCGGCGCGTGGCGGCACCGGCGGCGCCCTGATCGGCGACGTGCTGTTCATCGGATCGGGCCTCATGTTTTCGACTTATGCCGTTCTCGTGAGGCTATGGCGTGCCGATCCGGTCACGGCGACGGCCGCGGTGGTGCTCCTGTCGTGCCTGCCGTTGCCGGTTCTCTATCTCTTGGCGCCAAGCCATATCCACGCCGCGTCGGCTACGGAGATCGTAAGCCAGATCGTGATCCAAGGGATTCTGGCAGGCGCGGCGGCCATGTTCCTCTACACCTACATCGTCCGGCAAATGGGGCCGCAGGCGGCGTCCCTGTTCCTGCCCGGCATACCGATCGCGACGGTGATTGTCGGCATGGCGGTACTCGGCGAAACGCCGATGGCCATCCAGCTCGCAGCCATCGCGATCATGGCAGCGGGAATGGCCTTCTCGGCGACCGGAAGACCCAGTGCCGGCGCAAGCCTGAATGTACCGGCGTCACGCGGATCATGAGACTTTTCAGCGATATACGAAAAACGCCGCAGAAACAGATTCGAGGCGCCGCCGGGCACTCACGGCGTCGGCGCAAACAACTCCGCCATCGTCCCGCGGCTGCCCTTCAAAACGTTGAGATCGACATCGCCTTCGATGCCGTCGACGCGGCCCATGTTGTGATACTGCCAGTAGATCCAGTCGTTCCCGCGCGGCCTCATCGCCAGCGAACGCAGCCAGCGCTGGCGGGTCATGATGCTGCCGGAATAGGTGTCGGCCGCCTCGTCGGTTAGATAGAAAATCGCCTGCTTGCCGAACGCCGTCTCGACCGGACCGAGGAAGGCGGCGAGTTCGGCGTTCAACTGTTCGGGAGACGGACGCTGCGGGCAGTTGCCGCCGAACTCGATGTCGACCACCGGCGGTAGAAGCGGCTCGCCGCGCGGCACCACCGCAATGAAGTTCCTCGCCTGGTCGGCGCCGGGGCGGCAGAAGGTGAAGAAATGATAGGCGCCGACCGCCAGGCCGGCCGCGCGGGCCTCGCGCAGGTTGGTTGCGAATTGGGTATCGACATGGGTGCCGCCTTCGGTTGCCTTGATGATCGCGAAGGCAACATCGTCTGCCGCGACGCGTTGCCAGTCGATCTTGCCCTGATGGTGGGAGACGTCGACGCCTCGGATCGGGAACTCCGCGCGGTCCGGCGAAAAGCCACGGAACCACAAATAGGCGCCTGCCACGACGGCGCAGGCGACAACCACGCCGGCAAGGCCCCAGAAAACAATCCGCTTCCCCAAGACCCGTCCCCGTCGGAAGGTGAGAATTGCGCCGGACCAGAGAGCCGGCCGGTGGCTTTTTTCAGGCGGCCTGTTTCTGCCGGCGGCGAAAGCTCTTTTGTTTTGACGCAATTCCGAACGGAAAACCGCTACGCACTTTTCCTGGAATTGCTTTAGCCGCGTTCTTTCAGCAGCCGGCCCTTTTCGCGCGACCAGTCGCGCTGCTTTTCGGTCTCGCGCTTGTCGTGCAATTTCTTGCCCCGGGCGACCGCCAGCAGCAGCTTGGCACGGCCGCGGTCGTTGAAATAGATTTTCAGCGGCACCAGCGTCATGCCTTCGCGCTCGACGCTTTGCGAGAGCTTGGCCATCTCGCGCTTCGAGACCAGCAGTTTGCGGCGGCGGCGCGGCTCGTGGTTGAAGCGGTTGGCCTGCAGATATTCCGGCAGATAGGAGTTGATCAGCCAGATCTCGCCGCCTTCGGCCGAGGCATAGCTCTCCTGGATGTTGGCCTGGCCCTGGCGCAGCGACTTAACCTCGGTGCCGGTCAGCACCAAGCCGGTCTCGATCGTATCGAGCACCTCATAGGAAAAGCGCGCCTTGCGGTTTTCGGCGACCGTCCTGTTGTTGGGGTCGGCTTTCTTGACTTGATTCATAATGCGGAGAGGTGGCGCCTCATCCCTAATTAATCAAGCCGGCGTGCTTGAGCGCCGCGTCGATCTTTTGCGCGGTCGAAACCTCGACCGTCACCAGCGGCGAGCGCACCACGTTCTCGATCCTGCCCAACTTCGAGAGCGCGTATTTCGACCCGGAAACGCCGGGCTCCATGAAGATCGCCTCGTGGAGCGGCAGTAGCCGATCCTGCAGGTCGAGCGCCTTGGCGCTGTCGCCGGAGAGTGTCGCTTCCTGGAATTCGGCGCAGAGCCGTGGCGCGACATTCGAGGTGACCGAAATGCAGCCGACACCGCCATGGGCATTGAAGCCGAGCGCGGATGCATCCTCGCCGGAGAGCTGGATGAAATCCTTGCCGCAGTGCATGCGCTGATAGGAGACGCGCTCGACCTTGCCGGTCGCGTCCTTGACGCCGGCGATGTTCTTGAAGTCGTGGCGCAGCCTGCCCATCGTCTCCGGCGTCATATCGATCACCGAACGCGGTGGGATGTTGTAGATGATGATCGGCAGCCTGGTCGCCTTGGCGACAGCGGCGAAATGCTCATAGAGTCCGCGCTGCGTGGGCTTGTTGTAGTAGGGCGTGACGACAAGGGCGGCATCGGCGCCGGCCTTTTCGGCGTATTGCACCAGCCCGACCGCTTCCTCGGTGTTGTTGGAGCCCGCGCCGGCCACGACGGGCACCCTGCCCTTGGCCACCTCGATGCAGACCTTGACGACCTGACGGTGCTCCTCATGCGACAGCGTCGGCGACTCGCCGGTGGTGCCGACCGGAACGAGACCCTTGGTGCCTTCGGCGATCTGCCATTCGACAAACGAGCGAAAGGCTTTCTCGTCGAAGCGCCCGCTCTTTTCGAACGGTGTCACGAGCGCAGTCAGCGAGCCTCTCAGCATGTCGTCCAAACTCCTTGGAACTTTGTCGGTTTATGCATGTCGTCGTCCCAAAACCGGTTCCCACTTTGAGCGACATGCATCGGTGTTCATTAGATCGGTTGGTTGCGCGCCTTCTACCCGAAAGCGAAGCCGCGCACCATAGTCTCGACATGGTTCAGCGGCAAGCATCGGCGTAGTGCCAGTGTCGTGGTTTTCGATGTTCGCCAGACGTTGATATCAGGCTCGGGGCGAACATCGAAAACCAAAACGACACTGGATTCGACAGTTGGCTGGTGTTCCTGCGATTCTGAAATTCGCGCCGCGCCCGATATCAAGGTCATGCGAATTTCAGAATCGGGACACCAGCAAGCGCAATTCGAACGGCCTCGATAACCTTTTGTTTACGAGCCCTTCACGACCTAAGTTTAGGCTTCGCACCGGGTTCTCAATTGCCCGCGCCTGCTGACGATGTGCTAGGATCGTAAAATGCCGACGAGGCGGCCCCATCTTTTCGCGCTTTTGGGCGCGATCGTCGCGCTGATGCCCACCGTGGCGATCGGCGGCAGCGTCGATGTGCGCGCGACGGCCTCGATTCCGGCGCCCGATGCGCCGCAGGCGCCGGGCCAGATGTCGACCACCCCCGACATAGCGCAACTGAAGAGCGGGCTCGACGCGCTCGCCGCCAACAACATCGCCGGCGCGCGCAATGCGCGCGACACGCTGCCCGCCACCTCGCTCGACCGGCACATCCTTGCCTGGGCGATCGCGCTTTACGGCGGCGACCAGGTGCCGAGCGGCGAGATCGCCGACGCGGCCAAGATGCTGCCGGGATGGCCCGGCACGATCGCGTTGCGCAAGAACAGCGAGCGCGCGCTCTATCGCGAGAACCCGCCGCCGCAAGTGGTGGTGCAGGCCTTCGGCCGCAGCCAGCCGCTGACGCCCGAGGGTGTGATCATTCTTGCCCGCTCGCAGATGGCGCTGGGCAACCAGGCCGCGGCGCGCGCGGTGCTGGTGCCGTTCTGGCGCAGCGAGAAGCTGGAAGCAAAGGACGAGGCGACCGTCATCAAGGAGTTCGGCGCGCTGATCCCGGCGGCCGACCATCGCTACCGCATGGAGCGCATGTTCTATGCCGACCGGCCGTCCTCGGCGCTGAGGGTCGCTGGCCTCGCCGGCGCACAGCCCCTGGCGGATGCCTGGGCGGCTGCCGACAAGGGCGACAAGAACGCCGCCAAGCTGTTGAAGGCGGTGCCCGCGGCGCAGCGCTCCGCCGGCTATTTCTTCGCCGAGGCGGAATATCTGCGCAAGCAGCAGAAATTCGCCGATGCCGCTGCTGTCGTGATGAAGGCGCCGACCGATCGCGATTCGCTGGTCGACCCCGATGCCTGGTGGGTCGAACGCCGCGTGCTGGCGCGTGAGCTGGTCGACCAGGGCGACATGAAGACCGCCTACAAGATCGTCTCCATGCACGCCGCCGAGAGCCCGCTGAACGCCGCCGAAGCCGAATTCCATGCCGGCTGGTATGCATTGCGCGGCCTCAACGACCCGGCGACCGCCGCCGGGCATTTCACGCGCATCACCGAATTCGCCCAGGGACCGGTGTCGCTGTCGCGCGCCTATTACTGGCTCGGCCGCGCGGCGGAAGTCGGCGGCCCAGGCAACGCCAAGGATTATTTCACGCGTGCGGCCGGCTACGGCACGACCTTCTACGGCCAGCTCGCGGGCGAGCGCGTGGGCTTGAGAACGCTCAACATCGTCTATCCGAAACCGAGTGCCGCCGACCGACAGAGCTTTGACAACCGAGAAGCAGTCGGCGCGATCAAGCGGCTGCAGGAAGCAGGCTACGACCGCTACGCCGAGACGCTCTACCGCGACCTTGCCGGGCAGCTGACCAGTCCGGGCGAACTGGCGCTGCTTGCGGTGCTGGCCGAAAAGCAGGGCAACCATTTCATGGCGCTGAAGGTCGGCAAGATCGCCGCCCAGCGCGGCATCGATGTCGGCGCGCTGTCGCATCCGCTGGGTGTCATTCCCGATTCGGCCAACATTTCGGGGTCCGGCAAGGCGCTCGCCTACGCCATCGCCCGCCAGGAAAGCGAGTTCAATATCGGCGCCGTTTCCAGCGCCGGCGCGCGCGGCCTGCTGCAGCTGATGCCGGGCACCGCCAAGCAGTTGGCGAAGAAGGCCGGCATGACCTTTTCGCAGGCGCGGCTGACGACCGATGCCGGCTACAACGCGACGCTGGGCTCGGCCTTCCTCGGCGAACAGCTCGACCGCTTCGGCGGCTCCTATGTGCTCACCTTCGCCGGCTACAATGCCGGCCCGAACCGCGCCGCCCAATGGGCGGTGAAATACGGCGATCCGCGCGGCAAGGGCATCGATGCGGTCGTCGACTGGATCGAGCGGATTCCCTACACGGAAACAAGAAGTTACGTGCAGCGCGTGATGGAGAATTATGAGGTTTATAAGATGCGTATTTCAGGGAAATACGACATCGTGGGCGACCTCGTGAACGGGCGCAGCTGAAGTCTTTCCTTCTCCCCTTGTGGGCCTGTTGCGTTCCAGGAAACGCCGACGTCTCACTCCGCTGGAACACCCTCATCCGTCTCGGCGCTGACGCGCCGATCCACCTTCTCCCGCAAAGGGCCCGCAAGGGGAGAAGGGAAGAACTCCCTATTTGACGATCCCTGCCCTCGCCTGTAGCTGTCGATCACCCAGCGAGGAGCGGCATTGCGATGGCGAGCGACGAAGGTTTCTCCGACTTCTTTTATCCCGCGCCCGACGGCCTAAAGCTTCATGCGCGGATCTATGGCGAACCGAATGCCAAGGGCTGCCCGGTAGTCTGCCTGCCCGGCCTCACCCGCAATGCGCGCGACTTTCATGAACTCGCGATCCATCTTTCCAGGAAAACGGAGAGCCCCCGGAAAGTCATTGCCTTCGACTACCGCGGCCGCGGGCAATCCGGCCACGATCCCGATATCGGCCACTATAATGTCGGGGTCGAAGCCGGCGACGTGCTTGCCGGGCTGTCTGCGCTCGGCATCGAACAGGCCGCCTTCGTCGGCACGTCGCGTGGCGGCCTGATCATCCATGTGCTCGGCGCGTTGAAGCCGGCCGTACTAAGGGCCGTCGTCCTGAACGACATCGGCCCGGTGATCGAGGCGGAAGGCCTCGCCCATATCCGCTCCTATCTCGACCGTGCGCCGAAACCGAAGACCTTCGCCGAGGCGGTCGCGGCCCAGCGGCGCGTGCACGGCGCCGATTTCCCGGCGCTCACCGACGCCGACTGGGCGCGGATGGTCCGGGCGATCTGCCGCGAAACGGATGCCGGCTGGGTGCCGGATTTCGATCCGGCCCTGGTCGACACGCTGGCCGGCATCGATTTCAGCAAGCCGTTGCCGGATCTGTGGCCGCAGTTCGACGCGCTCGCCGCCATTCCACTGCTCGCCATTCGCGGCGCAAACTCGAAACTGCTTTCCACGGCGACGCTTCAAGCGATGCAGGAGCGGCACCCCGGCATGGAACAGATCACCGTCGAAGGCCAGGGCCACGCGCCCTTCCTCGAAACCGGTGACTTGCCTGGAAAGATTGCCGCATTCCTCTATCGGATCGAATATCGAGTAGAAATGAAATAAAGCCCGAGACTATGTCAGTCCCGGGCTTACCATCCAAATATAGATTTGCGCATGCCGGCGGGAGCGATCCGCTCGGTCTACTCGCCTTTCGAGCGCTTGCGGGTCGCCTTAGCCGGTTCCTGCCGTTTCGCTTTCCGAGACGGCGGGGCAGAGGTCGGCGTCGTGAGGGGCGAAGCGAAGACGGAGGCTTCGGCCGAGCGGGACGACGCTTCGTCGCCGCGCGGCTTCTCGAGAACGACGACACAGCCATCGAGATCGTTGGTGGCCAGATGCGCGTAACGCATGGTCATCGACAAAGTCTGATGGCCCAGCCACATCTGGACGCGCCTTATGTCGATACCGCCCTGGACGAGACGTGAAGCGCAAGTGTGACGCAGGATGTGCGGCACCACCTGTTCGTCGGCACCGAGACCGACTTCCGTCTTCGCCTCGTTCCAGATCGCGCGGTACTGCGCCTGTGTCAGCTTGGTGAACGGGCCTTTCGGCCGGCGTCCTTCCGTGTTCGGCGGCAGCTTGATGACGTCCTTGACGCGCTCGGTCATCGGAATGGTTCGGCTGCGGCCGGACTTGGTGATCCAGAAGGAGACCCGGTGTTCCTGGATGTCGTTCCAGATCAGGCCGAGCGCCTCGCCGAGGCGGCAGCCGGTATCGACCAGGAAGACGGAAAGCCTGTAGGCATCCTCGCTGCGGCTCCTGATCGCCGCGAACAGCCTTGCTTCTTCGTCCCTTTCGAGGAAACGAATCCGTCCCGCCCGCTCCTTCTGGCGGCGGAACTCGGGCAGGCTGTGGATATCTCCCATCTTATGCGCCTTACGCAGCAATTTGCTGAGGGCAGCCATCTTGCGATTGATGGTTGCGTTGCTGTTGCCGCGCTGGCGCAATGTACCGATAAGATTGTCCAGGGTGTTCTGGTCGAAGGTGCTGAAACGCTCTCCCAGAAGGATCTCGTCTATTTCACCGATGAAAGAGCTGACATTGTATTTATGCCGCCCATCATCCCAGAGTATATCTCGATAAGCTGTAAAAAGCTCTCCGATCCTATACGACTTTACTTCTCGGATCTTGTTGTAGGTGTATCGAAAGTTCGAATTCTGAGAAGAAAATACCGCAAAATGACCAGAGGGCTCACCCTCTTGAACCGCTTCGTTCGACATTTTAGCCACACCCCCTGTGGTTAAGGGACCAGCCCTAACCGCTTGAGAGTGTCCTTTCAAGAGTTTTCGAATCTCATCGACGATCTCATCCGCCAGCGCGGAACCCACAAGATCGATCAACAGACCCGATCAGCTTACCGTTTCACCCCCATCCTTTCGTTTGAATTGCCGCAACCGCGGAAAACAAAAACGGCCCGGGCGAGGAAGCGCCCGGGCCGGATTTCACCTGTAGGGTTCCAGCCCTTAGAAGTCGCGCTGGAAGCGGACGAAGCCGCCGAGAGCGTTCTTCTTGCCGGGAGCGAGGTTCGTCCAGTTGTAACCGTTGTTGTCGTGGTCGTTGTGAGCCCAGTCGAGTTCGGTGATGACCGAGAAGCCGGGAACGATCGTGTAGGCAACGTTCGCCGCGAGACCGAATTCCTTGGCTTCGTCATACGAAACCTGGAGGTTGAACGAGGTCTTCTCGTTGAACTTGTAGGTGCCACCGCCCCACACAGCCCAGTTACCGCCCCACGGCTTGTAGAAGTTGCGCGGAGCGTTGTCGTCGGTGCCGTAGCCGCCGATGACGAACAGCGAGAAGGCGTCGTTGACGTTCACGTCCAAGCGAACCTTGCCGGCCCACTCTTCCCAGTTGCTGTTGTAAGCGACGACACCGCTGATGCCGCCCCAGCCCTGCGTGTACTTCAAGCCACCGACGATATGCGGCACGTAGCTGTCGATGAGCTCGCTGCCCGGGAACGTCCCGGCGCCGTCAGTGGTACGAGGGCTTGCGTCGTGATAGCCACCGTAGGAATTGCCCTCTTCGAACGAGACAACGGCCGAGAAGCCGTTGCCCGCATCAAAGGTGTAGCTGATCAGGTTGGTGTCGAAGCCGCCGTAGGGAACGATCGTATCGTTGATAACCGAGCCGGCATAACCCTGGAAGGTGTCGAAAGCCGATTCGTCAGCGCCGATGCGCAGACCACCGAGCTGAACCCAAGCAAAGTGGGTATTGACCGACGAAGCGCCGTCGCTGAACTCGAAACGGGTCTCGGTGTAGGTCTTCAAGGTGCCGAGCTCGGTTTCCTGGCCGGTCCAGGTCTTCAGAGCGAAGCGGGCGTTCTTATGCCACGAACGCTGCGAGTCGCCATCCATGAC
>NZ_VFTL01000014.1:0-148822 GCF_006439385.1 Mesorhizobium sp. B3-1-7
TTGTGGCCAAACTGAACTGGGACAGCGGCCGTCTAATGCAGAGAAGGTATACGCAAGCGGGACAACAGTGCCGCCAGTTCGGCCTGCCGGCACGTCCCCGTTTTCGCAAAGACAGCCCGCAGCTGCGTTCGGGCAGTCTCCCGGCTGCCCAATTTTGCGCTCGCTGTGCGAATGCCTTCTCCGGATGCCAATTGCGAGGCTAGGCGGGCTTCCGCTCTTGTCAGCTTGAAAGTCAGCCTCAGCAATTGCTCATTTAGAACCGGTTCGGTCATAAGATTTGTGAAATACAGCAGAATGTCGCCTCCACTGAACAGATCATGCCCTAGTGCAGTCATGGGCATCATCTCCGCTATGAGCCAGGGGGAACCCTGGCGTGCAATGACGACAGGTTTGGACCGAACCGACACAACCGAAACGGCGGCTCTGAGGAAGCCCTGAAGACGGGCGTCACTCGGCTGATCGATCGCGCGGATTCGGCCGCGTCGGACAACGAGGTCGGAGCCGAACAGGGCCGCTGCGCGTTCGTTAAACCGCCTCACGCATCCACGACTGTCTAGCAGCACTGCGCCACAATTGAGCCGATCAAGAGTAGCTAGGCTCGGACCGACAGACAGTTCCCCGAACTTCTCTGCTGCACTGATGACCCGGCTCAAGTCCGGCGCCACCCTCAGGAAATGGTCAGCTTCGCTCGGGTAGAACGGTCCGATATGAGCATCGCGGTACAGCGACACACACCATTTGCGGTTGTTCACCACTGTGCCGACGGAGGCCCACCATTCTCGGTGTCCAGGACGGGCGATCTCTCGATAATAAGGCAGAACCTTCCGCTCCTCCGGAGTTGTGATTTCGTCCTCTTCCGATCGACCATCGGGTTGACGCGCTGAGATGATGTGCTTCGTTCCACGCCGCGCTGCACAAACAGGACAGGCACGAGGCCGACTGTTCGCTGTCGCGGTAAGCTTAACAATGTCGATGTCGGCCGCGGCGGAGCCGGTTGCCTCGGTGGATCTCGAACTGGTTCTTAGCGTCGACGTATCTTCTTCAATGAGCGAGGCGGAACAACGGCTGCAGCGGCAAGGCCATATCGAAGCGTTCCAGGATGCCAAAGTTTGGCAGTCAATCAAATCCGGCCGGCGCGGCAGAATCGGCATAACCTATGTCGAATGGGCAGGCCCGAACCACCAGAGCGTGCGCATTCCATGGACTATTCTAGAAGGGCCCGAAGATGCCGCCGCCTTCGTCCAGGCGCTGCGGGCCCAACCAATCGTCAGAGGGCTCGGCACATCAATCTCGGGGGCGCTTCTGTTGGCGGGCAAGCTGCTGGCGGGTGGGCCCGCAGGCGATCGCCAAGTCATCGATGTTTCTGGAGACGGGCCCAACAATGCCGGTCTACCTCTGCAACCGGTGCACGACGCGCTCATAGCCGACGGCGTGACCATCAATGGACTGGTGATCTCGCTGCACCACACGACACGCTCGATAGCTTTGGGCCGGGCTTTGTTGAGTTCTATTATGAGAGCTGTGTTATTGGCGGTTCCGGGACGTTCATTGTCACCGTCGCGAGCACAGCCGACTTTGCAAACGCGATCCGAAGCAAGCTCGTGAATGAAATTGCGGGCTTGCCCGCAAGCGCACACGCTGCAGCTTATAAGGTTCACTTAGGACCGCTTGTCGATTGCGACACGGTCGGAGAGGCACCTGGACGATAATGAGCCCCTATCGGATATTTCGCAGCCACCCATTTGTCACGGGCGTAACCAAACGGGAGCCGGAAGGCTTCACCCGTGCGCATACGCCTCGAGTCGGGCCCAAAATCGGCGCTCGATCCCCACGGGCCGCTGACGATCACACGCCGTAGGTGCGATCCTTCGGCAGGAGAGCAAGGGCTTTGCTCCTCTCTTTCCGTTATCAACCGGTCGCTGAAAATCCGGCCCTTCTCGGACTCTCCTTCGGGAGAGTCCACTGCTCTCCTGACCAATGTGAAAAGGGCGTACAAAGTGGAGGCACCGAAATGTCCGTAAGCGCAAACAAGTCAGTTCGGTGCTGGAGCAGGTTCGTGGCCCTGAGACCGGTTCAACAGGGGCGGCCGAAGGAGCATCAGCATAGCGCCGCCGTAAGGCGGGATGCGGGACCGACAGCCCCGGCGAAGGGCGCCATATGATGACGACCAGTCCGGTTCCAGCGATACTGGTTTCGATGTGATCGATACCAAATGAAATCGGGTGAGAAATGCCGCGGAATCGTGCGTCGCGAAGCCAATTTCTGGATGCTGATGGCATCTAAAAGCCAAATACGATAGCCTCAACTCACCCATTGCAGCGAAGCCGGAACTGGCAGCTGGATGAGTGGGGGGAAAGGCGGTAGCGCTCTCCCGCTACCATTTCCCTACATTTTGGCTTTCGCGCACGCGGTCAGCCCTTGCGTTCCTGCAGGATGTTTCCGCCGTCCACGACGAGAACGGCGCCGTTGACATAACTGGCTGCGTCGGATGCCAGGAACAGCACGGCGGCCGCGACTTCCGCGGGGCTGCCGGCGCGGCCTAGCGGCGTGTTCCGGGCAGCGACAAGTTCCTCCGGCGTCGAGGCGCCCGTCGCGATCCACCCCGGCGCCACGGCATTGACGGTGACGCCGCTGCGGCCGACCTCCAGGGCAAGCGCATGCGTCAGGCCGACCATGCCGGCCTTGGCAGCGGAATAGGCGGCCTCGCCTTCATTGGATACGTAAGGCCCCGTCACCGAGGCCATGTTGACGACGCGCCCATGGCCGCGCTGCACCATGCCGGCCAGAAATCCGCGCGTGCTCAAAAAGGCGGTTTTCAGGCTGACATCGATGCCGCGGTCCCATTCGCTTTCGCTGAGATCGAGAAACCGCCGCTGCAACGCCGGCTGGGCGACGGTGCCCATCCCGGCATTGTTGACGAGGATATCGATTTCGCCGGTTTCGGCACGTAACCGCTCGACATCGCCGGAGAGCGTCAGGTCGGCCATGAAAGCGCGGACATCGAGCCCCTCCCCCCGCAGTTCCGCCGCTCGTTGCTCGACGCGTTTGGACGAAGCGGTGATGGTGACCGAAACACCTGCCTCGCCCAACGCACGCGCGATCGCGATACCGATGCCGTCGGCGGCGCCCGCGCCGGTCACCAGCGCCTTGCGGGATTTGCGAAACACGACCATTTGCCCTCCAGGATGCAGGTGCCGACATGCCGGCGCGGCCAATCACGCCCGCGATGAGCCGTACCGGTTCAATAACCGGCGGTGACGCCGAAATCGATCGAAAGCGCTGCCCCGGTGATCGGCGCCGCGCCCGGCTGGCAAAGATAGTGGATGAAGGAAGCAATCTCCTCCACCTGGATGAACCTTGCTCTGTCCCCTTGCGGATAGTGCCCGAGAAGCCGGCGCTTGTAGCCGTCGGGGTCGTCTGCGCCATAGGTTTTGGCCTGATATTCGATCATCGGCGTTGCCGTGTCGCCGGGGCAGACGGCATTGACCCTGATGCCTTGCGGGGCGAGCTCCAGCGCGAGAGCCTTGGTCAAAAGCACCAGCCCGCCCTTCGAGGCGCAATAGACGGCCGCCCCATTGTTGCCGACAATGCCGGCGTCGGAGGCAATGTTGACGATCACGCCTTGCGCGGCCGACAGATGCGGAATGGCGGCCGAGATCAGGAAGAACGCGCCCTTGAGATTGACGTCCAGCACCAGGTCCCACTGCTCCTCCTCGACCTCGCTTGCCGGCCCCTCCAGCCAGACGCCGGCGGCGTTGACGAGGATGTCGATGGCGCCGCCCCATTCCTTGGCCTTGCCCACCACCTCGCGGCAGGCGTCGACGGAGCGGATGTCGAGCGGCAAACCGATCACGTCCGCCCCGGTCGCGGCAATCTTCGCCACGGCGGCGTCGAGCTTGGGGCCGGCAAGATCGGCGAGCGCGATCCGCTCGCCGTCAGCGGCGAAGCGCAGTCCGGTCGCCAGACCCATTCCCCCGGCGCCGCCGGCGATGAGGATCGTCCTGCCAGCCATTCGATAACCTCCATGCAACGCAGCCCGGCAAAGGCAACCACGTCATTGGGCCATGTCGCATGGACCAGCCAGGCAAAACAATGATCTCAGCGCGCCGTGCCGCGCGCGATCATCCCAGCTCGAGCGTCGTGACGCCGAAAACCGTCGAGGGGGCGTTGCCGGGCTTGCCGCCCTTGTACATGCGTGTCGTCGTAAAGCCCGGAACCAAGCCGGCGGCTTGAAGCATGGCGGTGAATTGAACCTGGCCGGCCGGCACGTCGATATGCAATTCCTCGCCGGCCGTTGCGTCCGGGAGGTCCGCCACCATCGCCAGGGCCACGTCCGTCGCGTCGGCGAACAGCGGCCCGATCTTGAAACCCTCCCGGCATCGGCGCGCCACGCCGTAACCGGCGATACCGTCGGATCCGGCTGAGAGCAGCGCAATCCGCGGCTGCCGTAGCCACTCGCCAAGGAAGGCCTCGCGCGGCGCCGGGAAGCACTGGCGATCATAGGCGAACATCTCGGCCATGTCGCCAACCGTCACCGGCCGCATGTCGCCACCACCGGGCAAGCCGGCGGGGCGGCCGCTGTGGCGGACGGTCTCATAGGCTGGCACGAAGCCCATGCGCTGGTAGTTGGCCCGCTGCTCGACTACCCCGTCGAGACCGATGATGCGGTTGCCGAGGCGCGCCATGCCCGCGTCCCAGACCGCTTTGCCATGGCCTTCGCCACGCCGGTCGAGCCGGCATATGTAGAGGCCGATGAAGCCGAAGCCCGAGCCGTACGCGACAGCCGAAATGCCGGCCACCATCTCGCCGCCGACAAAAGCGCCGATGAATCCATCCGGATCGGCCGCCCGAAACGCCGTGGCATCGTGTATGCCCGGATTCCAGCCCTCCCTCGCCGCCCAGTCGACAAGCGTTTCCACTTCGCTGGCGGTCAGGGTCCGGATTGTTCTCGGCATCGTTTCACTCTGTGGCATGGGCTGCGCCATGGCCGGCCATCAACCGTCACGATAGGCCGCCGGCCGCGGGCTGCAAAGGCCGCGCGGATTATCGGCCGACGCCAGCCGCCCCCCCGCGGCCCCGATGGCGCGGAACCTGTGCCTGCTTGGCGGGACTCGTCGATTCAACGCAGGGCCGCGGCCCGGCTATTATCGGGACGGCTTTCCCGAACCGGTGCAAAGAGTTAGCAAGGAATGCACCACTTATTCGATCGTTGTTCCAATAGGCAACTGGACACAATCGGCGAAGACTGGGAATCTTCATTTGTCGTTGCTTGGAATCGCATGGAGTGCCGCAGGAAATGCCGCTGAGTGCCGCAGAGATCGCCCGTCATCCAGCAGCGCTTCGCGGTGTCCAGGAACAGGCCAAGGCGCTCATCCATATCTACGAAACGAGCCCGCGGCTAGCCGCCGTGTTTGCCACCCAGCAGCGTTGGCTGCTCGGCCATGTCGGCTTGGCGCTGCATTTCCGGCGCGATCCCGAAGACCGCCGCACCGAAATGACGATGGCACGTTTCATCGAGGTCGTACGCCGCAATTCGGTGGCCAGCCGCAACACCGCCGAGGCGTTCGTCAAGGAGATGCTGCACTACGACATCGCCGAATATATTTCGGCCAGCGGCGATGGCCGCGCCCACCCCATGCGGGTCACGGCGGGCACCATCGAGACTTTCACCGGCTGGATTTACGCGCATCTGACGACGCTCGACCGCATAGACGGCGGAACCCGGCTGGCGGCCTTCCTCGAGCGGCCCGAAATGCTGCCTGTCTTGCAGCCGCTGATCGCCGACGGATTGCTCGCCAGCGACGGCGTGCGGGAGCCCGGAAAGACTTTTTCGTTATTTATCTGGCTGAACAACGGCGGTATCGTCATGGACTGGCTGATGTGTGGCATCGATCCGGAGGACGTCCATCTCGACAAGATACCGACCGGCGTTATCTCGGTCAGCGAATTCGCGCACTGGCTGAAGCTCTCACGCACGCATCTGGCGCGCAAACTCCATGATGCCGAGGCGCTCGGCAGCATCGGCTGGGTCGGCCAGCGCGGTCATTCCGTGATGTGGGTTTCGAGGGCTTTCTTCGACGAGTACATGGCCGTCCAGGCAGCCAAGCTCGCCGTCGTCGACGAGGCCTTCGAAGCCTGTATCTCAGCTCCGCAACGCCGCTGACAGCCGGAGATCGGCGCAACTCGCGCAAAACCGGCCCGCTACTGGCAGGCGCCAGCCAAAACTGCTATCCGCAACTTGCGAGCATGACAGCATCTTTGGGTGGAAGCTGGGAGGGTGCGTTGACCTATGAAGACATTGCCGGTCACCCGGCATTGCCCGCTTGCGTGCGCGCGCAAGCCATGGCGATGCAGCAGGCCTATCAAGGAAACCCGCGAGCCTCCTCGGTCTTTGCCACCCAGCAACGCTGGCTGATGGCGCATATCGGTCTTGCCCTGCATTTCCGCCGGGATCCCAGCGACTATCGAAAGGAACTGACCGCGGCGCGTTTTGCCGACGTTACCGTTCAGCATGCGGTGGCAAGCCGAAACACGGCTCATGCCTTCATCAAGGAAATGCAGCACTATAATTTCCTCGAGACCGGGCCGACGGCCGATGACGGCCGCATTCGCCCCCTGCAACTGCCCGCCATGACCCTGGAGCCGTTGATCGGCTGGATCCAGATCCATCTGAGCACGCTCGATGCCCTTGACGGCGGGAACCGGCTGGAAACCTTCCAGGCAAGGCCGCAGATGCTTGCCAAGCTGCAGCCGCTGATCGCGGACGGCCTGATTTCCTCCGTGCCGGTGCGCGAGCCGCAACAGACTTTCTCGCTGTTCACCTGGCTCAACAATGGCGGCGTCGTCATGGACTGGCTGATCTCCGGCGTCGACCCGCGGAATGCCGGCCAGGAGCGCATCCCGACGGGCGTCCTCTCCATCGGCGACTTCGCCAAATGGCTGAAGCTGTCGCGCACCCACCTTGCGCGCAAGTTGCGCGACGCCGAGGCGCTCGGCAGCGTCGGCTGGCTCGGGCAGCGCGGCCATTCCGTCATGTGGATCTCGAACGAATTCTACGGCGAATACCTCGCCGCGCAGGCGGTCAAGCTCGCCATCATCGACGCGGCTTTCGCCGCCACCGCGACGCAAGGGATGGGTTGACCGCTTCTATCCGGCCTTCAGGATGGCGGAAAAACGCGGATCGAAGGCCCGGCTGATCGGCTCTGCCGCGGCGCCCACCGCGATCGCCCAGGGATCGGTGGTGCCGAGTTGCAGTCGAGGCAGGCGCCGGACGGGACGATCCGCGATCGACGGCAGCAGCGGATGCATGGCTTGAAGCAGGAGCCGGGCCAGCGCCTCGGGCGCGCTGCTGGTGAGGATGACGGTTTGCGGATCGAAGATCGTCTCGATCAGATGCACGCTCCAGCGCAGGTCGGACGCGGCTTTCTCGACCCAGCCCATGACCCGCGGATCCCGCGCAAGCGCCAGCGCGCCGAGCGTCTCGTAGAGACCCCTCTCGGTGGGGTCGAGGCCAAGATGCTGGTAGAGCGAGGCCAGCGATGCACGGTGTTCGAGCGGCGTGGAACCGGGGCCGGCCGGCGCAAGCAACGCCATGCCGATCTCGCCCGCATTGCCGTTGCCGCCGCTATAGAGTTCCCCGTTGAGAATCAGCCCGGCGGCTATGCCGTAACCGACATAAAGGCAGACGGCGTGATCGACGCCATGCGCCGCGCCGACGATCCGCTCCGCAGTCGCGCAGGCCGCCGCGTCGTTCTGCAGGCCGACATTGAGCCCAGTGCCGGCCGCAAGCGCCTGCACTAGGGGAAATTGCTGCCAGGCCGGCATCATCCATTTGTTGTCGGGGTTCTTCAGCCCGAACGGTCCCGGCATGGCGACGCCCAACCCGACCAGCCGCCGCTCGGACTGGGCAAACAAGGAAGCCAGCTCGCGCCTGACGCGGTCGACGAGGCCGAGGATGATCTTGACGCCCGCCGAAGGCTCGTCGAGCGGCAGCCCCGCCTCGGCGCGCGCGATCACCTTGCCGACGAGGTCGACCACCACGACGCGCGTCAAATGCCGGTCGATCTGCAGCCCGATGGCGAAGGCTCCCTCGGGAACCAGCCGGTAGGGTGTGAAGGGCTGCCCCCTGCCCTTGCGCACCGCATCCAGCGCGACAACCAGCCCGTCGCGCTCGAGATCCTCGATGATGTTGGAAACCGCCTGCTTGGTAAGCTGCGTCGCCCGCGCCAGGTCGGCGCGCGAAAGCGCGCCGTTGAGCCGCAGCGCCTCGATCATGACGCGGCGGTTATGCGCGCTGGTACCCTCCTGGTTGGTGCCGCTTTTGGCACGGATCGGGCTGATGTCGTGCACCGCGTTTCCCCTCTTGACTCCATTAAAGGATTGATCGACTAATTAAGTCAAGCGAATTGACTTAATAGGTGAGACCCCTGCTGCTCTACAAAAAGACGGCAAAAGCTTTTGGGCTCCGCCGCAGGCCGTTGGGGACGGATCCGGTCAGACGCGATGCGAATTTGGGGAAGCGGCGCAGTCCTGGCCGCCCACTCGCAGTTGTCGAAAATGGGAGAAAGACAAATGCTGAAATCGATCGGTAAGACACTTCTGGGCGCGGTGTTCGTCGGCGGACTGCTCGTCCCGCACGCCTTTGCTGAAACCACCTTGAACGCGCTCTTCATGGCCCAGGCCGCCTATAGCGAGGCCGACGTGCGCTCGATGACGGAGGCCTTCACCAAGGCCAATCCGGACATCAAGGTCAATCTCGAATTCGTCCCCTATGAAGGCCTGCACGACAAGACCGTGCTCGCCCAAGGATCCGGCGGCGGCTACGACGTGGTGCTGTTCGACGTCATCTGGCCGGCCGAATATGCGACCAACAAGGTGCTGGTCGACGTGTCGTCGAAGATCACCGACGACATGAAGAAGGGCGTGCTGCCCGGCGCCTGGACCACCGTCCAGTATGACGGCAAGTACTATGGCATGCCGTGGATCCTCGACACCAAGTATTTGTTCTACAATAAGGAAATCCTCGAAAAGGCCGGCATCAAGGCGCCACCAAAGACCTGGGAAGAACTCGGCCAGCAGGCCAAGGTCATCCAGGACAAGGGCCTGCTGAAGACGCCGATCGCCTGGAGTTGGTCGCAGGCCGAAGCCGCCGTTTGTGACTACACCACGCTGGTCAGCGCCTATGGCGGCGACTTCCTCAAGGACGGCAAGCCCGACTTCCAGAACGGCGGCGGCCTATCGGCGCTGAAATACATGGTCGACAGCTACAAGTCGGGCCTGACCAATCCGAATTCGAAGGAATTCCTGGAAGAAGACGTCCGCAAGGTGTTCGAGAACGGCGATGCCGCTTTCGCGCTGAACTGGACCTACATGTACAACATGGCCAACGATCCGAAGGACTCCAAGGTCGCGGGCAAGGTCGGCGTGGTGCCGGCGCCGGGCGTTGCCGGCACCAGCGAGGTCTCGGCCGTCAATGGCTCGATGGGCCTTGGCATCACCGCGGTGTCGAAGCACCAGGACGAAGCCTGGAAATACATCGAGTTCATGACCTCGCAGGCGACGCAGAACCAGTATGCCAAGCTCTCGCTGCCGATCTGGGCCTCGTCCTATGACGATCCGACCGTCACCAAGGGCCAGGAAGAACTGATCGCCGCCGCCAAGCTCGGTCTCGCCGCGATGTATCCGCGCCCGACCACGCCGAAATATCAGCAGCTGTCGACGGCACTGCAGCAGGCGATCCAGGAATCGCTGCTCGGCCAGACGGCGCCGGAAGACGCGCTCAAGACCGCTGCCGAAAACAGCGGCCTCTGATCCGGCGTTCCCCGACGGGCGGGCGGCCTCATACAGGAGCGCCGCCCGTGCTATTTCTGACCGGATGAAGGAAGAGAGGCGCCATGTCAGGCACCTGGATGACGACTCGCGCGTGGCTGTTGATGCTGCCGCTTCTGGTGATCATGGTCGCCGTCATCGGCTGGCCGTTAGTCGATACGGTCAGACTCTCCTTCACCGACGCCCAGCTGGTCGGCACGGCTGGCAATTACGTCGGCTTCGACAACTACACCAAGATGCTGACGAGCTCGAACTTCAGCCGCACGTTGGTCACAACCACCTGGTTTGCGGTCATCTCGGTCGCCGCCGAGATGGTGATCGGCGTGCTTGCGGCTCTTCTGCTCAATCAGGAATTCCGTGGCCGCGCGGTCTTGCGCGGGCTGATGATCCTGCCATGGGCGCTGCCCACCGTCGTCAACGCGACGCTCTGGCGGCTGATCTACAATCCCGAATATGGCGCGCTGAACGCAGCCTTGACGCAACTCCATCTCCTCGATGACTATCGCTCGTGGCTGGGTGAGCCCGGCACGGCGCTCGCGGCGCTGATTGTTGCCGACTGCTGGAAGAATTTTCCGCTTGTCGCGCTGATCGCGCTCGCCGCCCTGCAAGCGGTGCCGCGCGACATCACCGCAGCGGCGCTTGTCGATGGCGCCGGCCCGTTCAACCGCTTTCGTTTCGTCATCCTGCCCTATCTCGCCGGTCCGCTGATGGTGGCGCTGGTGCTGCGCACCATCGAGGCCTTCAAGGTCTTCGACATCATCTGGGTCATGACCCGCGGCGGCCCGGCCAACAGCACCCGCTCGCTGTCGATCCTCGTCTATCAGGAGGCCTTCTCCTTCCAGCGCGCCGGCTCCGGCGCATCGCTGGCGCTGATCGTCACCTTGCTCGTCACCGTGCTCGCCGTCGCCTATGCGACGCTGGTCAGGAAGACCGCGGGGAGTGCCGCCTGATGGAACGCAAGAGCCCGGTCTTCACCGCTTTCATCTATGTCTGCGCGATCCTGCTCGCCGCCGTGATCCTGGCGCCGCTTGCCTGGCTCTTCGTCATGAGCATATCGCCGGCGGCCGATCTTGCCGCCAAGCCGCTGCGCTGGTGGCCGCAGGCGGCCGACTTCTCCCGTTACGCGCAGCTCCTGTCGACCGCCGAAAACAGCGCCGGCGCCGCCTTCACCGCTTCGCTGCGCAACAGCCTGGAAGTCGCCGGCATGGCGACGCTTGCCGCTATCGTCCTTGCCGTGCCGGCCGGCTGGGCTGTCTCACGCACGCCTTCGGTAGGCTGGTCGCTGTCGATGGTGATCGCCACCTATATGCTGCCGCCGGTGGCGCTCTCCGTGCCGCTTTACATGGGCTTGTCCTACCTCGGCCTGCTCAACAACGTCTTCGGCCTCGCGCTGATCTATCTGACGATCCTCGCGCCCTTCACCACCTGGCTGATGAAATCGGGTTTCGATTCCATCCCGCGCGAGATCGAGGCCGCGGCGATGATCGACGGGGCCGGGCTGCTCCAGACGTGGCGCATCATCACCTTGCCGCTGGCGGCGCCCGTCGTGGCGACATCGGCGCTGTTTGCCGTGCTGCTTGCCTGGGACGAGTTCTTCTATGCCCTCCTCTTCACCTCGGACCAGCGGGCAAAGACCCTGACGGTCGCCATCGCCGATCTCGCCGGCGGTCGCGTTTCCGACTACGGACTGATCGCCACCGCCGGCGTGCTCGCGGCCTTGCCGCCGGTGCTGATCGGCCTCGTCATGCAACGCGCGCTGATCTCGGGCCTCACCAGCGGCGGAGTGAAAGGATAATCATGACTGCAGAGAAGAAACGCCCGGCAGGGCTTGTCGCAATCGACCGCGAAATGGCGCGTCAGCGTGGGGATGCGCTTGCCTCGTTCGAGAGCAATCGAAAGGCCGCCGCCGAGGTCGCCGCCTCGATCAGGAAGAACGGCAGGCTCGTCCTGCTCGGCATGGGCGCCTCGCATGCCGTCGCGCGCGCGGTCGAGCCGCTCTATCGCGCGCATGGCATCGATGCCATCGCGCTGCCCTTGTCGGAGCAGCTTGGACAGCCGCTTCCGCTTACAGGCCGGACCGTGCTCGTCACCTCGCAATCCGGTGAAAGCGCCGAAGTCCTGCGCTGGTTCTCCGAAACGGATCCGCAGGCTGACACCTTCGGCCTGACGCTGGAGGCCGGTTCCTTCCTCGGCCGTACGGTGCCTTGCCTCGTCGGCGCCGGCGGCTCCGAGCTTGCCTTTGCCGCGACCCGCAGCCTGACCGTGACCTTCGCCCTGCACCTCGCCATTCTCGCCGCGCTCGGCGAGGACCCCGCCGCCGCGCTCGCGGTGCTCAAGGCGACGGAGACGGTCGAGACCGATGCCGCGCTCGAGGCGCTGAGCACGGTCGCGACCGTCGTGACCTCCGGCCGCAGGCTGCAGGGCGTGGCTGAAGCCCTTGCGCTCGGCTTCACCGAATTGTCGCGCCTGCCTTGTTTCTCGCTCGAAGGCGGTCAGCTGCGCCACGGGCCAATGGAGATGCTGGGTCCAAGCATTGGCGTCGTGCTTTTCCGCGGCGATGACCCGACCGCCGACCTCGTCACCACGATGGCCCTGTCCGTCGTCGAGACCGGCGCGCCGCTGATCGTATTCGACGCTTCGGGCAAACCGCCGATCGCGGGTGCCGCGACACTCGCCTTCAAGCCCGCCACGGGCTTGGCGGCGATCTTTGCCATGCTGCCGGTTGCGCAACGCCTGATGATCGCCTTCGCCGATTCCCGCGTCGAGAATGCCGGAACGCCGGTGCGCACCACCAAGATCACCAGGAGCGAGTAATGCGGCCGCTCGTGGTGATCGGCAACGTCAATGTCGACCTGATCGTCGGCCCGGTCGCGCCATGGCCGAAAGCGGGCACGGAGACTGTCGTCGATCACGACGACCTGCGCGTCGGCGGCCAGGCCGGCAACACCGCGCTTGCCTGGCAGGCGCTGGGCATCGACTTCGAGATCGCCGCCAACATCGGTGACGACCAGTTCGGGCGCTGGCTGCGCGAGGCCTTCGGATACCGGGCGCAGAATTGGCCGGTTCGTCCCGAAGGCACGACATTGTCGGTCGGCATGACCCATCCCGATGGCGAGCGCACCTTCTTCACCACGCGCGGCCACCTGCCCCGGTTCAGCCTGGCTGACGTGCTCTCCGTGCTGGACGGCAATCGGCTTGCTGGCGGCTACGCGCTGCTCTGCGGCTCTTTCCTCACCGACGACCTGACGCGCGATTACGATGCTTTCTTCGACTGGGCCGAAGCGCATGGCATCGCCGTTGCGCTCGACACAGGCTGGCCGATCGACGGCTGGACGCAAGCGAACTGCACCGCCGCGCGCGGCTGGCTGTCGCGCTGCGCCCTGGCCCTCTTCAACGAAGTCGAGACGACCACGCTAGCCGGCCTGGCAAGTCCATCGGAAGCCGCGCGCAAGATCCGCGACGGCATGCGGGACGAAGCGACGGTCGTCGTCAAGCGCGGGCCGGACGGCGCGATCGCCATCGGCGCCGACGGCGAGCTCATTCAAGTGCCGGCACCTCGAGTCGCCGTCATCGACACGATCGGCGCCGGCGATGTCTTCAACGCCGCCTTCCTGGCGGCACTGGCACAGGGGCAATCGTTGGTGAAGTGCCTGTCCGCCGCCATCCAGGTGGCCTCGCGCGCCATCTCAACCTTGCCCCGCGATTATCGCGGACCGATCCAGTTCGAGGATGCTGTTCATGAGCGCGCTTGAAATTCGCGATGTCCGCAAGAATTACGGCAGCGTCGAGACGCTGAAAGGCATCGACATCGCGCTCGAAAATGGCGAGTTCCTGGTGCTGCTCGGTTCGTCGGGTTGCGGCAAGTCCACTTTGCTCAACATCATCGCCGGTCTCGCCGAGGCAACCAGCGGCGATGTGCTGATCGGCGGCAGGTCGGTGCTTGGCGTGCATCCGAAAAACCGCGACATCGCCATGGTCTTCCAGTCCTACGCGCTCTATCCGAACCTCACCGTCAGCCGCAACATCGGCTTCGGCCTTGAAATGCGCAAAGTCCCCGCCGCCGAGCGCGACAAGGCGGTGCGCGAGGCGGCAAGATTGCTGCGGATCGAGAACCTGCTCGACCGCAAGCCCGGCCAGCTCTCCGGCGGCCAGCGCCAGCGCGTCGCCATCGGCCGCGCTTTGGTGCGCAAGCCGCAGGTCTTCCTATTCGACGAGCCGCTCTCCAATCTTGACGCCAAGCTGCGGCTGGAAATGCGCACCGAACTGAAGCGCCTGCATGAGATGCTGCGCACCACGGTCGTCTACGTCACCCATGACCAGATCGAGGCGATGACGCTGGCGACCCGCATCGCCGTCATGCGCGACGGCCGCATCGAACAGCTGGGCACGCCGGAAGAAATCTACAACCACCCGGCGACGCTCTATGTCGCGGGCTTCGTCGGCGCGCCGTCGATGAACATGCTGGAAGCGACCGTCGAGGACGGCAAGCTGGCGATTGCAGGCACCGATGCGCGGCTGGCGATTCCGGCTCGCTACGCCGAGGCGGCCCGCAACAGTGCATCAGTTGTGGTCGGCATCAGGCCGGAAGCGCTCCGCCTTGGACCGGGCAGCGGCGCCGAACTGTCGCTGCCGGTGGAGATTGACGTCGTCGAACTGACCGGCCCCGAACAGGTCACCACCGCCCGGGTCGGCGCGCAAAGGCTGACGGCGACCTTGCCGCCGCAAGCCCGTGTCGCCAAGGGCCAGCCATGCGCGTTCGTCTTCGATGCGGACGCGCTCCGCCTCTTCGATCCGGCCACCGGCAAGGCTTTCTGACCAATCGCCCGCCTTCCGCCTGCATGGCCTGATCGATAGGCGGGCCGGGTCAGCTCGCGGGTGAGGGCTGACCCGTCGCTCGTCCTCAATCGATGTCGAACGACACACCCTGCGCCAGCGGCAGCGCCTTGGAGAAGTTCACCGTGTTGGTGGCGCGGCGCATGTAGGCCTTCCAGGCGTCCGAGCCGCTCTCGCGACCGCCGCCCGTCTCCTTCTCGCCACCGAACGCCCCGCCGATCTCGGCGCCCGAGGTGCCGATGTTGACGTTGGCGATGCCGCAATCCGAACCGTCGACGCCCAGGAACCGCTCCGATTCCTGCAGGTCACGGGTGAAGATCGACGACGACAGGCCCGCCGCCACCGCATTGTGCAGGTCGAGCGCCTCGTCGAAATCGGAATATTTCATCACATAGAGGATCGGCGCGAAGGTCTCTTCCGTCACCGGCGAAACCTGCTTCGGCATCTCGACCAGCGCCGGATGCGCGTAATAGGCGTCCGGATGGCCGTTCTCGACGCGCGCGCCGCCGGTCACCTTGCCGCCATGCGCCTCAGCTTCCTTCAGCGCCTTCTGCATGTTGTCGAAGGCGGCCTTGTCGATCAGCGGGCCGACCAGCGCCTTGCCTTCCAGCGGATTGCCGACCGAGACGGACTGATAGGCCTTCTTCAGCCGCGGCAAGAGCGCGTCATAGACGCTGTCATGCACGAACAGGCGTCTGAGCGTCGTGCAGCGCTGGCCGGCCGTGCCCATGGCGCCGAAGGCGATGGCGCGCAGCGCCATGTCGAGATCGGCGGTGGGCGTCACGATGCCGGCATTGTTGCCGCCGAGCTCCAGCACGGCACGGGCAAAACGCTTGGCGAGCCTAGGACCGACCTCCCGGCCCATGCGCGTCGAGCCGGTAGCCGAGACCAGCGGCACCTTGGGATGGTCGACCAGCACCTCGCCGGCGACGCGGTCGCCGATCAGCACCTGCAGCAGCCCTGCCGGCGCATCCTTGCCGAAACGCTTGACGGCGCGCTTGAAGATCGCCTCGCAGGCAAGTGCGGTCAGCGGGGTCTTTTCCGACGGCTTCCACACCACCGCATCGCCGCAGACGAAGGCAAGGGCTGCATTCCACGACCACACCGCGACCGGGAAGTTGAAGGCAGAGATCACGCCGACGACGCCGAGCGGATGCCAGGTCTCCATCATGCGGTGTCCGGGACGCTCGGTGGCGATCGTCAGGCCATAGAGCTGGCGCGAAAGGCCTACGGCGAAGTCGCAGATGTCGATCATTTCCTGCACTTCGCCGAGACCCTCGGACGGGATCTTGCCGACCTCGATCGACACCAGGCGGCCGAGCTCGTCCTTATGCGCGCGCAATTCCTCGCCGAGCAGACGCGCCAGTTCGCCCCGCTTCGGCCCCGGCACCAGCCGCCAGTCCTGGAAGGCCTTGTGTGCGGCATCGATGGCCTTGCCGGCATCGGCCGCCGAAATCGACTTCAGCGCCGCGATCTGCTCGCCCGTCACCGGGCTGCGCACGATCAGGTCGCCCCCCGAAAGCGCATCCCCGGCGACGCCCAGTTTCTCAAGAAGTGAAGCGGTTTCCTTCGCTAACGTCATTTTTGTCCCTTTCATATCCCGCCGCTCATAGGGCGGGCGTGGAAGCTATGCGCCACGTCCGTGCCGTCGGGCACAGCCGGGCGCTTTCATGGCGTGGCATTACGCGTTTCGGGGGAAAACCGCTACCCCGGTATGGTCCAAGGCCGGATTGCGAAATTGGGCCAGACGGCGAAGCCGGATCAGCGCGCTTTTTGGAAGGAAGACTTCTCAGTGCTTTCCTTGATCAGCCGGTCGATATGCATGCGGATATGCGCCGCCTCGGCCGCGGTGTTGGCCAGGGCGATGGCGCGGTCGAAGGCGACACGCGCCTCGTCATTGCGCCCAAGCTGCATCAGCAGCCCGCCCCTCAGCCCGAAGAAGTGGAAATAGCCCGACAGCCGCTCTTCCAGCGGCTCGATCATGGCAAGTGCGGCTTCCGGGCCGCGCATCTTGCTGACCGCGACCGCGCGGTTCAGCGTCACAACGGGCGAGGGCTGCATCTGCTCCAGCAGACCGTAGAGCAGGTCGATCTCGGTCCAGTCTGTATCTTCCGCCGTCGCCGCCCGCGCATGCAGCGCCGCGATCGCCGCCTGAACCTGGTAGGGGCCGGGCTTGCGGTGGCGCAGCGCCTTGTCGACCAGCGCCAGGCCCTCGTCGATCATCTTGCGGCTCCATAACGAGCGGTCCTGGTCCTCGAGCAGGACGATCTCGCCATTCTCGTCGAAACGCGCCGGCGCCCGCGCGTGCTGCAGCAGAAGCAGCGCGGTCAGCCCCATGATCTCCGGCTCGGCCTGGAAGAGCCTGAGCAGCAGACGGGCAAGCCGGATCGCCTCCTCGCAGAGCGGCGCGCGGGCTGGCGCCTCGCCGCCATTGGTCGAATAGCCTTCGTTGAAGATCAGATAGATCATCGCGGCGACAGCGGCGAGCCGCTCCGAGCGCTCGACCGCGCCCGGCGTCTCGAACGGCACGCCGGCGTCGGCAATGCGCGCCTTGGCGCGGGTGATGCGCTGTTCCATGGCGCTCTCGCCGACCAGAAAGGCGCGCGCGATCTGCTTGACGGTGAGGCCGGACACGATGCGCAGCGCCACCGCGATCTGCTGCGTCGCCGGCAGATCCGGATGGCAGCAGATGAACAGAAGCCGCAGGATATCGTCGCGATAATGCGCGCCGTCCAGCCGCTCGGCCATATCGCCTTCGGCATCCTCGAGATCGGAAATCTGGTCCTCTTCCGGCATCGGCGCCTGCTTGGCGCGCTTGCGCACGGCGTCGATGCCGCTGTTGCGTCCGACGAAGATCAGCCAAGCGACGGGATCGCGCGGCGGACCGTTCTTCGGCCAGTTCTTGAGTGCCCTCAGGCAAGCATCCTGGAAAGCCTCCTCCGCGGCGTCGAGGTCGCGGAAGTAGCGCAGCAGCGCGCCCATCGCCTGCGGACGGGCGTTGCTGATTGCGGTGCTTATCCAGGCAAGCTCCGTCATACCGCTACCTTTGTCGGATTGAAGATCGAAACCGGCCGGATCTCGTAGGAGCCGCCGCTTGGATTGACCTCGGAAAGCTCGCGCGCGAATTCGACGGCTTCGTCGAGATCGTCGCATTCGAGCGTGTAGAAGCCGAGGAACTGTTCCTTGGTTTCGGCGAACGGGCCGTCCAGCACGACCGCCTCGCCCTTGACCTTTCTCAGCGTGGTCGCCGCGGTCGTCGGCAGAAGGCGCGCCACGGGGCCGAGCCGGCCCGCCTTGGCGTATTTGTCCTGCACGTTGAGGAGCTTTGCCATGACCTCGTCGTCCTGTTCCTTGCTCCAGGAGCAGACGACGTCTTCGGAAGCGTAGCAGAGGATGGCGTAGAGCATGGTGCGTCCTTTCCGCATCAAAGGACGCGACACTAGGACCCTTCCCGACACAAGGTCGATAAAAAAAATTATCGAGGGATCCCGGACTTGGCTGCCTTCGCGCCTGCCTGTCAGGCGCCGCGCGCCTGCAGCCATCTGAGCACCAGCGTTTCTTCCTCGTCGAGGCCGGATATCCGGCGTTTGCGCTTGTTGGCTCCGGCCATTTCGTCAAGCAAGCGCCCTTTGCTCCATGCCTCGAACACCAGCGGATGGATGTAGCATTTGCGGCAGACGGCACGGGTATTGCCCAACCGTTCGGCGACCTTGTCGACGACACTGTTGATCATCCGTTTTTGCTGCGTCTTGCTTTCCGGCAGCTCGGTCCCGGCAAACAGCGACGCCGCATGGATCGTGCCGCCCCAGGTGCGGAAATGCTTTGAGCTGAAATCGGCGCCGGATGCCTCGCGAATGTAGCGGTTGACGTCCTCCGAGCGCACCGGGCACCGGTCGCCATTCTCATCGAGATATTGGAACAGCTTCTGCCCGGGCAGGTCCTGGGCGCCGCGCACGATCTTGGCGATGCGGCGATCGACCAGCTTCAGCTTCCATTCCTTGCCCGACTTGCCCTTGAACGCGAAGCGCAGGCTGGAGCCCGTGATCTCGACATGGCGGTCGCGCAGCGTGGTCAGCCCGAAACTCTTGTTGTCCCGCGCATAGGCGGCGTTGCCGATGCGGATAAGGGTGTTGTCGAGCAACCAGACCACCGAGGCGACGACGCGCTCCATGGGCAGACCGTGGCGGCGCAGGTCCGCATCGATCTGCAGCCGCAGCGCGGGCAGGCCTTCGGCGAAGGCGACGAGGCTGGAATATTTGACGCCGTCGCGCTCCTCGGTCCATTGCGGGTGATAACGGTACTGTTTGCGGCCGCGCTGATCCCGGCCTGTCGCCTGGATATGGCCGTCCGGATCGGGCGAGATCCACACATCCGTCCAGGCCGGCGGAATGACGATCGCCTTGATGCGGGCAAGGGTCTGCGCGCTGACCGCGCGTCCGTTCGGACCGGCATAGGAAAATCCCTTGCCTTTTCTCAATCGTCGGACGCCGGGATCGGCATCGCTCACATAGCTGAGCGACGCGCGCTCGGCCGAATCTTGCGCACCGTTCCTTCGAGTCTCCTCGTTCCGCGTTGAACGGTCCGAGGACAATTGTGAATGCTGCAACATGCCGGCTCCGCGAATTATCCGTAGATAAAGCCGCTCGCCGATGACTGGTTCCGGATGCAAACGGCAGCGCACATCATCGACGCCGTCGCGTCAGGCTGCCACCGGGATGACGTCGACCGCCTGCTCGCCGACTTGACCACCGGTCGTTTTCAAGACGCCGACGATCGGCGCAACGTCGGAATAGTCGCGGCCGTAGCCGACGGTGATATGGTCGTTGCTCGCCCGCATGCCGTTGGTCGGGTCGAACTCCTGCCAGCCGGCGTCGCGTCCGCACCAGGCCTTGACCCAGGCATGCATGGCGTCCGCGCCTTCAAGCCGCGGCTTGCCCTTCGGCGGGATCGTGCGCAGGAAGCCGCTGACATAGCCGGCCGGGATGCCAAGCCCGCGCAGGCCGGCGATCATGATATGCGAGAAATCCTGACAGACGCCGCGTTTCAGCGCAAAGGCGTCGCTGGCCCGGGTCTGCACGGTCGTCGCCTTGCCGTCATAGGTGAAGTCGCGATGAATGCGGTTGCAGAGATCGACCGCCGTGGCGACGGTTGACCCCGACAAACTGTCCCGCGCATAGGCCGTGATTGCCGCGTCGATGCCTACATGATCGCTGGCAGCGAGGAAATGATGCGGCGCGGACGGCGAGAGTGAGCGCACCAGATCCAGCTCCGACCTCAGCCCGTTTATATCGGGCGAGACATCGAGACCCGGCTCGGGCCGCGAGACCGAAACGCGCGCGCTCATTCGGATGTCGAGCGTCTCATGCGCGTCGCGAAAGGCGATCGATGTGACGTTGTTGCCGAAGAAATCGGAAAAATCGGCACGTTCGGCCGGCGACGGCTGGAAGGACAGCGAGGCCGCGATCACGCGCTGCACGCCGGCGATCGTCTGCGGCATGACGCGCACCTGGTGCCGTCCGCCGCCGGCGGCGGCGGCATAGTCGTAATGCAGATGGAGTTTGATGTCGTAGTGCATTAAAGCAATTCCAGCAAAAGTGCGCAGTGGTTTTGCGTCCGGAATTGCGCAAAAACAAAGAGATAGAGCATTGGAGGCGATCCTTTTCGCTGGAAATGCTCTAACCGAAATAGCCTCTGGCGAGGCTGTTGTAGAGAGCGCCGATCTGGCCGGCCAAGTCGTCGAGCACCTTGGCGCTCATATCCGACGGCTCCATGACGGCGATTGCCGTGTTGAGCTGCAGGATTTCCTTGGCGGCGGGCGACATATGCCCCTCGCCGCCGATCGAAGGCAGCATGGCGATCTCGGCCTTCAGCCGCTCGAGCTGGAACAGGATCGAGCGTGGGTTGAGCGGGTCGAGCGCGAGCAGGTCGATCACCGTGCGCCGCCCGGCCTGCACCGGATACTGCCGGCGATGGGTCATGACGCTGTCGCCGATCTCCAGCATCATGTCGAGCGCCCCTTCCGGCGCCCCATTCCTTGTCAGCCGGCTGAGCGTGCCGGCGATCTGGATGCCGCGCTCCAGCCTGCGGCCGATCTCCAGGAAGCGCCAGCCGGTGAAGCGGTACATGTTCTCGTGCAGCAGGCCGGAAAAGCCGGCGAGCTTGCGCAGCATCACCGTCATCGCCCGCGTCGCGTCGTCTCCGGGCGCGACCGTCTCCGCGAATTTGTGGATGGTCTTCGACAGATCCTTCAGCGCCAGCCAGCCGTCGGGAGAGAAGCGGTCGCGAATCTGGCCGGCGCTGTAGACCGCGCTGTCCAAAGTGCCGATCAACCCTGGCGGTATCGCCGTTTCGGCCTCGATGCCGAACGGCTCGAGATAGTCCCTGATATCGGCGAGCAGCGGCATGTCCGGATCGGAGGTCTCGGCAAGCCGCACGTGATAGGCGCGCAGCACGCGCACCGTATCTTCGGAGCGCTCGATATAGCGCCCGAGCCAGGTCAGGTTCTCCGCTGCGCGGCTGGGCAGGCTGCCCGGCATGGTGCGCGTGAATCCGTCATGCTCCTGCGGCAAGAGCGTCTCGCGCTCGACCGGCCTGTCGCTGACCACCCAGACATCGGCCGCCTGGCCGCCGCGCTGCATGGCGATCGCCGTCGGGTCGAGCGAGAAGCCGACGCGGGCGAAGCCGCCGGGCATCACCGTCCAGCCTTCCGGTGTGCGCGCCAGATAGACGCGCAGACTGGCGGGGCGCGGCTCAAGCACACCGCCGACGAACACCGGCGTGGTCGAGAGTGTCACCGCTTCCTGGCCGACAAAGCCGGCGCCGTCGGCTTCGATCCGCGCGACAAGCTCCGCCCGTTCCCCCGCCGAAAGCGCCGAACCGAGGCTGGTCGCGCCATCGTCCTCGAAGGCGAGCCGCGTCGACAGCGCCGGGCCGACCACCATATGGTCGATGTTGGCAAGCACGTGGTCGCGTTCGTTCTGCTGCCCGCACCACCAAGTGGCAACGTTCGGCAACGACAGATCTTCAGCTTGCAGTTCCCGCGCGATCCTGGGCAGGAAGGAAAGCAAGGCCCGCGTTTCCACCAGGCCGGAACCCAGCGCATTGACAGCCGAAACGGCGCCGCGCCGGATCGCCTCGACCAGCCCGGGCGTGCCGATCTGCGAGTCCGGCCTGAGCTCCAGCGGATCGGCGAAGGCCGCGTCGAGCCGCCGCCACAGGACGCCGATCGGCAGCAGGCCTGAAACCGTTCGCACCATCAGCCTGCCGCCGGATACGGTCAGGTCCTCGCCTTCGAGCAGCATGATGCCGAGATAGCGGGCGATATAGGCATGCTCGTAATAGGTTTCGTTGAGTGGTCCCGGCGTCAGGATGGCGACACGGCCGCCCGATTCCCTCGCCATGCCGTTCAGCGCATCGCGGAAACGGCGGAAGAAGCCGGCCAGCCGATGCACATGCATCTCGCCATAGATATCCGACAGCGCGCGCGTGGTGGCGACGCGGTTCTCCAGCGCGAAGCCGGCGCCGGACGGCGCCTGGGCGCGATCGCCCAGCACCCACCAGCGCCCGTCCGGGCCACGGCCGAGCTCGAAGGCGACCATATGCAGGAAATGCCCGCTGGCCGGCCGGACGCC
Source organism: Mesorhizobium sp. B3-1-7 (assembly GCF_006439385.1). Classification (NCBI taxonomy): domain Bacteria; kingdom Pseudomonadati; phylum Pseudomonadota; class Alphaproteobacteria; order Hyphomicrobiales; family Phyllobacteriaceae; genus Mesorhizobium; species Mesorhizobium sp. B3-1-7. Next base: position 22,293 of record NZ_VFTL01000014.1, read on the forward strand.
TGCGACGGGGCGCAGATATTCGGAGCTCGCCGCGATCAGCCCGGCAGGCAGGATCCCCTTCTCGATCAGCCGGTTCGGCCCATAGATGTCGGCCAGGATGGCCTCGAACAGGTCGGCGCGCTGGACGAGGCCGGCACTGATCTCGGCCCATTCCTTCTCGTCGATCAGCAGCGGGACATGCGCGAGCGGCCATTCCCGCTCATTGGCCCCTGCCTGCTCATAGACGCGGTAATAGACGCCGGCGTCGCGCAGATACTGGTCGGCGCGGGCAAACCGCTGCCCAAGCCGTTCCGCGCCCAGATCGTCGAGCGCGTCGATGAAGAAGCGCCAGGCCGGACGCGGGCTGCCCGACGCGTCGACCATCTCGTCGACGACGCCTTCGATCGGCCGGTAGCGCTCCAGCAGGCCCTGCGCCCGCGGCCTGCCGCCTGCCCGTCTCTGATTCCCCTTGGCCATTGTCGATCAGAATCTCGCCGGCCGCCTGAGGTCAAGGGTCATGGGAAACTCTTCAGAAGCTTCTTCGTTACGCAGCACATAACCGCCCGGCGTATGACCGCGCGGTTCGAATCGGGCAAGCCGCCGCGCTTCGGCCTCGTTGCCGTTGACCGGGAAGGTGTCATAGCTGCGCCCGCCCGGATGCGCGACATGGTAGACACAGCCGCCGACCGCGCGGCCTGACCAGCGATCATAGATGTCGAAGACCAGCGGCGTGTTGACCGGCAGCGCCGGATGCAGGCCGGAGGCCGGCTGCCAGGCCTTGAAGCGCACGCCAGCCACCGCGGCCTCGCGGTTGTCTGTGACTTTCATCGGCACGATGCGGCCGTTGCAGACGATGGCGTGGCGCTCCGGATTGAGGCCTTCGGTCCGCACCTGCAGTCGCTCGACCGAGGAGTCGACAAACCGGACAGTGCCGCCGATGGCGCCCTGCTCGCCCATCACGTGCCAGGGCTCCAGCGCCTGCCGCAATTCCAGCTTGACGCCGGCTTGGCTTACCTCGCCGCAGAACGGGAAGCGGAATTCGAGCTGGGCCGCGAACCATTCGGGGCGGAAGTCGAAGCCGTTCAGCTTCAAATCCTCCAGCACGTCGAGGAAATCCGCCCAGACATGATGCGGCAGCATGAAGCGGTCGTGCAGCGAGGTGCCCCAGCGCGCGAAACGGCCGTCGAGCGGGTTCTTCCAGGCGCGCGCGATGATGGCGCGGACCAGCAATTGCTGCGCGAGCGACATGCGCGCATTGGGCGGCATCTCAAAACCGCGGAACTCGACCAGCCCCAGCCGCCCGGTAGGCCCATCCGGCGAGAACAATTTGTCGATGCAGATTTCCGAACGATGCGTGTTGCCGGTGACATCGGTCAAAAGGTTGCGGAACAGCCGGTCGACCAGCCACGGCAAAGGCGCCGCGCCCTTGTCGGGATACGGCACCTGCGCCAACGCGATTTCCAGCTCATAAAGTGAATCGTGCCGCGCTTCGTCGATGCGCGGCGCCTGGCTGGTCGGGCCGATGAACAGGCCGGAAAACAGGTAGGACAGGGACGGGTGCCGCTGCCATTGCAGCACCAGGCTCTTCAACAGGTCCGGCCGGCGCAGGAACGGGCTGTCGTTCGGCGTCGCGCCGCCAACCACGACATGGTTGCCGCCGCCGGTGCCGGTGTGGCGTCCGTCGATCATGAACTTGTCGGTGCCGAGCCGCGACTGCCGCGCCTCCTCATAGATTGCCGTGGTCGTCGCCACGCAATCCCGCCAGTTGGCGGCTGGGTGGATGTTGACCTCGATGACGCCCGGGTCGGGCGCGACGCGGATGACGTTGAGGCGCGGATCCTGCGGCGGGGCGTAACCCTCGATATGCACCGGCAGGCCGATGGTCTTGGCCGCGTTCTCGGCCGCCGCCACCAGTTCGAGATAGTCTTCCAGCGCCTCGACCGGCGGCATGAACACGCACAGCCGCCCGTCGCGTGGCTCGACCGAAAGCGCGGTGCGCACCGCGCCACCGATCTCCGTGATCTCCTGCTCGACGCGATCCTGCTGGCCGGTCGCGGCGGTGAAGGACACGGCCTGCTGGCGGCGCGCCATTTCGTCGGCGCCTTCAGGCTCCGCCGTGGCGGCCCCCGGCAAGATAGCCTCGCGCGCCGGCAGCGGCCCACGCGGCAGCGACGGATCGACCGGCACAATATAGGGGAACTGCGCCGGCGGCACGTAAGGCAGCGTGCCGAGCGGCAGGCGGTAGCCGACCGGGGAATCGCCCGGCACCAGGAACAGGCGGCCGCGCCGCGTCTTCCATTTCTCCGAGCGCCAGCGCTGTCCGGCGGCCTGGCTGTTCCAGCGCTGCACCGGCAGCACGTAGCCCGACGGCTTGGTCAGCCCGCGCTCGAAGACGCGCGCCATGCGGCTGCGCTCTTCCGGGTCTTCCAGCTTGGAATTGGACGGATCGACATTGTCCGGCAGCTTGCCTTCCTTGAGCAGCCATTCGCCAGGATCCTCATAGGCCTCGCTGACCATCGCCCTGTCGATGCCGAGCTCGCCGGCGATCGCCTTGAGCAGGCTCTCGGCCTGCTGCGGCCCGACCTTCGCGTCACTCTTTTCGCGTGCGATCAGCGACGGGTCGCTCCATACCGGCTCACCGTCGGCGCGCCAGTAGAGCGAGAAGGTCCAGCGCGGCAGGCTCTCGCCCGGATACCACTTGCCCTGGCCGTAATGCAGGAAGCCGCCCGGCGCGAAGCGCTCGCGCAGCCGGCGGATGAGCTGGTCCGCCTTGTCGCGTTTGGATGGACCGACGGCCGCCGTGTTCCATTCCGCGGATTCGAAATCGTCGATCGACACGAAGGTCGGCTCGCCGCCCATGGTGAGCCGCACGTCGCCGTCTTTCAGCACCGCGTCAACCTTTTCGCCCAATCGATCGAGCGCCTGCCAGCTTTCGTCCGAGAATGGCTTGGTGATGCGCGGATGCTCGGCGATGCGGTCGACGCGCATGTCGAAGCCGAATTCGACATTGGCGAAGCTCGCCATGCCGGAAATCGGCGCGGCGTTGCGAAAATGCGGCGTTGCGGCGAGCGGCACATGGCTTTCTCCGGTGAGCAGGCCGGAAGTCGGGTCGAAACCGATCCAGCCGGCGCCCGGAATATAAACCTCGCACCAGGCATGCAGGTCGGTGAAGTCGACAGCGGTTCCCGGCGGTCCGTCGAGCGAGACGAGATCGGGCTTCAACTGGATCAGATAGCCGGAGACGAAGCGCGCGGCGACGCCCAGATTGCGCAGTATCTGCACCAGGAGCCAGCTCGAATCCCGGCACGAGCCCTTGCCGGCGGCCAACGTCTCCTCGGGCGAATAAACACCCGTCTCCATGCGCACGATATAGGCGACCTCGCGCTGCAGCCTTGCATTGAGGTCGACGAGGAAATTGACGGTGTTTGCCGGGCTGCGGTCGATTGTCCGAAGGAATGCCGACAACAGCGGCCCGGTCGGCTCCGGTTTCCGGTAGATGGCGAGGTCTTCCCTGATCTCTTCCGGATAATCGAACGGAAAGGTCTCGGCGCTCTCCTCGACGAAGAAGTCGAACGGATTGTAGACCGTCATGTCGGCGACGAGGTCGACCTCGATCTTCAGTTCCGTCACCGGCTCCGGAAAGACGAAGCGGGCGAGGAAGTTGCCGTAGGGATCCTGCTGCAAGTTGACGAAGTGGTTTGCCGGCTCGACCTTCAGCGAATGGCTGAGCACCTTGGTGCGCGAATGCGGCGCCGGCTGCAGCCTGATCACCTGGGGACCGAGCACCACCGGCCGGTCATATTTGTAATGGGTCAGGTGATGGACGGCTGCCAGAATTGCCATGGTGCCCCGGAGCTCGGCGTTTCAGTCGCCGAACCCTGGCATAAATGCTGGCCATTCTCCAAGCAGAGATGTTGCGCTGCACCTAATTTAAGCAGCGTTGCCAGCTTAGAAAAACGCCTGGATACCCGTCTGCGCCCTTCCGAGGATCAGCGCATGCACGTCATGCGTGCCCTCATAGGTATTGACCGTCTCCAGGTTCTGCGCGTGGCGCATCACATGGTAGCCGATCTGGATGCCGTTGCCGCCATGCATGTCGCGCGCCTGACGGGCGATATCGAGCGCCTTGCCGCAATTGTTGCGCTTGACGATCGAGATCATCTCCGGCGCCATCTTGCCTTCGTCCATCAGCCGGCCGACGCGCAACGAGCCCTGCAGGCCGAGCGCGATCTCGGTCTGCATATCGGCGAGTTTCTTCTGGAACAGCTGCGTGCCGGCAAGCGGCTTGCCGAACTGTTTTCTGTCGAGGCCGTATTGCCGCGCCCGGTGCCAGCAATCCTCGGCGGCGCCCATCGCGCCCCAGGAGATGCCGTAGCGTGCCCGGTTGAGGCAGCCGAACGGACCGCCGAGGCCCTTGGCGTTGGGCAGCAGCGCTTCCTCGCCGACCTCGACGCCTTCCATCACCACTTCGCCGGTGATCGAGGCGCGGAGGCTGAGCTTGCCGCCGATCTTCGGCGCGGAAAGCCCTTTCAGGCCCTTTTCCAACACGAAGCCGCGGATCTCGTCCTTGCCGTTATCGCCCTTCAGCTTCGCCCAGACGACGAACACGTCGGCGATCGGCGCGTTGGATATCCACATCTTGGAGCCGGAGAGCCTGTAGCCATTCGCGGTCTTCTCGGCGCGCGTCTTCATGCCGCCCGGATCGGAGCCGGCATCCGGCTCGGTGAGGCCGAAGCAGCCGATCCACTCGCCCGACGCTAGCTTCGGCAGGTATTTCTTGCGCTGCGCTTCCGAGCCATAGGCATGGATCGGATACATGACCAGCGAGGACTGCACGCTCATCATCGAGCGATAACCCGAGTCGACGCGTTCAACTTCCCGCGCGACCAATCCGTAGGTCACGTATCCGGCGCCAAGCCCGCCATACTCTTCCGGAATGGTGATGCCGAGCAGGCCCGCCTCGCCCATCTCGCGGAAGATCGACGGATCGGTCTTCTCGTCGGCATAGGCTTCCTCGATGCGCGGCGCCAGCTTGTCGGCGGCGAAGGCGGCAGCGCCGTCGCGCACCATGCGCTCGTCCTCGGAAAGCTGGTCCTCGATGAGGAAAGGATCGTTCCACACGAAGGCATTCTTCTCGGCGGCCATGACTCGCTCCCGGTATTTTTTGATGTGCCCGGCTTATCCGCCCGTGCCAGCGAAAAATCAAACAAAATTGCATCACGGATCAATGAGCGTTAGTAATAGATCATGAGTGTCCAGCGCCGCCTTCTACCCAATACCGCCGCTCTTGCCGCCTTCGAGGCAGTGGCGCGTCTTGGCTCCTTCACCGCAGCCGCCCGCGAACTCGATCTGACGCAAGGTGCCATCAGCCGGCAGATCAGCTTGTTGGAAGAGCAGTTCGGCCGTCGGCTTTTCGAACGCGACAGCCGCAATGTCCGGCTATCGGCCGCGGGCGAGATCTATGCCGAAGCGGTGCGCTCGGCGCTTGGCCAGTTGCGCGACGCAGCACTTGGATTGATGAGCAATCGGCATAGCGGTGTCCTCAATGTTGCGATCCTGCCAACCTTCGGCACGCGCTGGCTGATGCCGCTGATCCCGGATTTCGTCGCCCGCCACCCGGACATCATCATCAACTTCGCCACCCGCATCGGACGGTTCGATTTCGCCCGCGAACGCTTGGACGCCGCGATTCATCACGGCATGCCGGACTGGCCGGAGGCAGACTGCACGCTTTTGGTGCGCGAAACCGTGATGCCTGTGGTTTCGCCCGAATTCCTGGCCAGCCGCGCCATCGCCAAGCCGGCCGATATCGGCCGCACGCCGCTGCTGCATATGGCAACGCGCCCCGGCGCCTGGAGCGAATGGTTCGAGCATGAGGGGCTCGAGGCGCCGACCGGTCCCGGCATGCAGTTCGAGCAGTTCGGCACCGTCGCCCAAGCCTGCATGGCCGGGCTCGGCGTCGCGCTGTTGCCGGAAATCCTGATCGCCGGCGAACTGCAGCGCGGCCAGCTGGTGCCAGCGCCAGGCCGGCCGATGCAAAGCCGCAGCGCCTATTATCTCGTCGTGCCGCACGACAAGCGCGGCTATCCGCCGGTCGCCAGCTTTCGCGACTGGCTGTTGGGTCAGATCGGCAAGGAGCCGGCTGTCCTGGCGTGGTAGCTACTTGCGCTTCATCGCCTCGGCCAATGCCGCGCCGAACGCGCCCTGCGCCGGCCGTTCCGGCTGCCGCTGCGGCACCGGCGAACGCGGTGGCGATTTGCCGCCGCCATTGTCGCGTGGGCCTCTCGGCGCTCCGCCCTCGCCCCCATCCTTGCGCATCGATAGCGCGATGCGCTTGCGCTTGATGTCGACATCGACGACGCGCACTTTCACCACGTCGCCAGCCTTGACCACCTCATGCGCGTCCTTGATGAAACGGTCGGCCAATTGCGAGACGTGCACCAGACCGTCCTGGTGCACGCCGATGTCGACGAAGGCGCCGAAGGCCGCGACATTGGTGACGGTGCCTTCCAGCAGCATGCCGGGCTTCAAATCCTTGATGTCGTCGACGCCTTCCGCGAAGGTCGCGGTCTTGAAGCCTGGGCGCGGGTCGCGTCCGGGTTTTTCCAGCTCGGCGATGATATCGCGCACCGTCGGCAAGCCGAAGCGCTCGTCGACGAAGACGCGCGGGTCGAGCGCCTTGAGCGCTGCGCTGTCGCCCATCAGGGCGCGCACGTCGCGGCCGCAGGCGGCAACGATCTTCTTGGCAACCCCATAGGCTTCCGGGTGAACCGACGAGGCGTCGAGCGGCTCGCTGCCATTGGCAATACGCAGGAAGCCGGCGGATTGTTCGAACGCGCGAGGTCCGAGCCGCGCCACCTTGAGCAGGTCCTTGCGGTTGGCAAACGGCCCGGTCGTGTCGCGATGCGCGACGATCGCTTCAGCAAGCGATGGGCCAAGGCCTGAAACGCGTGCCAGCAGCGGCGCCGACGCCGTATTGAGGTCGACGCCGACGGCGTTCACCGCGTCCTCGACCACCGCTTCCAGGGAACGGCCGAGCCGGTATTGGTCGACATCGTGCTGATATTGGCCGACGCCGATCGACTTCGGCTCGATCTTGACCAACTCGGCCAACGGATCCTGCAGGCGCCTGGCGATGGACACCGCGCCGCGCAGCGAGACATCCAGGCCCGGGAATTCCGCCGCTGCCGTGGCCGAAGCGGAATAGACCGAGGCGCCGGCCTCGCTGACGATGACCTTGAGCGGCTTCGGTCCGGCACCGGCCGGCAGGTCCGCCAGCATGTCGGCAACCAGCTTTTCGGTCTCGCGGCTGCCGGTGCCGTTGCCGATCGAGATCAGCTCCACCTTGTGCTGGCGGATGAGGGCGGCAAGTTCGGCCTGCGTGCCGCGCACGTCGTTCTTCGGCGGGAACGGATAGACAGTCGTTGTCGCCACCAGCTTGCCGGTGCCGTCGACAACCGCCACCTTGACCCCGGTGCGGATGCCTGGGTCGAGCCCCATGGTCGGCCGCGAGCCGGCGGGCGCGGCCAGCAGCAGGTCCTTCAGGTTGCGGGCAAAGACATGGATCGCCTCTTCCTCGGCCCGCTCGCGCAGGTCGCGCATCAGATCGAGCGTCAGATGCAGCGACAGTTTTATCCGCCATGTCCAGCCGGCCACGTCCATCAGCCATTTGTCGCCGGGCCGGCTGCCGCCGATCGCATAGGCATTGGCGATCATGCGCTCGACCGGCTTGACCGGCGATTGATCGTCGGCATCGACCTCGATGTCGAGCGACAGCACTTCCTCGTTGCGACCGCGCAGCATCGCCAGGGCGCGGTGGCTTGGCACATTCGCCCAGCGCTCGACATGGTCGAAATAGTCGGAGAATTTAGCGCCCGCTTCCTGCTTGCCGTCGACGACTTTTGCGCGCAGGAAGGCGCGTTCCTTCATATAGGCGCGCAGCTTGCCGACCAGATCGGCATTTTCGGCGAACTGCTCCGACAGGATGTCGCGCGCGCCTTCGAGCGCCGCCTTGGCGTCGGCCACCTCGTCCGTGACATAGGCGAGCGCAAGCTCGGCCGGCACCGCCGAACGGTCGGCCAGGATCGCCTCGGCGAGCGGCCCAAGCCCACGCTCCTTGGCGATTTCAGCCTTGGTGCGCCGCTTCGGCTTATAGGGCAGATAGATGTCCTCGAGCTCCGCCTTTGTGGCGGCCGCGGCGATCTTGGCTTCCAGCTCCTCGGTCAGCTTGCCCTGCTCTCGGATCGAGCTGACGATCGTCTCGCGCCGTGCGTCGAGCTCGCGCAGATAGCCGAGCCGCTCGGAAAGGTCGCGCAATTGGGTGTCGTCGAGCCCGCCGGTGACCTCCTTGCGGTAACGCGCCACGAACGGCACCGTCGCGCCCTCGTCGAGCAGCCCGATTGCCGCCGCGGCCTGCTCCGGCCGCGCGCCGATCTCGGCCGCGATGATTGCTGCGATGCGCTTGATGTCCGATGCCATGCTGGTTCCTGCAGAAAAGAGCGGCGACCATAGGCCGGGATGCCGGCCGCGCCAACCGCGCCGGCTTCATCCAGCAAGGAAGGTCCACAGGAAAGACGCTGAGCCCGGCCGCCAGGCCGGATCAAGCTATTCGGCTCAACGCCGCGAGGAATGCCACAATGTCCTCGTCCAGCTTGTCGTCCACTGGCTCCGGCTGCGACGACATCTTGGCGATGACCACTTCCGCCTTCGGATTGACGTAGAGCCACTGGCCGTGGATGCCGATGCCGCAGAAGGCGCCGCTGTCATTGCCGGTCTGGTACCATTTGTTGCGGTAGCGCCCCTTCGGGAACAGGAACGCCATCGTGCCGCGCTGCCAGGCTTCATGGCTGCCGCCGGTGGCGACCGTGTCGCGCACCCAGGCTTCCGGGACGATGCGGCGGCCGTTCACCGTGCCGCCCTGCCGCATCATCTCGCCGATACGGGCAAGGTCGCGCGGCGTCATCGACATGCCGCCGGCGGTGCGCGCCGTGCCTTCCATGTCGACCGTCACCGACATTTCGCTTGCGGCACCGAGCGGCTGCCACAGTTTTTCGCTGAGCAATTGGCTGACGCGCATGCCGGAAGCGCGCTCGACCAGGATGCCGAGCACATCGGAATTGGGTGAGCGGTAGCGATAGGTCTGCCCGTGCGGCTCGGCAAGGCGCTGGATCGTCATCAGGAACGCCGCGAGGCTCTCCGACCCGCCGCCGGGGTTCCACAACGTCGAGCGGCGGTAGCGGGCGAAAGCGCTCTCCGGATCGAGATAGGCTTCCTCGAAATCGAGGCTGACCGTCATGTCGAGCACGTTGCGCGCGCTGGCATCGCCATAGGCCGAGCCCCTGGCTTCGGGAATGTATTCTGTAACCGGCGCGCTGGGGTCGAACACTCCTTCGCCCTCCAATATGCCCGCCAGGATCGCCGTCACCGACTTGCTGATCGAAAAGATGATGTGGCGGGCTCCGAACGGCATATGCGGCGCCGACCAGTCGCCGACCAGCTTGCCCGCCTTGAGGATCGTCAGCCCGTCCGTGTCGGAACGCTTCAGGAAGCTCTCGACGGTTTCGCTGCCGCCGGCGAGCGGTATCTTTTCCTCAAGCAATGCGCCGAGCGATTTCGCCTGCTCCTCGCCGCGGGGCGCCGCCGCGACATGCGCGCTTGGCACCAGTTCGCCGACATTCTGGAAGGACCATCGGTTGAACGGTGCCAGCCGCCAGGTTTCGAGCCGCACATCCTTGCGGGCAAAGCCGTACTGGGCCTCGAACGCGGTCTTGCCGGTCATGACACTCTCCCGGATTTTACTTGCGGTTTCAGGCCAGAGCGGCGGCGATGGCGTGCACCGCCTTCTGCGTCGCCACCGAATAGGCGGAGTTGACGAAATCCGGATAGGTCGAAAGCTTCACCACGACCATCCTGTGTTCCCAGCTCATATGGATCAATTGGCCGAACACGCCGCGGCACATCAGCGAGCGCGAGCGCGAATCCTCGATCCAGAACTGGTTGCGGTAGCTGCCGTCCGGCAGGCTCGGGCTGAAATTCGGCCCATGCTTGCCGATGCGCGTCGTCTCGATCCACTCGGCCGGGATCACGCCGCCGCCATTGTCGAGGATCAGTTGTCCGAAGCGGCCATAGTCGCGCAGCGTCGCGTTGAAGCCGCCATCGGCCAGCGCGTAGCCGGCGCTGTCGACGGTGAAGCAGGCGCTCTCGTCGGCGCCGAGCTTCTGCCAGAGTTCTTCCGAGACGAGCTGCGCCAGGCGCTTGCCGCTCACCCGTTCCATGATGAAGGCGAGCACGTCGGTCTCGATCGAACGGTATTCGAAGGCCTCGCCATGCGGGCGCACTCTGCCCTTCAGCCGCAGGATCAGCTCGAACAGGTGCGACGGCCACGCGAAGTCCGGATCGCTGCCCGGCGGGATCGGCTTCCAGCCGGTCGCGACATCGACCTGGCCGATCTCGGAATATCGGTCGGTGTATTCCTCGGAAAAGCGCACGCCCGTCGTCATGTCGAGCACGTGCTGCACGGTGGCGCCGCCCCAGCCGGTCTCGCCGAGTTCCGGCAGATAATCGGTGACCAGCTTGCCCGGATCGATCAGGCCGCGCCCGACCAGGATGCCGCACACCGCGCCGGTGACCGACTTCGCCATCGATTGCGACAGATGCAGCGTGCGCTCGTCCATGCCGTTGAAATAGCGCTCATAGGCGATCTTGCCGTCCTTCAGCACCAGGAAACCGTCGGCATAGGTTTCGTCGAGCAAGCCGGCGAGCGTCGTCGGCGCTCCGTTGCTGTCGCCCACCGGCAGGTCGTCGAGATCCACCTCCGCGCGCTCGAGGCGATGGCGATGGCCGCTGCCGCGCCAGACCTCGACCGTCGGCAGGAATTCGCGGATGTGCTGGAAGGCCCAGCGGTTCCACGGCGGCCGGTCCCAATCGAGCTTCGGCGGCACCAGCTTCGGCGGCGAGCCATGCATGATCGGCGGCCGCGGCTCGGAGTTGCGATAAGACGTCATAGTGTCCTCCCGGCAGACACAAGAAAGGGAGGCCGGAGCCTCCCCTCCTTCATGCGTTCCGGCAAAATTATTTGCGCAGGTTGGTCCAGATCTTGTTGTAGATCTCCACCACGTCCGGCGAGCACGGCGGCACGAATTCCGGCGTCGGCGAGCCGGCCGGAGGGCTGATTTCCGGCGAGTTGGCGAATTCCGTAGGCAGGAATTTGTGGCTGCCGGCGATGCCATTGTCGTAGCCGGCGAACTCCGAGATCAACGCCGCGTTTTCGGGCGCCATGACGAAGTCCTGGAACAGCTTGGCGTTGTCGAGGTTCTTGGCGCCCTTCAGCACCGCGACATTGTCCATCCAGCCTTCGATGCCTTCCTTCGGATAGGCGTACTTGATCGCCGGTATCTTCTGGCGCGAGCGGTAGCTGGCGCCGTTCCACTGCTCCGACACGATGACGTCGCCGGAGGTGATCTTGGTGATGGTATCATAGCTGAAGGTCTTCCACGACGGCTTGGCGGCCATCAGTATGTCGTTGACCTTCTTCAGGTTGGCCTTGTCGGCGCCGCAGCGCGGCACGCCGGCATAGCGCTCGGCCGCGTGCATGACGGTGTTGACGTCGTCGAGCACATTGATCTGGCCCTTGAGCTCGTCCGGCGGGTTGAACAGGATCGCCAGCGTATTGATGTCGCCCTTGAACTTGTCCATGTTGACCGAGAACGCCGTCGTGCCGAACTGCCACGGCGCGGTGTAGTGCCGGCCGGAGTCCCAATAGACGTCGACGAAGCGCGGATCGATGTTCTTGCCGTTCGGCATCGCGTTGGGCTCGGTCTTTTCGAGCAGGCCCTCTTCGACCATGATCTTCACGGTGTAGTCCGACGGCACGACGATGTCGTAACCGGAATTGCCGGCACGCACCTTGGACAGCATGGTTTCGTTGGAATCGTAGTCGTCCAGCGTCACCTTGACATTGTACTGCTTCTCGAACTTTTCGATCAGCTTCGGGTTGGTGTAGTCGCCCCAGTTGTAGATATGCAGTTCGCCGTCGGCGAGCGCTGGCACTGCCGATAGCAGAACGGCCGCGGAAACGGCCGCCATCAGTTTTGCAGACATTTTATGTTCTCCTTGCCTTCCCATTGTTGTGTTGGAGCCCGTGGTCATTTTGCGCGCCGTCGCGCGATCAGGAACGAGACCGAGACGAACAGGATCGACACCAGGAGCAGGATGGTGGAGATGGCGTTGATCTCGGGCGTCATCGGTCGTCGGATCTGGTTCCAGATATAGAGGGGCAGCGTCGTCTGGCCGGGGCCGGCGACGAGCTGCGTGATGGTGAAATCGTCGAAGGAAACGATGAAGGCAAGTGCCGCGCCCGACATGATGCCGGGGACCAGCAGCGGTAGCGTGATGCGCCTGAACGCATTCCACGGCGTCGCATAGAGGTCCGCCGCCGCATATTCCAGCGTCAGGTCCATGTCCTCCAGCCGCGCCCTGATCGGCATATAGGCGAAGGGGATGCAGAACACGGTGTGGGCGAGGATCAGATTGCCGATGCCGAAATTGAGCCCGAGCGTGCCGGCGATCAACGCGAAGAAGGAAAGCGTCGCCACCGCCGTGATGATCTCCGGCACCATCAGCGGCAGGTTGATGACCATGAAAGCGGCCGCCAAGCCGCGCCACGGTTTCACCCGCGTCATGCCGATGGCTGCAAGCGTCGCGCAGATCGTCGAAACGATCGTCGCGGTCACCGAGATGATCAGCGTGTTGCGCGCCGCGCTGTGGAACTCCTCGTTGCGCAGCGCGCTGCCGTACCAGTTGAGCGTGACGCCTTCCCAATGCGTGACCAGCGAGCCGCTGTTGAACGAGAAGATCATCAGGATCAGCACCGGCACGTAGAGCACCAGCAGGCAGATGATGGCGATCGAGCGGAAGCCCGGCTGGTCCTTGATGTCCATGACGCGGGGCTCAGCCATGCTGCACTTTCCCCGACGTGTTGCGGACATAGAAGAACAGCGCGACCAGCACCGCCGCCATCAGGATCAGCGCCTGCGCGCAGCCGAGCGGCCAGTTGCGCCCCGAGCCGAATTGCTGCGCGATGAGATCGCCGATCATCAGGTGCACGCCGCCGCCCAGGATCAGCGGCGTCACATAGGCGCCGAGCGCCGGGATGAAGACGAGCAGGCAGCCGGCGATGATGCCGGGCTTCGACATCGGGATGATCACCCGCCACAGCACCTGCCGGCGCGTCGCGTAAAGATCATACGCGGCTTCGATCAGCCGGAAGTCGAGTTTCTCCAGGCTCGAATAGAGCGGCAGCACCATGAACGGCAGGAAGGCGTAGAGCAGGCCAAGCTGGATGGCGAAATTGGTGTAGAGCATCGTGATCGGCTTATCGATCACGCCGAGCGCCAGCAGCGCGTTGTTGATCAGGCCCTCGTCGCGGATGATGAACATGATCGCCAGCGTGCGGACCAGAAGGTTCGACCAGAACGGGATGGTGATCAGAAGCACCCACCAGTTGCGCTGCGCCGGCGGCCGGGTGGCCATGAAATAGGCGGTCGGGAAACCGAGCAGCAGGCAGATCACCGTCGTCACCACCGCGAACAGGAAGGAGCGCAGGTAGATGATCAGGAAATCCGACGTGAACTGCAGCGTGTCGTCGAAAATGTCCCGTTGGAACAGGAAGTTCAGATAGGCATCGGTCGAGAACTGCCACTGCACGCCGCCATAGGGCGCGGCGACCAGGAACGAATAGACGCAGATGATGAGGAGCGGCAGCACGCCGAATATGCCGATGATGATCAGCGCTGGCAGCGACAGCAGCCGGTTGCGCCGCGCGCTGGTTTTCACCGCCTGGGCTTCGAACAACGCGGCGTTGGAGAGCGTGGTCGGGGAGAGCGTGGCTGTCGTCATCAGTCTTTCAGGACGCGGGCGGCGTCCTCCTCGAACTGGATGCCGACCTTCGCGCCGGTCTCGTAGGTGACCGGCGCCGAGCGGCTGTTCTGGTGGCGCACGATGAAGTTCTCGCCGCCGTCGAGCTTGACATGATAATGCGTGTCGGTGCCGAAATAGACGATGTTGGAGAGCGTCCCGGCGACCGTGCCCTTGGCCGGATCGGGTACCAGGTCGGCGTGCTCGGGCCGCACCACCAGCGTCACCTCGCCGGTCGGATCGAAGCCTTCCGGATAGCCCGCGGCGATCGTCGCGTTGCTGGCGAACTTGACCGTCGCCACGCCGGGCTTTTTCGACACCACAGTGCCAGGCAGGAAATTGGTTTCGCCGATGAAGTCGGCAACGAAGCGTTCGGCCGGCCGGTCGTAGATGTCGCGCGGCGTGCCGACCTGCAGGATCTTGCCGGCCGACATGACCGCAATGCGGTCGGACATGGTCAGCGCTTCTTCCTGGTCATGGGTGACGAAGATGAAGGTGATGCCGGTTTCGTTCTGCAGCCGCTTCAATTCGATCTGCATTTCCTTGCGCAGCTTGTAGTCCAGAGCAGAAAGCGGCTCGTCGAGCAAAAGCACCTTCGGCTGCGGCGCCAGCGCCCGGGCCAGCGCCACGCGCTGCTGCTGGCCGCCCGAAATCTGGCTGGTGCGGCGCGCCTTCAGCGCCTCCATCTTGACCAGCTTCAGCATCTGGGCGACGCGCGCTTCGGTCTCTCCTTTCGGCTTGCCGAGCATTTCCAGCCCGAAGCCGATATTCTGCGCCACCGTCATGTGCGGGAAGAGCGCGTAGCTTTGGAAGACAGTGTTGACCGGGCGCTTGAAGGGCGGCAGCGGCGCGATGTCGCGCCCGTGCAGCAGTATCTCGCCGGCGGTCGGGAAATCGAAGCCGGCAATCAATCTCAGCAGCGTCGTCTTTCCGCATCCGGACGGGCCGAGCAAAGTGAAAAACTCGTTTTCGCGGATCGACACCGACACCGTGTCGAGAGCGGCTACCTGGTTTTCGCCGGTGCCAAAGACCTTGCGAACACCGCGAACTTCAATCGCGTTCTTACCCGGTTGTTCCGGCACGATTACCCCATTGAGAGAGCCTGCTCTTGTCGGCAGGTGTGTTCCTGTTTGATTGTCACCACAAGCCGGTCGGCTTGGCAACTGCGGAGCAGTGACTCGATCCGAGTCCCTATTCAATTAAGCAATTCCTATGCCATCGTTAGGCTTGGTAGGTGATCTTGCCCCCGCAGATGGTGGTCACCGGACGCACGGTGTGCAGCGCTTCCGGCGCGGTCGCCTCGATATCAGCCGACAAAACGACGATATCGGCGAGATATCCGGTTTTGAGGCGACCCTTGCGATCTTCCATGAACTCCGCATAGGCGCCCTCGACGGTGTAGCCCTCGATTGCTTCCTGCAAGGAGAAGCTCTGGTCCGGCATGCCTTCTGCCCAAGGCTTGCGCATCACTGCCGCCTGGATGGACAGGATCGGATCGACCGGCGAAACCGGCCAGTCGGACGCGAACACGACGCGCGCGCCGGCATTTTTCAGCGTGCGCCAGGCATAGCTCAGCGCCCACTTGTCGCGGCCGATGCGCGAGATCGTCGGCTCCATCGGGAAGTTCAGCGCGCCCGGCGGATGCGCCGGCTGCATCGACGCCAGAACGCCGAGTTCGGCGAAGCGCGGCACGTCGGAGGCCGTGATCACCTCGATATGCTCGATGCGATGGCGGCTGTCGCGCCTGCCGTTCTTCTTCAGCGCCGCCTGGTAGCCGTCGAGCACCGCCCTCACCGCGCCGTCGCCGATCGAATGCACGGCGATCTGCAGGCCGCGCCTGTCGGTCTCGACCGCCACTTCGGCGAAATGCTCCGGCGAAAACAGTGGTTCGCCGCGCCATCCGGGACGGTCGGCATAGTCGTCGACCATCACCGCCGTCCAGGAATCCAGCACGCCGTCATAGAAGACCTTGACCATGCCGGACGACAGCCATTCCGAATTGTAGCTCGCGGCCATCCGCGAGGCTTTTTCCAGCATGTCCAGCTTCATGAAATTCTTGAAGTGGAACGGGATCTTGGTGCGGCAAAGCAGCCGTCCCTCTTTTTCCAGCCCGGCCAGCAGCTCGAGCTGGTAGAGATTGCCGTCCATGTTCTGGATCGAGGTGATGCCATGCTTGGCGCACCATTCAAGGCCGCGATGCATCAGGTCGCGATCGGCCGCCAGTTCCTTCGCCGAAGGATAAGGATCCGGCTCGGCGCCCTCGAGGCCAAGCCGCGTCCGGTTTGCCCCGTAATGGTCGAGGAGCGGCCCGAAGGCCTCGCCTTCGCGCAGCTCGCCCGCGGCAAGTCCGTCGGCGCCCATGACGATCTCGTTGCCCTGTCCGACCAGCCTGCCCTGCAGCAGCCCGGCCTCTTCCAGCGCCTTGGTGTTCGCCCACATCGTGTGGTGGTCCGAAGCCGACATGGCGAAGGGACGGTCGGGAATGATGCGGTCGAGATCGTGGCGCGTCACCGGCTCCGGCAGGATCGCGTAGTCGACGCCGGCCCCGATCAGGAGCCTGGCGTCCGGGCGCCTGGCGGCGAAATCCTGGATCGCATCGCGCAGCGCGTCGAAGCCGTGCACGCCCGCCAGATGCAGGTTATCGAGCTCGGCCGCGCCGCCGAAGAGATGCATATGCGCTTCGATGAAGCCTGGCAGGACGGAGCCGCCCTGGGCGTCGACAACCTTTGTCGCCGGCCCCTTGAGCTCTTCGATGGAAGCGCGGTCGCCGATGGCAATTATGACGCCGTCCTTGACGGCAACAGCCTCGGCGGCGGGATTGTCATCGTCCATGGTCAGCACTCGGCCGTTGACGACCACCAGATCCGCACCACCATCCGCAACCGACATCGCGACTCCACATTTTGCTGAGGGATCGACAACGCCACGTCCGACGAGCCGCCGCTCCACCGGGCGACGCCGTGAACAAAAGCCGATGCCGATGCGCCGTCTTCGAAATTCCCCTTGTTATCGTGGAAGACAGCGTGGATAAAGAATGCGACTGTTTATTCGCGTTTGTCAACAGCCGGAATCTGGAATGTATAGTGGACTGCACCGCGCGCCGATGGTGAGGCCGAGCGGGGAACGGGGGCAACGAGCAGTGAAGCGCAGTCTCGACCGCAAGACCAAGATAGCGCTCGAACCGCGCAAGCAGCCGCGGCAGCAACGGTCAAGCAAGGTGGTCGACAGGATTCTCGACGCGGCGCTGATCCTGACGCGCGAGCAAGGAACCAGAACGCCGACGACGCTCGCCATCGCGCAGCGCGCGGGCTTGTCGGTCGGTTCGGTTTATCAGTACTTTCCCAACAAGGAGGCCATTCTTCTGGACCTGGCCCGGCGCTGGCTGTCGTCTTTTCCTGAGGTCATCCAGAAGCGCATCGACGTCCCCCGGCCAACCGACCGCGACGAATTTCGGCGCGAAGTGCGCAAGCTCTTCATCGACACGTCCAGGCTCTATCTCGACAACGCCACGTTGATGCCGGTGATCGAGGCCATATCCGGCAATGCCGACCTGAGGCCGATCCAGGACGAATATGACAAGGAGATCATCGCCCTCTACGCCGCCTGGCTGCAGCATGTGAATCCGGCTCTCGAAGACAAGATCGCCAGCCGGCTCGGCGTGCTGATGATGGAAGTCGGCCATGTCTGCCGGCTTGTCGGGCTGAAGAAGGACCGCAGGACATTCGACCTCATCGAGGACGATGTGGAGGCCATGTGGCTCGCTCTGGTGACCCCCCATCTCAATCTCGACTGAATTTCGCACCTCCAACTGATTTCGCACTTCCAGGGGAATTTCTATGAAAACTGTCTATTCGCCGCTTCATGCCGGCCATTCAGGCCAGATGGAACTGGTCACATCGGCGATCGTGCCGGGTTTCGAGAAACCGTCGCGGGCCGAATTCATCAGGGCGCGGGTGGAGAGCGAGAATCTCGGGCCGATCATCGGACCTACCGAGCACGACCTAGCCGCCGCCAAACGCGTGCATGAATCCCATTACATCGACTTCCTGCCGACGGTGTGGCCGCAATGGGTTGCCGCCGGCTTCAAGGGCTCGGCCATGGGCTTCACCTGGCCGACGCGCGGCCTGCGCGGCGACGTGCCGCCGAAGCGCGTCGATGCCTTGCTCGGCTATTATTCCTTCGACGCCGGCGCCACCTTCGTCGAAGGCACCTGGGCGGCGATCAAGTCCTCCTATGACGTCGCGCTGACCGCCGCCGCACTGGTCAAGGGCGGCGAGCGCACCGCCTTCGCGCTCTGCCGCCCGCCCGGCCATCACGCCGGCGCCGCCTTCATGGGCGGCTACTGCTTCATCAACAACGCCGCCGTCGTCGCCCAGTGGTATCGCGACCAGGGCGCCAAACGCGTCTCGATCCTCGATGTCGACTACCATCACGGCAACGGCACGCAGGAGATCTTCTACCGCCGCGGCGACATCCAGGTCCTCAACCTGCATGGCGACCCGATGGTCGAGTATCCCTTCTTCCTCGGTCATGCCGACGAGCGCGGCGAAGGCGAAGGCGAAGGTTTCAACGTCAATTACCCGATGCCCTTCGGCACCAACTGGGACGACTGGAGCGCGTCGCTGGAGGACGCCTGCGCCAGGCTCGCGGCCTACGCCCCCGATGTCGTCATCGTCTCGCTCGGCGTCGACACTTTCGAGAAGGATCCGATCAGCCAGTTCAAGCTGAAGAGCGAGGACTATCCCAAGATCGGCCGCCGCATCGCCAGGCTCGGCCTGCCCACGCTGTTCGTCATGGAGGGCGGCTACGCCGTCGAAGAGATCGGCATCAACGCCGTCGGCGTGCTGACCGGCTTCGAGGATCGCTAATGCGTGTCGCGCAAAAGTGTGCAGCGGTTTTGCGCTAACGACATGCATGAAAACAAAGCCTTAAAGCGCGTCGCCTGAATCCGTTTCAGCGCGACGCGCTTTAAGCCAATCCCCTTGAAGGAGATACGCCCTTGGATGCAACCGGGAGCGTATTTTTGCGACCCCCGCCGCGAAATCATCGGCTCAATTCGACTGTGAAATCACCGCCAAGTAACGCGAAGACCGGCTGCTGAGTCGCAAAGCGAGTCCACCGGATTCGATTTTGTCAAATCGCGTTTGATGTCGGATTCATCTGCGGGTAGATTAGACCCGAATCAGCCGGTCCATGGGGGGCGCGGCGACCACCCAAAGTCTCAAGTTCCGGCGCCAGGCTGGTACCAGACGCGGACGGTTTCGCGTTCCCTAGAGGGATTCGGCGCGGTTGGGCGCCGTTCGCGCCCGTGGGTGTGTCTTCGTAAACGTGACGCGTTTCGGGTCCGGCCGCTGGTTTTGCCAGCACCGGGCACAAGGATCGATTCCGGCAAGAATCCAAGAATTAAAATGAGCAGTTCCGCCGCGCTTCTCCAACCCGACGCTTCAGGCTCGCGCCTGACATCGCGCGGCGATCTCACCAGTTTCTTCATGCAGCTTGCCGCCGATATCGGCGCCGACAGCTACATGCTGGTCGCCATCGTGCACGACCAGGACCGCAACGATGCGCGCATCGTCTCCTCGAACTGGATCTTCGACGGCATAGAGCTGATCGGCAAAAGGCTGATTGCCAACCTGGCGCTGGGCCCCTTGACCGTGGCGCCGGGCGTACGCCCGAAGCCGCTGGTGGCGGCGCACGCGCCCGATGCCGGCGCATTGCTGACCGGCGAGGAAGCCCGCCTGCTCGACGTGCTCGGCCACGCCGAAATCTATTCGTTGCGGCTCAATGTCGGCCGGCAGCGCCTGTTCGTGCTGTTCTCAGCCGCCGAGGCGGGCAAGATCGACCTGGCCGCCCTGATGAAGGCGCAGATCAAATGCTGCTACGCGCTTTCCAGCATTCCGCAGCTGATCGCCGCGGCGTCCATGCAGGATCCGCTGTCGGACCGCGAGCGCGAATGCCTGTTCTGGGTTTCGGAAGGCAAGACCACCGACGAGGTGGCCGTCATCCTCGGTGTCTCGTCGAACACCGTCAACAGCTACATCACGCACGCCATCCAGAAGTTCGCGGCCAGCAACCGCGCGATGGCGATCGCGACCGCGATCAGGAGCGGCATCATTTGAAGCACGCACAGGTCAAAGAGGCCGCCGCGGCCCTTTTCAACGATCAATGCAATCCGTTCGGCGCCTTCTCGCTCGGCTCGGAGACCCATCACGCGGTCACCATTCCGGATGCCGTGCGTCGCTGCCGCTGGATCGCCGTCGATATCAACGCCTCGGACTTCGGCCTCTATTTCGTCAGCCCGTCGCCCGAGCGCGCGCGTCTCGTGGCGTGTTTCGATTCCGACTATCCCGGCACCGCGGTCGCGACCAAATTCATCTCCGGCGCCAATGGCGAGGATATGGTGCGCCACAGCCGCATCTCGACGGCGCCGCGCTGGTGGGCCGACGACGGCTCCGCCGGATCGCGGCACGCCTTTCAGCCGCTCGCCTGGGCCGAGCCGACCGCGCCGCTGGCGCCCGGCACCAACGGCATCGCCTTTCCGGTGCATGCCGATCGCGGCCAATGCGGGCTGGTCGTCTTCCTGGGCTCGGAGATCGCGCTGTCCGACGACATGCTGTGCGAGATCCATGCCCGCTCCTTCGCGCTTTTCGCGGCGGTCGCCCGCATCCGCCCTGGCGAGACCGGCAGGACGCGCTCGATCTCCAAGCGCGAGCTCGAATGCCTCAAGCTGACCGCCAACGGCAACACCAGCGAGGAGATCGCCAAACTCCTCAAGCTCTCGGTGCATACCGCCAATCAGTACCTCACCCAGTCGACGCAGAAGCTCAACGCGGTCAACCGCAACCAGGCGGTCGCCAAGGCGTTGCGGCTCGGCCTGATCGAATAGCTACACAGCTGCGGCGCTGTAAACGCGCTGCAGCGAGATTGGCTCGGCTGCAATCAAATCGTCACGGGAATGCGAGCGGCTCGGTCCTGCGGATGCGAGCCTCTTCGATCGCGTCCTCGAGCAAGGCCGTGTTGTGCTCGGGCGTCTCGCCGGGCTTCTCGAACGACACGTAGTTGACCACCACGGATGCCTCGTGCTCGGTCAGCGTCAGCTGGAAATAGACCGTCACGCCGCGAGGCCGAAGCTCGAGATCGAGCACGATGCGCGGGCTGCCGCTCCAGTCGACATGCGCCTCGCCCCCATGGCCGAGCCGCAGCTTGCCCGGCCGGAAGTAAAGCTCGGCCGCCGAGTCCACCAGGTCCGAGAGGCAGGCGAAATGCTCGAGCCGGATGAAGGCGATATAGTCGGCAACGTCGATGAGCCTCAATTCGCCCACCACGGGCTCGATGGCGCTGGCGACGATCAGCTCGCGGGAGTTAGCGTGTGGTTGCCGGTCCATGGATTAGCGGCGTCCGTTCATTGGGTTGCTTTGCGCGTGGCCTTCTTCGAGTAGACGATCCGCACCAACTCGGCGACGGCCTGGTAGAATTGCGACGGGATCACGCTATCAACCGAAACTTGCTTGTACATGGAGCGCGCAAGCGCCACGTCCTCGAAGATCGGGATGTTGTTCTCCCTGGCGATCTCGCGGATCTTGAGCGCCACCAGGTCCTGCCCCTTGGCCAGCACGATCGGCGCGGAATCTTCCTCCCGCACATATTTCAGCGCGATCGAATAGTGCGTCGGGTTGGCGATCACCAGCGTCGCGCGCGGCACGGCCGTCATCATGCGCTTGCGCGCCCGGTCGCGCGCCAGCGAGCGCAGCCGCGACTTGACGATCGGATCGCCTTCCGACTGCTTCATCTCGTCTTTGACTTCCTGCTTGGTCATGCGCAGGTCGCTCCGCCAGTGGAAACGCGACCAGACGATGTCGACCACCGCGATTAGCCCCATGACGAAGACGATCGCCACCAATATGTCGACGAAGATGCCGCGTATGACCAGACCGAACGAGACCGGATTGGTGATCATGCCGGCGAGCAGCTTGCGATGATCTTCCGAGAGCGTGAAGCTCAACACCGCGATAGCGAAGCCGAGCTTGGCCAGCGACTTCAGGAATTCGACCCACCCCTGCACGCCGAACATCCGGCTCCAGCCCTTGGCGATCGAGATGCGCGACAGCTGTGGCCTGATCCGTTCGCCCACGATTTGCGGCATGTTCTGGAACACCGAGGCGCCGATGCCGGCAACCGTCAGCAGCACCAGCAGGCTGACGACGGCGCCGCCGATCTCGACCATGACCTGCTTGTAGAGCGAGATGACGTCGGTCTCGGTGTCCATCGGCCAGGCTTCCGGCTTTTCCAGGAACGTCGACAGGAACATGCCGAGATCGACGATCGCGTCCTTGGCATAGAAGACGGCGAAAACCAGTATGGCGAGGAAGGACGCAAAGATCGCGGTCTCACGCGAATGGGGCAGCTTGCCCTGTTCGATCGTGTCGCGGATCTTCTTTTCTGTGGCTTCCTCTGTTTTGGAATCCTTGTCGACCGCTTCAGCCATGGCGCTCTGACCGGGTGATTATCGTCAAGCGGCTTCGGCGGCGGCGGTCTGCGTCGAGGGCAGCTCGAAGGCTCCTTCGCGCGATAGCCGGATGGCGGCGACCGATATGCTCTTGCGCGCCGCCATGATGTCGGCAAGCGCAATGCCTTCCGATCCCTGTCCGAGTTCGGATTCGATCATGCGGCGAGAGCGCGCGCCGATCGCCGAGAGCGCCGATTCGGCGAGTTCCGGCGCCGCGCCGCGCAGCGCCAGCGTGACGAGCTCGGTCGATAGCCCGTCGAACAGCAAAACCCGGGCTTTCTGCGGCAGCAGCGGCAGATCGTCGAAGGCGAACAGCCGCGACCTGACGCCGACGAGATCGGGCGTGCCGAGATCCTCCAGATCCTGCATGAGGTCGTCCAGTTCCGGCTTCGCCATTTCGTTGAGCATGCTGGCGACGCGTTCCTGGCCGGCGGACGTGTCCCTGCTGGCCTTCTGCGACAGCACGCTCACGCGCAGCTGGTTCTCGACGATCCGCGATGCCGCGTCCGGGATGTTGGCCATTGTCACCATGCGCTTGATGATCTGGCTGCGCATCGGTTTTTCCATGGTGAGCAGCACGTTGGCGGCCGTCTGCGACGCGAGCTTCGAAAGCACCATGGCCGACGTCTGCGGATGCTCGCCGGCAAGGAAGCCGCCAAGCCGCGCCGGCTCGAGCTTCTCAAGGTCCGGCCATATCGGCGGCGGTCCTTCCGGAACCGGCTCGAACTTCTTTTCGCCCATGATGGCACTCATCTCCTCGGGCGACAGCGATTCGTTCAGGATCGTATCCATCCGGTCGGCTGAATCGAGCAGGCCGGCTCCCTCGGTGAACTCGGCTTCGAACTCGGCGACGATGCGCTCCAGGTCGGCCTGTGGAATGGTGCGTAAGAGACGCGCGCCCTCGATCAGCGCCTTCAACTCGTCCTGTTTGAAGAATTTGAGCAGGCGGCTGGCCGCGGGCTTGCCCATGGCCACCAATATGGCCGCCGCCTTTTGCGGACGTGTGAGCGCCAATGCCGTCGTCATGCGTGCTGTCCTCGCTGCCGATTGGTCCGCTCGCCGGCCATTCTCAGGCGCTCTTCGTCGCGGCGATGATTTCGGTGAGCCGGATGCCGAAACGCGTCGGATCGCTTTCCAGCACCGTGATCTCGCCGCGCGCTATTCTGCGGCCGTTGACCACCACGTCGACCGGCTCGCCGATGCGGCGATTGAGCGCGACGGTGGAACCCTTCTGCAGCGCCATCAACTCCGACACGGGCATCTCCGTGCTGCCGAGGATGATCTGAACGTCTACCGGAATGGTCATGATGATCGAGGAATTGGCGCCAGACCGAAGCGCAGCATCCGGACGGCCCTCCTCTTCACGGAGCACGCCGCGCAGTTCTTCGATAGCGCGATCAAGCTGCTCGTTAGGTTGGCCGGTTTCCGTTTCGGCCTCGGCTTCCACATTTGTCGCTGCCATGCTTCGTCTCCATGAATCCCGGGCCTGGCGTCAGCCCGGCATCAGTCCGTCGATGAAATCCTGCCCGGCATCATGCGGATGACTGATGCGGACGGTGTAATTCTGCCCCAGCTTGCCGAACTCGCAGACAAACAGTGTCTTGTCGCGGGCGCTGAGCCTGGCGTTGAGCTGCGCGTTCTCCTCGAATTCGATCACTTGGCCGGGTTCGAACGCGGCGAGGTCGCCGAGCGTCAGCCGGGCGAGCGGCATCGTCGCTTCGAGCCGGACGGTCGAGCGCATCACCTCTTCGGAGAAGCGGGCCCGCCAGTCGAATTCCGTGGTCTCGCCGTCCTCGCCCGTGGCGACGTCGCCGCTGCGCGAGGAAAGCAGCAGGCGCTGCGGGATCATCACCGTGAGCGTGCCGCTGTCGGACGGCGTCGACAGGCCATAGACGATGCGCACGGCGGCGCCGTCGCGCAGCACCCGCCGCCTCGCATCGTTGCCGGACATTGCTTTCGGCACCGGCAGGCGCAGGTCGAGCGAACGTTTGCCGGATCCGTTGAGTGCCGTCGCGACCTCCTGGAACACGCTGGTCGCGACGTCGGCCTCGATCTGCGACAGGTCGCGCTCGATCGGCGCCACTGGCTGGTCGGGATCGCCGCCGAATAGCGCGCTCACCATGACGGCGACCGCTTGCGCATCCATCACCAGCGTCATGGCATCGGCCGAGGCCGGCGAGGCAACAACGGTCAGCGCAAAGGCATCGCCGGCGCGCGAACGCGCCTCGGGAACGCGGCCGACCTCCACCACTTGCAGATCGACGATCACTGGCGCGCCGAGCTCGCCCGCAAGCGCCTTCTGCAACACCGGCAGCGCCCGCTCGGCCATGCCGCGGCCGACGCCGATCACCTGCGCCGCCTCGCCGCTGTCGCCGACGAGCCGCTCGATGATCAACTCCCGGGTTTGCGAAGGACTGCCCGGACTTGTCATGACGGCAGGCGGCCCTGTCTCGGATGCAGCATGCTCAGGCCGCCTTCTTCTCGGCGGAGCCGGCGTTCATGGTGCTCTGCTCCACCGCGTCGATCGTCGGACGCTCGTAGGAGGATATGGTCTTGCGGCCGAATTCGATCGCCACCTGCGGCAAGGCGCCGTTCATATACGCAAGCAGCGTCTGCTTGACGATGATGTAGAGGCGATTCTTCTTTTCGCGCACCGTCTTGATCTTGGTGGCGACCGGACCGACCACCGCATAGGACAGGAAGATGCCGAGGAAGGTCCCGACGAGTGCCGCGCCGATCAGGCCGCCGAGGATTTCGGGCGACTGGTCCAGCGCGCCCATCGCCTTCACCACGCCGAGCACGGCCGCCACGATGCCCAGCGCCGGCAGGCCGTCGCCGACCGCGACCATCGCGTGATAGGCTTTCAGCTTGTCGGTGCGGATCGTCTGGATCTCTTCGTCCATCAGCGCTTCGATCTCATGCGAGCGGGCATTGCCGATGATGATGATGCGGCAGTAGTCGCAGATGAAATTCGTCAGGTCGTGGTTCTTCAGCACGGTCGGAAAAGCCTGGAAGATGGCCGACTCCTCCGGATTGTCGATATGCGCCTCGACTTCGCTGCGCGACTTCGAGCGCAGTTCGCGCATCAGGCTGTGCAGGACGCCCAGCGTCTCGAGGTAGTCGCGCTCCTTCGGCACCGCCTGCTTGAAGGCTTCGAGAATACCCTTGCCGGTATCCTTGACCGTCTTCATCGGATTGGCGACGAGGAAGGTGCCGAGCGCAGCGCCGCAGATCACCACCGCTTCCCATGGCTGCATCAGCACATGCAGATGCCCGCCCATGGCCATGAAGCCGCCGAGGACGCAGCCGAGCGTCACCACAAGTCCGATCAGAATGCCCACGACAGGTCCTTCCGCATGTCACGTCGTGATCAGGGATAGTCCTCGTGCCTTGTGTGAGGCTTGAATCGAAGGCCGCGAACGCGATTCAGCTTCGCGCAAGGAAGTGACGTTATTGTGCAGGGATAGCTTCGGCCGGAGGCGTATCCTTGCTCAGTACCTACACCAGCTACCAGTTGATCGCGAAAGACATCAACAAATCGATCGTCCAGGTTGAGAAACAGCCGACGGTCGATCGCGATACGCAGTATTATCTGGCCAATATCGGCAAGGTTACATCGATCGACGATTTCGTAAACAATGATCGCCTGTTCAAATATGCCATGAAGGCTTACGGGCTGGAGGACATGGACTATGCCAAGGCCTTCATGGTCAAGGCGCTGAAGGAAGGCATCTCCGACGCCGACAGCTTCGCCAACAAGCTGACCGACAAGCGCTACGCCCAGTTCGTCGCTGCCTTCAACTTCGCGGCCGATGGCACCAGTGCGACGATCTACAACCCGACACAGCAGCAGGTTACGGCGAACTACGCCACACAGGCCGAGATCGCCGGCCTTGATCCGGATTCGGACTATGTAAAAGGCGAGACGACCTACTATCTCGCCAACATCACCAAGGTGAAGTCGATCGACGATCTGATGTCGAACGACCGGCTCTACACTTACGCGCTGGCCGCGTTCGGCCTGGATTCGGCCACCGAGGACAAGGACCTCGTCAAGTCCGTCCTGCAAGGCGGCGTGAAGGATCCCGACAGCGTCGCCAACCAGCAAACCAACAAGGCCTATGCCGGGCTCGCCGCCGCCTTCAACTTCGCACAGTACGGCGACACGACCACCACTCGCGTTGCGGCGCAGCAGCCGACCGTCGACATGTATCTGCGCCAGACATTGGAGGAGAATGCCGGCCAGACCAACGAAGGCGTGCGGCTGGCGCTTTATTTCCAGCGCAAGGCGCCGGACATCACCAGCTGGTACGACGTGCTCGCCGACACCGCTTTAGCCAGCGTGGTCCGCGCAGCGCTCGGCCTGCCCGATTCCTTTGCCACCGCCGACATCGACAAGCAGGCGCAGCTCTTCGAGCAGAAGCTCGACATCAACGACTTTACCGACCCGGACAAGCTCAGCAAGTTCCTGACCCGCTTCACCAGCATGTACGAGATCAACCACCCGACCTCGACGGCGGTGACGTCTGTCAGCGTGCTCTTCGCGCAGCCGACCAGTGTCGGCATCTCCACCGATCTGATGATGGCCATGCAGCAGTTGAAGTTCTGAGAAGATCATGCAGGACAGTCTTTACGTCGCCCTTTCCTCGCAGATCGCGCTCGAGCGCCGTCTCGACACCATCGCCGATAACGTCGCCAACGCCTCGACCATCGGCTTTCGCGCCACCGGCGTGAAGTTCGAGGACGTGGTCTCGGGCACCGGGCCGAAGTCGGTCTCCTTCGCCTCCTCCGGCAAGACCTATCTTTCCGGCGCGCATGGCGCGCTGACCGAAACCGGGAATCCGTTCGACTTCGCCATCCAGGGCGACGCCTGGTTCGCCATAGAGACGCCCGCCGGCACGGTGATGACGCGCGACGGCCGCTTCTCCATGAACGAGAACGGCGAACTGATGTCGATCGAAGGCTACCCGGTGCTGGACGGCGGCGGCGCTCCGATCCAGCTCGATCCGCGCAACGGCCCGCCCAAGGCGGGCGCCGACGGCTCGCTCAGGCAGAACGACCAACTGGTCGGCGCCATCGGTCTCTACAATTTCGACCCCGGCGAGAATTTCGTCCGCTATGGCAATTCGGGCATCGTTCCGGCGCGCACGCCCGAACCCGTCACCGATCGCTCGGACGTCGGCGTCGCTCAAGGGTTTCTGGAAGAGTCGAACGTCAATCCGGTGCTGGAAATGACCCGGCTGATCCAGGTGCAGCGTGCTTTCGAGAACACGGCGGCGCTGATGCGGCAGACCGATTCCTCCACCGACGACGCGATCAAGACGCTTGGCTCGAAGTGACGGCATGACGAACGGCTCGTCCCTGTTGCGCGCTTCCGATAGCCCGGCGGATACCGGACGTGCCGACAGGCTGGCCGCGCTCGAACGCGTCTGGCGGCGGTTCGACGATCCGCAGGTGCTGCTTTCGCGCGGCGGCCGCGTCGTCGAGATATCGCCGACACATTACAAGGTCCGTGGTCTGTCCGGGATTGCCAGGCTCGGCGACATCGTCGAGCAGCGCGGTAAGGCCGGCGCACGCCGCGGCGAGATCGTCAAGATCGGCAGCGACGAGGTGGTGGTCGCGCCGTTCGAGCGCAGCACCGATGCCGGCATCGGCGATGCCGTCTTTCGCCGTGGTCCGCTCGCGGTCACGCCGCATGTCTCCTGGCGCGGGCGCGCGATCGACGCATTGACCCGCGTCATTGACGGTGGTCCGCCGCTGATCAGGCCGAATGCAGCCAATGCCGCGCATAGCGCGACGCCTGGCGCCCTGGCGCGCCAGCGCGTCGGCACCGGCTTCCTCACCGGCGTCAGGGTGATAGACATCTTCACGCCGCTCTGCTTCGGCCAGCGGCTTGGCATCTTCGCCGGTTCCGGCGTCGGCAAGTCGACGCTGCTTGCGATGCTGGCCGGCGCCGAGGCCTTCGATACGGTGGTCGTGGCGCTGATCGGCGAGCGCGGCCGCGAGGTGCGCGAATTCCTCGAGGATACGATCGGCGCCCAGAGCATGGCCAAGACTGTCGCCGTCGTCGCCACCAGCGATGAAAGCGCCATGATGCGCCGGCGCGCGCCCGACACGGCCATGTGCGTGGCCGAGCATTTCCGCGACCAGGGCCATCGCGTGCTGCTGGTGCTGGACTCCATCACACGCTTCGCGCACGCGCTGCGTGAGGTGGCGACCGGAACGGGCGAGCCGCCGGTCGCGCGCGGCTATCCGGCCTCGGTCTTCACCGACCTGCCGAAGTTGCTCGAACGCGCCGGGCCGGGGGCCGAAGGCCCCGGGGTTAAAGGTAGGGGTTCGATCACCGCCATCATTTCCGTGCTGGTCGACGGCGACGACCACAATGATCCGGTCGCCGACTCGGTGCGCGGCATCCTCGACGGCCATGTCGTGCTCGACCGCGCGCTCGCCGAGCAGGGTCGTTATCCGCCGGTCAATCCGCTGTCGTCGATCTCGCGCCTTGCCGACAAGGCCTGGAGCGCCGAGCAGCGCATGCTGGTGACGAGGCTGAAATCGATGATCGCGCGCTTCGAGGATACACGCGACATCCGTCTGCTGGGCGCTTACCAGAGCGGCGCCGATGCCGAGCTCGACAACGCGGTGCGCCAGGTGCCGCTGATTTACGAGGCGCTCACGCAATCGCCGAGGGACCGCGCATCGGCCGATCCGTTCGCCGACCTCGCCCGCCATCTCAAGGGGAAGCTGAATGGCGATCAAGGAGACTGAATTCCAATACACCGAGCGCATGTTGCGCGACATGCTTGCCGAGGCCGAGGCGGCGGAACGGGCTGAGGCCGACGAGGCAAGAACTGCCAAGCAGAAGGCCGCGCTCGCCAGGACCGAGAAGGCAACGGCGCTTCCGACCAGAGCCGACAAGCCTCATCCGCCGCGGACATCCACCGCCGACATGGCACAGGCCAGCCGCGATTCGTTGCTCGATGGCCTTTTTCCCCGCACCGAATGGCCCGAGCCGCCGAAAGCCCAGTTCCCGCGCCTCACCGACAAGAGCGCCGACCGCCGCAGCGATTTAGTCATCGCCGCGCTCGGCATCACACTCGGCCTGATCTGCGCGCTGTTCCCCTGGTATATCTTCTTCAACCAGGAGCAGTTCGGCGTTCAGGCCATCAAGTTCGGCGGCAGCGGCAGCAACTCCGGACGCGCCGGCGGCGGCATCGTGGCCGAACGCAGCGGACCACTGACGGCCAAGGACGTTCCCAATGCCGATATCGACCTGTTCGCCACCGGAACGGTGCAGGACGATCCCGCGCCACCGCCCGGCGACCAGCCCTTCCCGACCGCCGCTTCGGAATTCAAGATGGTGCATGTCGCCAACGGCCGCGCCATGATCGAGGACGATACCGGTCTGTGGGTCGTCCAGCGCGGCTCGGTTCTGCCCGATTCCAGCCGCGTCGCCTCGATCGAGCAGCGCGGCGGCAAGTGGGTGATCGTCACCAGCACCGACAAGGTGATCCAGCTCACCAAGTAAGAACCCGGGCCTTACAGCTCGTCCCGCGCAAGGTCCGCGCAAGACTGGCCGCCTAGTCTTGTGCGTACTTGCCCGGGAGATTCCCATGGAACCCGTAAATCTTTTCGATCTTGCCACGCGGCAATCGCAATGGTTGGCCGTGCGCCAGTCGGCGATTGCCTCGAATATCGCCAATGCCAACACGCCGGGCTACACGGCCAATGACGTCGAGCCCTTCGAAAAGGTCCTCGACCGCACCGCGGTGACGCTTGCCGCCACGCAGGCTGGCCACCTTGGCGCCGAAACGGCCCATGCCGGCTTCAACGTCAGGCCGGAAGACGCTGACGGCGCGATCATGCCGTCGAAGAACACCGTGGTCCTTGAGCAGGAGCTGATGAAGGCCGGCGAGGTCCGCCGCTCCTTCGAGCTCAACACGGCGATCGTCAAGGCCTTCCATTCGATGATGACGATGGTGGTGAAGAGCTGATCATGGATGCGCTGACTGCAGCCCTCAAAGTCGCGGCTTCCGGTCTTGGCGCCCAGTCGGAGCGCCTGCGCGTGGTCTCGGAAAACCTAGCCAACGCCCAATCGACCGGCAGCACGCCGGGCGCCGAGCCCTATCGTCGCAAGACGATCACCTTTCAGTCCGAGGTCGACCGCGCAACCGGCGGCTCGCTGGTGGAAGTCAGCGCGATCTCCCGCGATCCTTCGGACTTCCCGATCGAATTCCAGCCTGGCAATGAAGCCGCCGACGACAAGGGGTACGTCAAGATGCCCAACGTCAACACGTTGGTCGAAATGGCCGACATGAGCGAGGCGAACCGCTCCTATGAAGCCAACCTGCAGGTGATCAAGCAGGCTCGCGATCTGATTTCCATGACCATCGACCTGATGAGGAACCAGTAATGATCGGCGGTATCGGGGCAATACAATTCAAAACGGCGGTCGATGGAGCGGAACAGGCTTCACCGGGTCTGCTGCAGGGCGGTGTCGAAACGCAGGCCGGCGAAAGCGTCGGCAGCACCTTCGCCGAAGTCCTCGGCCAGGCGGCGACGAAGACCGTCAACACGCTGCAGGGCGCAGAGCAGATGTCGATACAGGCGCTCAAGGGCGATGCCGACACGCGCCAGGTCGTCGATGCGGTGCTGAGCGCCCAGCAGGCGCTGCAGACCACCATCGCGATCCGCGACAAGGTCGTCTCGGCCTATCTCGAAATCAGTCGCATGAGTATCTAGGAGCGCGTCATGAAAGCCCTTGCGATCGCCGCCACAGGCATGAACGCCCAGCAGACCAACCTGGAAGTCATCGCCAACAACATCGCCAACATCAACACCACCGGCTACAAGCGGGCGCGGGCCGAATTCTCCGACCTGCTCTACCAGGTCGACCGCACGCAGGGCGTGCCCAACCGCTCCAACACCTCGCTGGTGCCGGAAGGCGTCTCGATCGGTCTTGGCGTCAAGACCACAGCGGTGCGCAACGTCCATACGCAAGGTGAATTGGCCAGCACCGGCAACAGCTTCGACCTGGCGTTGACCGGCAGGGGCTGGTTCCAGATCGAGGGTGCCGACGGCGGCACGCTCTATACCCGCGCCGGCGCTTTCAACACCAATGCCACCGGGCAGCTCGTGACCGCCGACGGCGCCAACGTCATTCCGGCCATCACCGTGCCGACCGACGCCGTCGAGGTGATCGTCAACAAGACCGGCCAGGTCTTTGCCCGCATCGACGGACAGACCGACCTGCAGCTGCTCGGCCAGCTTCAGATCGTCAACTTCGCCAATGAGGCGGGCCTGGCGCCGCTCGGCGACAACCTTTTCCAGGAAACGGCTGCCTCCGGCCCGGCCAATGTAGGCGTTCCCGGCGATCCGGGCTTCGCCACGATCCAGCAGGGTTATCTCGAGTCTTCCAACGTCGATCCAGTCAAGGAGATCACCGAGCTGATCTCTGCCCAGCGCGCCTACGAAATGAATTCCAAGGTCATTCAGGCCGCCGACGACATGGCCTCGGTGGTCTCCAAGAACATCAGGTAACGGATAATGGCCGGGCCGATCTCCTCCGCACTCCGTCGCGTCGCGCTGGCCACCGCCCTGGTGGCCGCCGGCATGCCGGCTTTCGCGCAGGACGCGACCGGCCAGTCGGCAAACCAGATCGCCGCCGGCCAGGCGGTCGGCGAGGCCGTGCTGATCCCCAACCGGGTCATCTATCCCGGCGAGACCATCGAGCCCGCCTCGCTCAAGCAGGTGACGCTCATCCCCGGCAAGCACAAGCCGGACGGCATGGCGACGCGCTCCGAGGAACTCCAGGGCAAGGTCGCCAAGCGCACGCTGCTGCCCGGCCGCTACATCCCGATCAGCGCCATCCGCGACGCCTGGCTGGTCGAGCAGGGCGCTTCCGTACAGGTCTATTTCACCGCCGGCGCGCTCACCATTTCGGCCGCCGGCATCACGCTGCAGCCAGGTGCTGCCGGCGACCAGATCAAGATCCGCAACATCGACAGCGGCAAGATCATCTCGGGCACGGTGATGGCCGACGGCACCGTCAAGGTCGGCGCTTCGTGATGCGCGTCCTTCTCCTTCTGCTGAGCGCGGCCATCGGCCTGCAGCCGGCATTGGCGGATGGGCTGACGCCCAAGGCCAAGCGCGAGCTCGCACAGAAGAACGGCGGCGTCTACGACGATCCGGAATACGATCCGGCCACCACCACGCGCATGTTCCGGGTCTCGACCGGGCCGAGCACACTGCCGCCCGGCCAGGTCGCCGCGCGCATCAAGGACATCGCCCAGTTGCAGAGCGCGCGCGACAACCAGCTCGTCGGCTACGGCCTGGTCATCGGCCTCGCCGGAACCGGCGACAGCCTGCGCAACTCGCCCTTCACCGAACAGTCGATCCGCGCCATGCTGGAGAATCTCGGCATCGCCACCGAAGGCGGCAGCGCACGCGCCAAGAACGTGGCCGCCGTCATCGTCACCGCCAACATGCCGCCCTTCGTCCAGTCGGGCAGCCGCATCGACATCGACGTCTCCTCGATGGGCGACGCCACCTCGCTCGCCGGCGGCACGCTGGTGATGACGCCGCTGAAGGCGGCCGATGGCGAAATCTATGCCGTCGGGCAGGGCTCGGTGATCGTCGGCGGCTTCACCGCCCAGGGCCAGGCCGAGCAGTTGACGCAAGGCGTGCCGACCGCCGGCCGCGTGCCGAACGGCGCCATCGTCGAGCGCTCGGTGCCGGCCGAATTCGACGACCAGGGCGTGTTGACGCTGCAATTGCGCAATCCCGATTTCTCCACCGCCATCCGCATCGCCGACGCCATCAACGATTACACCTCGCAGCGCTTCGGCATGCGGGTCGCCGCCGAGCGCGACGCCCGCACGGTGCAGATCAGGCGGCCGAAGAACATCTCCGCCGCGCGTTTTTATGCCGAGATCGAAAATCTGGTCGTCGAATCCGACGCCCCTGCCCGCGTCGTCATCGACGAACGCACCGGCACCATCGTCATCGGCAGCAATGTCAGGATCTCGCGCGTGGCGATCAGCCATGGCACGCTTACGGTGCGCATCACCGAAGCGCCGAAGGTGGTCCAGCCGGAACCCTTCTCCAGGGGCGAGACCGCGGTCGAGCCTTTCACCGCCATCGAGGCAAGCCGGCCCGACGCGCGCGTCGCCGTGCTCGACGGTCCCGATCTCGAAACGCTTGTATCCGGCCTCAATCGCCTCGGCGTGAAG
This sequence comes from Mesorhizobium sp. B3-1-7, assembly GCF_006439385.1. Classification (NCBI taxonomy): domain Bacteria; kingdom Pseudomonadati; phylum Pseudomonadota; class Alphaproteobacteria; order Hyphomicrobiales; family Phyllobacteriaceae; genus Mesorhizobium; species Mesorhizobium sp. B3-1-7. The sequence continues at coordinate 55,920 of NZ_VFTL01000014.1, forward strand.
CCCGACGGCATCATCGCCATCCTGCAAGGTATCAAATCGGCCGGCGCCTTGCAGGCCGACCTAGTTCTCCAATAGGCACGCCGATGATCGCGCTTTCCTCCCCAACACCCCGCCGTCACCTGAGCTTCTGCGCCATCGGAGCAATGGTTGCTCTGCTTGGCGGGACGGCCGCCCACGCGGACGAGGTGCGACAGGTGTTGCCGGGCGGTCAGGCGCCAGTTCAGCCGGCCCAGCTCACACACGAAAGCGCGCCGCTTCAGCCGGCTGCGCTCGCGGCCGGCAAGGCGCCTGACGAAAGCGAGGTCCAGCGCTTCTGCTCCAACATCGCCGACGCCGCGCGCGACCGCCGCTACGCGCTTCAGGCCGAGGAATTGAAGCAGCTGCAGGCCGGCATCGACGAGCGCATGAAAGCGCTCGAGGCAAAGCGGGCCGAATACGAGGAATGGTTGAAGCGCCGCGAAGTGTTCCTGGCGCGCGCCGAGGACGGCGTCGTCAAGATCTATGCCGGCATGAAGCCCGACGCCGCTGCCGAACGGCTGGCGATGGTCAATGCCGAGCTCGCGGCGGCCATCCTGATGAAGCTCGATTCGCGCAAGGCCGGCGTCATCTTGAACGAAATGGACCAGAAGGCGGCAGCGACGCTCACCGGCATCATGGCCAGCGCGGCGCGAAGGGTTGATCCGTCATGAAGTTGAAATTCTTTGTCCTCGTCGCGGTTGCGGCATTGTCCGGCTGCGGCACCAATTTCAAGGAGATCGGCCGGGAGCCCGCTCTGTCGCCGGTCGGTTCCGGCATCGGTGAGGGTGGTTCCGGCCCCTACAGCTACCCCGAGCCGCCTGCCTCGCGGCCGAAGAAATTCTCGCTGTGGGACGATCGCCAGAGCCGGCTCTTCACCGATCCGCGCGCGCTGCGCGCCGGCGACATCCTTACCGTCAACATCAAGCTCAACGACAGGGCCAATTTCAAGAACCAGAACGACCGCAGCCGCACCGCCGCGCGCAAGCTCGGCTACGACGTCAATCTCGGCTGGGAAAATGCAAGCACCAGCGGCAAGGGCGACGCCGGCCTGAGCTCCAGCACCGAGACCAATGCCGACGGCGAGATCAAGCGCTCGGAGGACATCGCCCTCAACGTCGCCGCCGTCGTTACCGAGGTGCTGCCGAACGGCAATCTGATGATCAGGGGCTCGCAGGAGGTCCGCGTCAACTACGAGCTTCGGGTGCTGACCATCGCCGGCATGGTTCGTCCGTCCGACATCGGCGCGGAGAACACCATCCCCTACGAGCGCATCGCCGAGGCGCGCATTTCCTATGGCGGCCGAGGCCGTGTGAGCGAGGTCCAGCAGCCGGCCTATGGCCAGCAGGTCCTCGACCAGGTTCTTCCCTTCTAGGACCGGAGAGCGCTGCCGTGGCCAATGTCGAGCAGGTCCAGCCCAAGAAGGGACCTTCCCTGGTGATCCAGCTCGCCATGCTGTTGGTCATAACGGGCGCGGCGGTCGGCATGGGCTGGCTTTCCGGCGGCTATCTCAAGCAAGGCGAAACGCCGGCACCGGTGCCCGCGGCACCGGAGAACGCCGGCACCGCGGAAAAACCCGCCGAAGCCGGCAAGGCGGCCGCCGGGCCGGCGCTGGTTCAGCTGGCGCCGATCACCACCAATCTCGCCTCGCCGTCGGACGTCTGGATCCGGCTGGAGGCGTCGCTGCTCTACGATGCTCCCCAGCCGCCGGAAATGGCCGAGCAGATCCACCAGGACCTGCTCGCCTATGTGCGCACGCTCAAGCTGCACCAGATCGAAGGCGCCAGCGGCTACCAGCATCTCAAGGCCGATCTCGAAGAGCGCGCGGCGCTGCGCAGCGGCGGTCACGTCAAACAGGTTCTCGTCAGGACGATGCTGCTCGAATGAGAAAGTTCCTCATAGCCACGGCGCTCATCGTCGTCACCACTTCCGTCGCCGCGGCCCAGCAGCTCGATCTTGGCGGCATCGGCAAGGCCGACGGTACGACGGTCGGCTATCTGATCCAGATGTTCGGCCTGCTCACGGTGCTTTCGGTGGCGCCGGGCCTCCTGATTATGGTGACGAGCTTCACCCGCTTCGTCATCGCCTTCTCGATCCTGCGCGCCGGCATCGGCCTGCAATCGACGCCGGCCAACCTGATCCTGATCTCGCTCTCGCTGTTCATGACCTTCTATGTCATGGCGCCGACCTTCGACCAGGCCTGGAACACCGGCGTCAAGCCGCTGATGGACAACCAGATCACGCAGGCCGAGGCGTTCGAGAAGATTTCCGGCCCGTTCCGCGACTTCATGCTGCACAATGTGCGCGACAAGGACTTCGACCTCTTTGCCGACCTCGCCCGAGAGCGCGGCCAGACCGTCTCGCGCGAGAGCGTCGACCTGCGCATCCTGGTGCCGGCCTTCATGATCTCGGAGATCCGCCGCGGCTTCGAGATCGGTTTCCTCATCGTCCTGCCCTTCCTCGTCATCGACCTCATCGTCGCCACCGTCACCATGGCCATGGGCATGATGATGCTGCCGCCGACGGTGGTATCGCTGCCGTTCAAGATCCTGTTCTTCGTGCTGATCGACGGCTGGAACCTTCTGGTCGGCAGCCTGGTGCGATCCTTCACCTGATCGTTCCCGCCGGACCGCGCAAGTGTGCCGCGCCAAGCCTCGACGGCTTGAGGAAAGTGCGCGCAAGCCTTCCAACATTATTTTCGATTAACCGTCCGATTTAGGTCTTTGGTAGCAACTTGCCGCCATAGTCGCCTGCAGATGGCGGGTGATCGGGTTCACAGATCATTGGCATGATGCCGCACCGTCATACCGGACATGCCGGTATGTCAAAAAAATCCGTGTAAAAACAAGGTACGTGTACCATGGCCAGTATCATGACCAACGCCTCGGCGTTGACCGCTCTGCAGAGCTTGAACGCCACCCAGAAGAACCTCGACACCACCCAGGCCCGCATCTCGACGGGCTATCGCGTTTCCCAGGCTTCCGACAACGCCGCTTACTGGTCGATCGCCACCACGATGCGCTCCGACAACCAGGCCATGTCCACTGTTTCGGACGCTCTCGGCCTCGGCGCCTCGAAGGTCGACACCGCCTACACCGGCATGGACAGCGCGATCTCGACCATCAACCAGATCCAGCAGAAGCTCACCGCTTCGTATGGCCAGACCGATGCTTCCAAGGAAAAGACCCAGGTCGAAATCGCCGCTCTTCAGAAGCAGTTGAAGGCCTATGCCGATGGCGCCACCTTCTCCGGCACCAACATGCTGTCGGTATCGACGGCTTCGGGCACGGCGGCGGACGTCAAGATCGTATCGGCCTTCAACCGCGGCGCCACCGGCTCGGTTTCGATCTCGACGATCGACGTCAACGTGGAAAGCATCAAGCTCTATGACGCAGGCGCTGCCCCGACCGCGAAGGGCATCCTCGACACAGAGCGTCTCGGCACCACCGGCGCCGCTGTCGCCGCGGCCTCGGCCCCGACCCTGGGCGCTGCTGCCGCTGCCACCGACACTTATTCGGTCGCCGGCCTGAAGATCTTCTCCGGTACCACCGCTGCAAGCGACACTCAGATCCAGGCGATGATGAACGTCGTCGACGCCGCGCTGAAGGACATGACGAACGCCGCCACCAAGCTCGGCGCCGCCAAGAGCTCGATCGACCTGCAGAAGACCTTCACCTCGAGCCTGATGGACTCCATCGACCGCGGCGTCGGCCAGCTTGTCGATGCCGACATGAACAAGGAATCGACCCGCCTCCAGGCGCTGCAGGTCCAGCAGCAGCTCGGCGTCCAGGCGCTGTCGATCGCCAACGGTTCGTCGCAGTCGATCCTGTCGCTCTTCCGCGGCTGATCGCTCTATACTGACCAGGCTAAAGCATCGGGCCGCGCCAAAAGCGCGGCCCGATTTTCGTTTGCTCAAGGCCCGCGCAACCCTCGTTTCTTAACTTCTCGAAAGCCTACTTTTAACAGGCCATTAACCATATCGCGCTAGATATGGTTAACCAACGACTTACGACAGGTTGTCGAGTCGGCCCGACCGGCACGACCGCAACCGGTGGGCAGGTCGAGACCCGGCCTGTGTGGCATGCCGGCTTTTGAGAAGGAGCGAGTTTCTTGGCGAGCATCATGACGAACGCTGCGGCGTTGACTGCACTTCAAAGCCTCAACGCTACCAACAAATCGCTCGAGCAGACGCAGGCCCGGATCTCGACCGGCTACCGGGTCTCCGAGGCCTCCGATAACGCTGCCTACTGGTCGATCGCCACCACCATGCGCTCCGACAACTCGGCGCTGTCGACCGTGCAGGACGCGCTCGGCCTTGGCGCCTCGAAGGTCGACACCGCCTATACCGGCATGAACAACGTCCTTTCGACGATCGGCCAAATCAAGACCAAGCTTTTGTCGGCCGTCGGCCAGTCGGATGCCAATAAGGCCAAGACGCAGACCGAAATCACCACGCTGCAGGCGCAGATGAAATCCTTCGCCGACGCCGCCACCTTCTCGGGCTCGAATTATCTTTCGGTGACGTCGACGCAGGTCGCGGCCGCCAATGACGGCGTCCAGCCGGACGCCAAGATCGTCTCTTCGTTCAATCGCTCCTCGTCCGGCGCCATCTCTCTCGGCACCATCGACATCGATGTCGAGAGCACCAAGCTGTTCGATTCCGGCCTCGCGACGGCGGTCAAGAACCAGGGCATTCTTGATCGCAAGACTTCGATCTATTCCACCGCCGCGGACCAGTCGGCGTATGACGCCGCCTATGCGGCCTCGATCGCCGGCGGCGCCACCGACATCGCCGCTAACACCGCCGGTCAGGCCGCTGTGACGGGCACGCCCGTCAAGATCGACAACGTCTCCGCCTTCAATCTCGACATCACGGCAACGGGCGTGACCGACGACATCATCACGCAGATGGTCACCAAGATCGACAACGTCATGAGTCAGCTTACTGACGCCGCTACCGTGCTCGGCGCCGCCAAGAGCTCGATCGACCTGCAGAAGACCTTCACCCAGAGCCTGATGGACTCCATCGACCGCGGCGTCGGCCAGCTCGTCGATGCCGACATGAACAAGGAATCGACCCGCCTCCAGGCGCTGCAGGTTCAGCAGCAGCTCGGCATCCAATCCCTGTCGATCGCCAACAGTTCCTCGCAGTCGATCCTGCAGTTGTTCAAGAACGGCTAAGCCGCGGGATTATTCCCACCAGAAAAAGGCCGCGCCCGAGGCGCGGCCTTTTTCGTTGCTCGATAAGACGCCGGTTCGACGCTTTGCGGGCTCTTCGGCGGCACGCCTATCATCCTCGCACAAGCTTCGCGGTCTAGTCTTCCGGCGGACAGTCATGCTGGGAGCGGTTGAATCGTGCCGGAACAGATCCAGAGCGTCATCGCGAATTTGAAGAGCTTCGGCGTCAGGCGTCTGGCGCTTATGGGTGGCATCGCGGCCCTGGTCATGGCCGTTATCGGCATCGCTTCCGTCTATCTCAACCGACCGGCCTATGAGACGCTCTATGTCGGCCTCGAGCGTTCCGACGTCAACCAGATCGGCCTGGTGCTGGCCGACGCCGGCATCGGCTTCGATGTCGGCTCCGACGGCACCTCCGTGCTGGTGCCGGCCGGCACCACCGCGCAGGCGCGCATGCTGCTTGCCGAGAAAGGACTGCCGACCAGCGCCAATGCCGGCTACGAGCTGTTCGACAATGTCGGCTCGCTCGGCCTCACCTCCTTCATGCAGCAGATCACCCGCGTGCGCGCGCTGGAAGGCGAGATCGCGCGCACCATCCAGTCGATTTCCGGCGTCAAGGCGGCGCGCGTCCACATCGTCATGTCCGAGCGCGCCAATTTCCGCCGCGACGAGCAGCAGCCCTCCGCCTCGGTGGTCATCCGCTATGCCGGCAACGATGCCGAGAAGAGCGCCATGTCGATCCGCCACCTCGTCGCCGCGGCTGTTCCCGGCCTCTCGGCCGACAAGGTCACCGTGCTCGATTCCAACGGCAACCTTCTGGCCGCCGGCGACGACCCGTCCAACACGAGCGCCGCGCGTACGCTCGGCGTCGAGCAGACGGTCGAGGCGCAGATCGGCGACAACATCCGCCGCGCGCTCACTCCTTATCTCGGCCCAGATAATTTCCGCGCCAGCGTCAAGGCCGACGTCAACACCGACACGCGCCAAACCGAGGAGACGATCTTCGATCCGAACTCGCGCGTCGAGCGTTCGGTGCAGTCGGTGAAGACCAACGAGGCCAGCAACCAGAAACAGGCCTCGACCCCGACCAGCGTCGAGCAGAACCTGCCCGAGACGCAAACCACCAGCACCGAAGGACCGCAATCCACCTCGCAGAACGACCGCAAGGAGGAGATCACCAACTACGAGATCAACTCCAAGAAGATCGCCACCGTCTCCAACGGCTACACGGTCAACAAGATGTCGATCGCGGTCGTCGTCAACCAGGATCGCCTGAAGACCATCCTCGGCAAGGATGCCACGCCCGACCAGATCGCCAAGCGCGTCGCCGATATCCAGAAGATGGTCGCCTCGGCGACCGGCTTCGACGACAAGCGCGGCGATGTCATCGACGTGTCGGCAGTCGAGTTCATCAACGGCCTCGACGGCGAGCCGATCGATCAGCCCGGCATCCTCGCCTCGATCGGCACCTATACCGGCACGCTGATCAATGCCGGCGCCTTCATCGTTGTCGTTTTCCTGGTGGCCTTCTTCGGCCTGAAGCCGATGGCCGCCGCGCTGACGGCGTCGGCGAAGCCTGCGGCCATTGCCGGCCCGAGCTTCGACGACGTGCAGCGTTCCTTGCCGACACCGGACGCGCCCGTCGCCGCAATCACCGCCGAGATCCCTGCCGGCGCCCTGCCCGGCGCGCGCGCCGGCGCAACCCCGCTCGACGACCTGCGTCAGAAAATCCGGCCGGCGCCGCAGGAGCGGCTGGCCCGCATGGTCGACCTCAACGAGGAGCGGACCGCGCAGATCCTGCGCAAATGGGCTGCCGCCCCGGAAGCCGTGGGTTAGGCCATGGCCTCGGCGCTCTTCGATCTCCTGCCCGATTTTGGTTCGCGGACCCCGCGTGCCAGCCAGCCGCCGTCCGCGCGCGCCGCCGAGCATATGCCCGCCGCAGCGCCGCCGCCGCAGGCCGATATCGGCGCGCTGATCGCCGAGGCGGTTGCCGATGCGGAGGCGTCGCTCGAGGCACGCCTTGCGCTTGCCCATCGGGCCGCGCTTGACGCCGAGCGTCAGGCCAGCGACGATGCGGCGAAAGCTTTCCTTGAGAGCTTCGGCGGCGATCTCGGCGCTGTCGTCGCCACGCGCATCGAGGCCATGGAGCAGCGCGTTGCCGAGCTTGCCGGCGCGACCGTCGCGCGTATCCTCGGCGGCCTTCTCAGCGACGACCTGCAGCAGCGTTCGCTCCTGGCCCTTTCGCGCGTGATCGGCGCCGCGGTCGCCGACGGCGAGGGCGTGCGTATCGGCGTCCGGGGGCCGCTCTCGCTGTTCGAGCCGCTGAAGGCGACGCTTGGATCCCGCGCCGCCAATCTCGACTTCACCGAGGCGTCCGGCTTCGACCTGACCGTCACCATCGACGAAATGGTGTTCGAAACGCGCATCGCCGAGTGGTCGGCGTCCTTGTCGGAGGTCCTGTCATGAGCGCCGTCGACCATGCCGACCCCCGGCACGAGATCATCATCGTCAAGCGCAATCACGACGGTCATGACGACGCTCACCATGGTGGCGTGTGGAAGATCGCCTTCGCCGACTTCATGACGGCGATGATGTGCTTCTTCCTCGTCATGTGGCTGATCAACGCCGCCAACGAGCAGACCAAGGCAGCCGTCGCCAGCTATTTCAATCCGGTCGAGCTGATCGACCGCAATTCCAGCCGCAAGGGCCTTGAAGACCTCGGCGATGGCCCAAGCAAGGTCGGGCTGACCGCGGACAACCCGCAGCAGGGCGCGACCAAGGCGGGCGATAACGGCAAGGGCGGCGCCGGTTCCTCCGAGCGCCGGCAGACCAAGGACGGGGCGCAGGATGCCCAGCTCTCCGATGAGAAGCTGTTCGCCGATCCCTATGCGGTGCTGGCGGAGATCGCCGCCGATACGGGCGTGATGCAGAACGTCAGCGCCAAGGGTGAAGGGGGCGCCCAGACGGCCGGCCCGGCAACCGGTGCCTCCGGCGGCGAATCCTATCGCGATCCGTTCGCGCCGGATTTCTGGTCGCAGCAGGTGGCGGCGCCTGACGCCGAGGCAACCGCCGAGCGCGCCAAGATCGATGGCGATCCGGTCGTCAAGCCTGGCGACAAGGTCGCCACCGTCGCAGTGCCGAAGGTGAAGGCCGTTCCGGCCGCCCCTCCGCTGACGGCCGCGCCGCTGGAACCGCTGGCCGCTCCGGAAGGCACCGACACCAAGGGCGAGCAGAAAGCCGCGCAAAGCAAGGCCGGAAAGCTGTCGAGCGAAGGGAAGAAGAGCGAGAAAGCCGACGCCGGCAAGCGCGAGATTGCGGACACCGACACGAAGGCTGAAGCGGCCAAGGCGGAAAAGACCGAATCCGAGCAGGCCGCCGACAAAGGTGACAAGGCGCCGAGCAAAGCCGCCCTTCAGCAAGCGGCGGATATCAAGAAGGAACTCGCCAAGGCATTCCTGCCGGGCGAAAAGCTCGCCGGCGGCGTCTCGGTCGAGGCCACCGACAAGGGTGTCGTCATTTCGATCACCGACCAGCTCGATTTCGGCATGTTCGAGATCGGCTCGGCCATGCCGCGCCGCGAGCTGGTGCTGGCGATGGAAAAGATCGGCCGCATCATCAACGAGAAGAAGGGCACCATCACCATCAGCGGCCACACCGATGCGCGGCCGTTCCGCAGCGACACTTACGACAACTGGCGGCTGTCCACCGCGCGCGCCCATTCGGCCTACTATATGCTGGTGCGCGGCGGCGTCGACGAAAGCCGCATCACCGAGGTCGCGGGCTTCGCCGACCGGCAACCCAAGATCGCCTCCGATCCGATGGCTGCCGCGAACCGGCGCATCGAAATCCTGATGGCGGCCGGCGGATGAGGGCCAGGACCGTCATCGGCGGCGCGATAGCGCTGCTGCTGTTAGGCGCGGGGTCGTCACCGGCGGCTTTCGCGCAGGATGCGCTGCAGCCCTATCAACTGGTGCGTTCGCTGCAGCTGGTCCAGGATCGCATTGCCGGCGGCGATCACGCCGCGCTGCCGATGCAGGCAAAACTCCTCGAAATGATCGACGCCCGGATGCGCGACGCGAACGCCGAGGATTTCAAGGAGCCGAAGAACTTCCGCGCCTTGCTCGTCTATGGCATGAGCGGCGGCAATCCGGTGACGGTCGCGGCGGCGGCCTCGCGCGCGGTAACCGACCCGCAAAGCCTGGCCATCGCCAAAGGCGTCGTCGCCTATCTGAGCGGGCAGCCGGCCCAGGCGATCGAAATGCTGAAGCCGATCGATCCGATGAGCGTGCCCGCCGATCTCGGCGCCTTCCTGGCGCTGGTCAAGGGCTCGCTGCTTGCAGCCGACGACCCGTCGGCAGCGCTTGCGCTGCTCGACGAAGCACGCCTGCTCAGCCCCGGCACACTGGTCGAGGAGGCTGCGCTTCGCCGCTCCGTGGGCATCGCGGCCGCGCAGGGCGACGCCGCCCGTTTCGCGCTGGCTTCGACCCAGTATGTCGCGTCCTTTCTTTATTCGCCCTACGCCAGCCAGTTCGCCGATGCCTTTGTTTCCGGCGTCATCACGCTGCACATGGCGATCAGCCAGGACAAGATCGCCGACATCACCTCGATGATGGATCCCGAGCGCGAGAAAGTGATCTACCTGCGCATCGCGCGCCGTGCCGCGATCGACGGGATGACGGAGCTCTCGGCTTTCGCCTCGGCCAAGGCCGAACTGGGCCGCAACGGCGACGGCAACCGGGATGATCCGCGCACCCAGCTCTATTCGAGCCTCTCCACCATGACATCGGCCAATGTCGATGAAGTACGCGCCAAGTTGGGCAAGATCGATCGCGGCAAGCTTTCGCAAGGCGACCGCGACCTGCTCGACGCCGCGCAAGCTGTCGCGGGCGAAGTGATGGCGCCGGTGAAAGCGGCCGCAAATGCTGGACCTAAGCCGGCAACCGTTGCAAAAAGTGACGAGGCGAAATCGGCGACGGAGGCCTCGGCCGATCCGGCCAATGCGGACTTGCCGCCGGTGGAAGGAGCGATGCCCGACAAGCCAGCGGTCGCGGCGAGCGATCCGCCGGTCGCGGCAAGCGATCAGGCGAAAGACACGCCTTCGCCGCCCGCTGTCCCGCTACCGGCGCAAGCATCGGCTGGAACGCCGGCATCCACTCCGGCACCGATCGACGCCGCGCCGGTGGTACAGGCATCGGCGCCGACGCCCGATGCGCAAGACCCAATCGATGCGGCGGTGACCAGCACGCGGCGTCAGCTAGACCAGATCGACCAGTTACTCGGAGCAGCCCCCAGATGACCAGCGTCAACCAGACCCTGCCGGGCTTTGCTTCGACCCAGCCCCGGCAGCACTCGACCGGCGGCGAGGACAAGGATCAGAATTTCGGTGACCTGGTGCATGGGCCCGAGAAGACCGACCGGCCACAGGACAAGCACGCGACCGGACCGGTGATGCCGGACGCGCATCCGGCAAGGCGCTCGGCGGCCAATGCCGGCAAACAGGAGCCAGACGAGGGCCCGCAGGAGGGGAAGACCGGCTCGCAGAAAGCAACCACGGGAAAGTCCGGGAAGACCACCGCCCAGGCCGATCAGGCAAAGCCGACGGCGGACAAGGATTCCACGGCGCAAACCGACGAGTCCGCGCCGCTGCAGGATCGCCTGCCATTGCTGATGGCGCTGAGCGACATGAAACATTTCGCGCAATCGTCGGGCACGGGCGGCAAGGGTTCCGCCGACGGTGAAGAGGCCGCGAGCGACGGAGCATCGTTGGAATTGCGGCTGCGCCCAGGCAAGCGCACGGCGGTCGACAGTTCCGCCGAGCCGCGGTCGCGATCCGCTCGTTCGACGGCGGCTGAAGAGCCCGGGCCTGACTTCGGGCAGAAGCCGGTGAAGGCGGACATGGCTCTCGACATATCGGGCCGCAGCGATACCAAGATCTTGCCGAAGCAAGGGAATGAACCGCAGGCCGACAACCCGGTACCGCAAGGTTGGCGGCCGGCTTCCGCCTCCAAGGCCTCGCAGCTATCGCAATCGACCACGCAGCAGACACCGGCCAAGCCGTCTTCTTCCGCCACACGCATGGACGTCGTCAGCCAGCAGAGCTTCCCGGCGCCGGCACAAAACCCGATCGGCCAGACGGCATTGGCGCTGGTTGAGGCGCTTGCCTCCGACAACGGCGTCCAGCAGGCCTTCGCAAGCGCCTCGGCAGGCTCGCAGACGACCAATTCTGTTGCCGTTCCGACACATGTGCTGAAGATCGAGCTCCACCCTTCGGAGCTCGGGTCGGTTACCGCCAGCCTGCGGCTCTCGGGGGAGCAACTTTCGATTGAGATGAAGCCCGCGACACACGAGGCATACCGCCGCCTCACCGCCGACAGCGACGCCATCGTCAAGTCCATGCGCAGCCTCGGTTTCGACGTCGACAAGGTTACCATCCTGCAACCCTCGATAGCAGCGCATGCCGCCAGCCGCGCCGACGCGCCCAGCGCCATGCCGATGTCGACGGGCCGCGACCAGCCTTCGTTCCAGCCTGGGAACTCGGGCGGCAACGGCGCGGGCGGCGGCCGGCAACCGGGAAGGAACGATGGCAATGGCGCACAGGAATTCGGTCGTGCAGCTTCGCCTCTTCGCGAGCGCGCTGACGACGATATGTATATCTAGTTTCGCTGCCGGCACGGCCAGCGCCGCCGCCAATTCCTGCGAGCCGGAGATCCTGCGCGCCGCCGATCGTTACGGCGTGCCTGCCGGGATCCTCTACGCCGTCGGCCTGACCGAGACCGGAAAGAAGGGCAGCCTTCAGCCTAATGCTTTGAATATAGAAGGAAAAGCTGTTTTCCCTCGCAGTCGCGGCGAAGCGCTCGCCGCATTCGAGGACGCGCGTCGCGAGGGCAAGACACTGATCGATCTCGGCTGCATGCAGATCAACCATCGCTATCACGGCGATCATTTCCGCAGTGTCGAGGACATGCTCGACCCGCATCAGAATGTCGATTACGCGGCGCGCTTCCTGGCGAGCCTGCATGCCCGGCACATGAGCTGGTCGATGGCCGTCGCTCGCTACCATGCCGGCCCCGACAACGACCCGGCGCAGAAGGTCTATGTCTGCCGCGTCATCGCCAACATGGTGGCCACCGGCTTCGGCAAATGGACGCCGAATGCCAGCACTTTCTGCAACCAATAGTTGTCAAGCTTCGGATCCAGTCGACCTTCGCCAGCCTATCCGCCGGCGCCAATATTCGTCTGCCAACAGTTGGCGCGAGCACACCCGCACAACCGCTTTTATTACGGCTCCCAAAAAAACTCCCAAGAAAATAGCTACAAGAAATGATGGTTTTTCAGGATTCGTCGAGCCGGGTAGCCCTTTCCGCACGGGGCAAGTGAAATGATTCGGAGGGCGGGCCGATGATCGTGATCGTTGACGAGCGAGAGCTCGTGACAGAGGGCTACTCTTCACTTTTCGATCGCGAGGGCGTGGCCACGGCCGGCTTCGCACCAGGCGAATTCGGCGAGTGGGTGAGTTCCGCCGCCGACACCGATCTCAGATGCGTCAGGGCTTTTCTCATCGGCGACTGCCGCGATGGCGCGATATCGCCGCGCCAGATCCGCGACCGCACCGGAGCGCCGGTGATCGCGCTCAGCGAACATCACTCGCTGGAACATACGCTGCGGCTGTTCGAAAGCGGCGTCGACGACGTCGTCCGCAAGCCAGTGCACATCCGCGAGATCCTCGCCCGCATCACAGCCATCCGCCGCCGCGGCTCCGAAGAGGCCGCCTATACCGAAGTCGGGTCGATGCGTATCTTCATGGACGGCCGCGATCCGGAGATCAACGGCGAGCCGCTGCCGCTGCCGCGGCGCGAGCGGCGCATCCTGGAATATCTGGCCAGCAACCGCGGCCGGCGCGTGACCAAGACCCAGGTCTTCAACGCCATCTACGGCATCTTCGACGAAGAGGTCGAGGAGAACGTGGTGGAGAGTCACATCTCGAAGCTGCGCAAGAAGCTGCGTGAGAAGCTCGGCCACGACCCGATCGATTCCAAGAGATTCCTCGGCTACCGGCTGGTGTTTTGATGGCCGCCCTCAAGCATGATCCCGAACCGAAGGTCAGCGAAAGCAAAAAGTGGGAACCGGTTTTCGGACAAAGGTCATGCTCCAACAAAGAGTTAGAGCGTGATGGCGATTCAACGAAGCGCCATCGCGCTCTAGGCACATCCCGCACCAGCCTCGCGCAAGACACGAGGCATAATTTTATGGCCTCATACCCAGGTACTGCGGAGATCGATCGATGAGCCTCTACGGAATGATGCGGACCGGCGTTTCCGGTATGAACGCGCAGGCCAATCGCCTCTCCGCGGTGGCCGACAACATCGCCAACTCGGACACCACGGGCTACAAGCGCTCTTCGGCCGAGTTCTCTACCCTGATCATGCCCGGCACCGGGGGCGCCTATAATTCCGGTGGCGTGACCACGACGATCCGCTCGGCCGTCGGCACACAAGGCGTCATGACCTACACCACCTCGGTGTCCGACCTTGCCGTCAACGGCGACGGCTTCTTCGTCGTCCAGGATGCCAGCGGCACCCCCTATCTCACCCGCGCCGGCTCCTTCGTTCCGGACGCGCAAGGCCGGTTGGTCAATGCCGCGGGTTACCAGCTCATGGCCTACAGCTACGCCAATGGCGACCCGGCCGCGACCGCCAACGGCTTCGAAGGCCTCGTGCCGGTGCAGATCTCCGACCAGCAGATGACGGCGACGCCGAGCACCGAGGGCCTCTTCTCCGGCAACCTGCCGGCGGGCGCGACGCCACCCTCCGGCCCGCTGCCGTCCACCAATGACCCTAACGCCGAATACACGTCGAAAACCTCGCTGGTTGCCTATGACAATCTCGGCAACAAGAAGCTGCTCGACGTCTACTTCACCAACACCGGCGCCGGCACCTGGCAGGTCTCGGTCTTCGACCAGTCGAAGGCGACCGCGGGCACCTCTTTCCCCTATACGGGCGGCGCGCTGGGATCGGCCAACCTCACCTTCGACACCACGACAGGCAAGCTTACCGGCGCGACGGACAGCGTCTCATTCACGGTACCGGGCGGCTCGACGCTGGACCTCGATCTCTCCCAGCTGACGCAGCTCGGCACCGGCTTCACCGTTGCCGACGCCAAGGTCAACGGCAACGCGCCGAGCTCCATCCAGAAGGTCCAGATCGGCCAGGACGGCATCATCTACGCGCAGTTCGAGGACGGCTCGACCAAAGCGCTTTACAAGATCCCGCTGGCCGACGTTCAGAGCCCCGACAACCTCACCGCAATGCCCGGCAACGTCTATGTGCAGAGCACCGACTCCGGCGCCGTCCACATCGGCTTTGCCAATGAAGGCAAGCTCGGCTCCATCGTCTCCGGAGCGCTTGAAAACTCCAACGTCGATATCGCCGAGGAACTGACCAACATGATTGCGGCGCAGCGCAGCTACACCGCCAATTCCAAGGTCTTCCAGACCGGCTCGGACCTGATGGATGTCCTCGTCAACCTGAAGAGATAAACGACGGGCGCCGCCCGTGAAAGATCAGCATGTCGCTTTCCTCCGCACTAAGCATTGCCCAATCGGCGCTCCTGGCCACGTCCAAGCAGACCAGCGTCGTATCGCGCAATGTGGCCGACGCGTCGAACCCGGACTACACACGCCGCATCGCCGTGGTGACCAGCACGGCGCCCGGCGCCCGGGCGGTGGAAATCCAACGCGCCGCGAATGATCTCCTGTTCCGCCAGAACCTTTCGGCGCTGTCGGCATGGAGCGGCCAGAGCGCGCTTTACAACGGCATGGATCAGCTCGATCTGTCGGTCAACGGGGTCGACAACGCGTCGTCCCCCTCGACGGCAATCGCCAACCTGCAGCAGTCCCTGCAGCTTTACGCCACGACGCCATCGAACCAGAACCTCGGCACCAGCGTCATCGACGCCGCCAAGCAAGTGGTGAATTCTCTCAACAGCGGCACCAAGGCGATCCAGGACTTCCGCACCCAGGCCGACAGCCAGATCGCCACCGCAGTCGACGATCTCAACTCGCTGCTCAGCCAGTTCCAGGACGCCAACAAGGCCGTCATCTCGGGCGCTCGCTCCGGCACCGACGTGTCCGACGCGCTCGATCAGCGCGACGCCATCCTGAAGAAGATATCGGAATACGTTCCGGTCTCTACTTTCACGCGCGGCGACAACGACATGGTCATCACCACCAAGGACGGCACGACGCTGTTCGAGACCGTGCCGCGCTCGGTGACCTTCACGCCGTCGGCCGGTTATACGGCCGGCACGCCCGGCAACACCGTCTATATCGACAACGTGCCCGTATCGGCGGGCACCGGGGACACAACCACCGCCGACGGCAAGATTGCGGGCCTTCTGAAGCTGCGCGACGGCGTCGCCTCGACCATGCAGAGCCAGCTCGACGAGATCGCGCGCGGCCTTGTCACGGCATTTGCCGAGACCTCGTCGTCGCAGCCCAATGCTGCGGGCCTGTTCACATGGTCGGGCGCCCCGGCAATTCCGGCCGCTGGCACCCTGGTCGACGGCCTCGCCGGCACGATCAGCGTCAACGCCGCCTTCGATCCGAGCGCCGGCGGCAATCCCGCGCTGTTGCGCGACGGCGGCGCCAATGGCGCGGCCTATGTCGTCAACACCGGTGGCGCATCCTATTCGGACCTGCTGATCGGCTACGGCAACAAGCTCGATCAGCCGATGGCCTTCGACAGCTCGGCCGGCATCACCGTCAGCTCGGGCGTGTCCGACTACGCGGCCAATGCCATCGGCTGGTTCGAAGGCGTGCGCCAGCAGGCCTCGGCCAATGCCGACAGCAAGCAGGCGCTGGCGGCGCGCACGGCCGAGGCGTTGTCCAACGACACCGGGGTCAATGTCGACCAGGAGATGTCCCTGCTCCTCGACCTCGAGCACACCTATCAAGCCTCGGCGCATATGATGAAGACGGTCAGCGACATGCTGGACTCGCTGATGGCCGCGGTAGGATAATCCATGAAAGCGACAGGCGTTTCCTCAGCTGCCATTTCCAACGCGCTGCGTTACCAGCAGGCGAAGATGCAGGCCGACCTCATCAAGGCGACCAAGGAATCGCAGACCGGCACCGTCGCCGATGTCGGCCTGGCGCTTGGCAGCCGCACGACCCAGGCCGTCACCTTTCAGCGCGACCTCGACCGGCTGAACGGCATCGTCGATTCCAACGCGCTCGTCTCAGCGCGCCTGACATCGACCCAGGATTCGCTCGGCCAGATCGCCGGTGCCGCGCAGAGCTTCTTGTCGGCCCTGACCAGCGGTGTGTCGGGCGACTCCTCGACCAGCATCCTGCAGACCGCCGGCGCCTCGGCGCTGCAGCAGATGACAGGTATTCTGAACACCAGTGTCAACGGCGAATATCTGTTTGCCGGCACCAACACCGACGTCAAGCCGGTCGACGATTTCAACGCCGCCGGCTCGCCGGCCAAGGCTGCGTTCGATGCCGCCTTTTCGAGCTATTTCGGCTTTACCCAGACAGATCCGGCGGCAGCCAACATCACCGCCGCGCAGATGGACGACTTCATCACCACCCAGGTCGAGCCGCAATTCCTGGGCGCCGGCTGGCAGGCCAACTGGTCGAGCGCCACGAACGACCAGATCACCAGCCGCATTTCGCTCAACGAGACCACCCAGACCTCGGTCAGCGCCAACGAGCAAGGCATCCGCAAGCTCGCCATGGCGGCTACCATGGTCAGCAGCATGCTCACCGGCAGCATCAGCGAGGCCGCCCAGAACGCCATCGTCAGCCGCGCGCAGGCGCTGGTCGGCGATGCCATCGGCGGCATCACTCAGATACGGGCCGAGACAGGCATTGCCCAGCAACGCGTGTCCGATGCCAGCGACCGCATGAAGACCCAGGTCGATCTCTTCGAGAAGCATATCGTCGATCTCGAAGGCGTCGATCCGGCCGAAGCCGCGACCCGTGTCGCCGATCTGACGCAGCATATCGAGACCTCCTTCGCCTTGACCGCGCGTCTGCAGCAGCTCAGCCTGCTGAACTATCTGACTTGAACACATAAACCGGAACGCCAGAGCGCCGACGATGTATCAATTCTCCTACGCCGACATCCAGACCGACTCCGTCGCCGATGCCAAGGACCGGGAGCGGCAGTTGCTCACCCGTTCGATCGACATGCTGGCCGCCGCGGCAGCCGTCGGCACCGAGTCGATGGAAGCGGTCGAGGCGCTGCACTTCACCAACCGCATCTGGACCACCTTCGTCCAGGATCTCGGCTCCAGCGACAACGCCCTGCCCAAGGAGCTGCGCGCCAACCTGATCTCCATCGGCCTGTGGCTGCTGCGCGAGACGGAAGACATCCGCCAGGGCCGCACCAACAATTTCGAAGGACTGATCGAGGTCTCCCAGATCATCCGAGACGGCATCCAATGACCAACACGCTGAAGATCTCGCTGAAGCCCAACGAGAAGATCTATGTCAACGGCGCGGTCATCCGCGTCGACCGCAAGGTCACCATAGAGCTGATGAACGACGTGCAGTTCCTGCTCGAAAGCCATGTCATCCAGGCCGACCAGGCGTCGACGCCTCTCAGGCAGCTCTATTTCATCGTGCAGATCATGCTGATCAACCCGGTCGGCGCCTCCGAGGCGCGCGACATGTTCCGCCGCTCGCTGCCGATGCTGATCGCAAGCTTCGACAACCAGGACATCTGCAAGGGCCTGAAGCAGATCGACCGGATGGTCGGCGAGGATGATATCTATGAGGCGCTGAAAGCGATCCGCGCCCTCTATCCGCTCGAGCGCAGGGCGCTCGAAGACAATGACGACATTCCCGAAACGCCGCGCGCATTGGCTGTAGGAGCATAAGATGGCCGTGGACATGACGACAACGATCCCGGTTGGCGCCAACCAGGCCAGCCAGCAGACCTCGAAGACGGCGGTGGATTACCAGTCGTTCCTGAAGCTCCTGATCGCCGAGATGAAGAACCAGGATCCGACCAAGCCGATGGATTCGACGCAGTATGTCGCGCAGCTCGCCACCTTCTCCCAAGTTGAGCAGTCGGTGCAGACCAACACCAAGCTCGACCAGATCATGCAGTCCTCGGCCTTGTCGCAGGCCGACGCGCTGATCGGCCGCTCGATCACCTCGGCCGACGGCAAGACCACCGGCACGGTGGCTTCGGTGACGCTCTCCAGCAGCGGCCTGATCGCGGTGCTGCAGGACGGCACCCAGGTCCCGGTCGGCGCGGGTGTGTCGATCAAGCCGGCCGCCTAAGCAGGTTTTCCGAAAGGGGGGCCGGTTTCGGGATAAAGACATGCTTAAAATCAAAAAAGCTAAAGCAGGTCGCGTGAAACGTTTTTCACGCGACCCGCTTTAGCCGGCTTCGCACAGGGGCAGCCCATGAACGAGGCCGACGCCCTCGATATCGTCCAGTACGCCGTGTGGACGGTGCTTACGGCTTCCGCCCCCGTGGTGCTGGTGGCGATGGTGGTCGGCATCGGCATCGCGCTCATCCAGGCGCTGACCCAGATCCAGGAAATCACGCTTACCTTCGTGCCGAAGATCGTCGCCATCATGCTCGTGGTGGCGCTGACCGGCCCGTTCATCGGCGGCCAGATCTCGGCCTTCACCAACGTCATCTTCGAGCGCATCGAACACGGCTTCTGACGCGAAGCCGCAGCAAGTGTCTGGCGGCCTGTTCGCAAGCCGCGAGATCGCTTGCGGCGGCGTTTCTTGCAGCTAGATTGTAGGCGCGACGGCGTCGGCCGACGTCTCAGGCGATTCAGGAAGCGATGCATCAGGCAAGAACGGCCGGCGGGCCATGTGCGGAATAGCCGGCGTCTGGCGAAAGCGCGATCCGATCGGCAGCGGCGATCGTCGCGACGTCGCGCGCATGATGCAGGCATTGGCGCATCGCGGTCCCGACGATCACGGCAACTGGAATAACGCCCGCCTGGCGCTCGGCCACCGCCGGCTGACCATCATCGATCCATCGCCCGCCGCGCGCGAGCCGATGCTGACCGCGTCCGGCGACGGCGTGCTGTGCTACAATGGCGAGGTCTATAATTTTCGCGCGCTGCGCAAGACGCTGCAGGCGGAAGGCCTGACGTTCCAATCGGTCTCCGACACCGAGGTGGTGCTTCAGGCCCTGCATCACTGGGGTCCGCAAAAAGCGGTGCCGCTGTTCGACGGTATGTTCTCCTTCGCCTATTTCGATGCCCGCGACGGCGCCCTGTGGCTTGCCAGGGACAGGCTGGGCATCAAGCCGATGTCGGTCGCCGAAACCGGCGACCGCGTGCTGTTCGCCTCCGAGGACAAGGCGATCCTCGCCTGCCACGACTTTGCGCGCCGGATCGACACACGCGAGCTGACGTTGCGGCTTGCCTGGCAGAGCCGTGATTCGAGCTACAGCGTTTTCGACGGCATCGAGCGGCTGCCGCCGGCAGGCCTTTGGAGGATCACCGGAGACGGCATCGACAAGCGCCGCTTCTGGCACGTCCTCGACGTCCTCGATACCACGCGCATCGCCGGCGACAGGACGTCCGACGCCGAACATACGGCGACGCTCGAGAGGCTGCTCGAGGAAAGTGTCGAGCTGCATTGCATCGCCGATGCCAGCCTTGCAACCGCCTGCAGCGGTGGCGTCGATTCCGGCCTGATCACCGCGCTTGCCAAGCGCTACAGGCCGGAGCTGCACGGCTACGTCATCGACCAGAAGCTCGGCCACAGCGAAGCGCCGGACGCCGAGCGCACCGGTCGCCATGTCGGCGTCAGCCTGCGCAGGGTGCCTTTTGACAAGGACCGGTTCCTCGAGCTCTGGCCGCCCGCGGTCTGGCACCTTGAAACCGACGGCTGGCATGCCAGCCACGCCGCGTTGCTGGCGCTTGCCGAGCAGTGCCGCGCCGACGGCGTCAAGGTGCTGCTCACCGGCGAGGGTTCCGACGAGCTCTTCGGCGGCTACAAATGGCAAGCATCGACGATCAGGGTCTGGCGCCAATCCTGGCTGCAGCGCCTGTTCCGCTCGAAGGCCAGGCAGGACCGCAAATTCGCCGAATTGCGCCGCGCGCCGTTTCGAAACTCGATCGGTCGCGGCTCGCCGACTGACCGCACCATGGCGCTCAGAGCCCTGTCGCCCGAGCTGAACTTCCTGCAGACAAAGCTGTTCGACAGGCTGGAAGGCGTCGCGCCGGCCAGCGACCGCGCCTTCCTGGCAAGCTGTTTTTACGACCTCTACTCGCATCTGCAGGACCTGCTGCACCGGCACGACCGGTTGAGCATGGCGGCCTCCGTCGAGCTCAGGGTGCCGTTCATCGAGAACCGGCTGATCGACTTCGCCCTTCACCTGCCGCGCAGGCAGAAATACCGCGACGGAACCGGTAAGTGGCTGCTGAAAAAGGCCGCCGAGCGCCATCTGCCGCGCGAAAACATTCGCGCAGCGAAGAACGGCTTCGAGATGAATGCCGCTTTTTCAGCCGGAACGCAGGGCCTGCTGCGCGGCGGTGTGCTGCGCGACGCGATGAAATGGTCTGCTTCCGAATTGGACGACCTGATCGACATGGCGAGAAGCCAGGAGACGTCGCGCCTGCGTCTCGTCGGCATGGAAATGCTGCTCAGGCTTTACATGAATGGCGAGACGGCAGGCGGCCTGACCGAGGCCCTGCATGCCGAGGCGAGAAACGCAAAATAGCCAAAAGTTGGTCCAGACCGGCCAGATGCTTGGTTTAAAGCTTCGCCGACGCATTTTCGCCTTTGCCTTCCTGTTGTTGGGCCGCACTCTTTGGCGAGTCGCCTGCCCTTCCGGGTGCGGTGAGCCTCTACAGCGGACGAAGGCGCCATCATGATCGACGACGAGCCGGAAAGCGAACGCGTCTCCGCGCTGGCGCCGTTCCGGCATGGTATCTTCCGCGCCATCTGGTCGGCCAGCCTGGTGTCGAATTTCGGCGGCCTGATCCAGGGCGTCGGCCCCGCCTGGATGATGACCACGATCGCCACCTCGCCCTACCAGGTGGCGCTGGTCCAGGCCTCGACCACCTTGCCGATCATGCTGTTCGCGCTCGTTGCCGGCGCCATCGCCGACAGCTTCAACCGCCGCAAGGTGATGCTGGTGGCGCAGACCTTCATGCTGGTCGTCTCGGCGCTGCTGACCTTGTTCACCTGGCAAGGCTGGATGACGCCATGGACGCTGCTTGCCTTCACCTTCCTCATCGACAGCGGCACGGCGCTGAACAGCCCGTCATGGCAGGCCTCGGTCGGCGATATGGTGCCGCGCGCCAAGGTGCCGGCGGCCGTCGCGCTCAACTCGCTGGGCTTCAACATCACCCGTAGCGTCGGCCCGGCCATCGGCGGCGTGATCGTCGCCGCAGCGGGTGCGGCGGCCGCCTTCGCCGCCAACGCCGTCAGCTATATCGGCCTGATCGTCGTGCTCGCCCGCTGGAAGCCGGCGCTGCCCGAGCAAACCCTGCCGCGCGAGTCGCTGGGCGCGGCGATGGGCGCCGGCCTGCGCTATGTCGCCATGTCGCCCAACATCGCCAAGGTGCTGGTCCGCGGTCTGGCCTTCGGCTTCAGCGCCGGCGCGGTGCTGGCGCTTCTTCCCCTGGTGGCGCGCGACGTCGTCAAGGGCGACGCGCTGACCTACGGCATCATGCTCGGCGCCTTCGGCATCGGCGCGGTCGGCGGCGCGCTGATCAGCGTGCGGCTCAGGCAGCTGCTGTCGAGCGAGGTGATGGTGCGCATGGCCTTTTGCGGTTTCGCCCTATGCGCCCTCAACGCCGCCGTCAGCCACAATGGCTGGCAGACGTCGGCGGGCCTGCTCATCGGCGGCGCCTGCTGGGTGATCGCTCTCTCGCATTTCAACGTCACGGTGCAGATGTCGACGCCGCGTTGGGTGGTCGGCCGCGTGCTGTCGATCTACCAGACGGCGACCTTTGGCGGCATCGCGCTGGGCAGCTGGATCTGGGGCGTCGTCGCCGACGCGCATGGCGCCGAGACCGCGCTGATCGCGGCGGCGGTCGCCATGCTCGCCGGCAGCGCCATTGGCTTCGCCCTGCCGCTACCGCGGCAGACGGTGCTCAACCTCGATCCGCTCAACCGTTTCAAGGAGCCGATGCTGGCGCTCGATCTCAAGCCGCGCAGCGGCCCCATCGCCATCATGATCGAGTACGTCATTCGCGAAGACGACGTGCCGGAATTCCTCGCGACCATGGCCGAGCGCGGCCGTATCCGCCGCCGCGACGGCGCCCGCAACTGGACCTTGGCCCGCGACCTCGAGAATCCCGGCATCTGGATCGAGCACTACCACACGCCGACCTGGGTCGAGTATATCCGCCACAACCGGCGCGCCACCCATGCCGACGCCGTGGTCGGCGAACGCATCCGCGCGCTGCACAGCGGCGAGAACCCGCCGCGCGTGCGCCGCATGATCGAGCGCCCGACCACCGCGGGAACGACGCTCGTCTCGCCGAAAGGCCCGATCGATCACTGACGGCACGTCGTTCGAAGCACGCTTCCGGCAAACGACGTGCGCCGAAGGGTCAGGGATCAATCGGCGCTCTGGATCATGTAGAGCTTGCGGGTGGTCTCGTGGATGCGCCACTCGCCTTTCCATCCCTGCGGCAGGACGAGAAGGTCGCCCGGCCCCAGCTCGCGCATCTCGCCATCGGCGCGGCTCACCTCGGCGCGGCCGCAGATGATGTGGCAGATCTCCGACGAGTTCGTGCGGTCGGCGGTGAACCGTCCGGGCGTGCATTCCCAGATGCCGATATCGATGGTTCCGTCCGGCGATTGGAAGAACGACCGCGCGGCCTCCAGCTGATCCCCTTCGAAAGAGGTCGGCTTCGGTGAAAAAGCGCCGATGTCGGCCTTGGCGAGGTCGTGGAAAGTCGAAAGATCGATCAAGCTGGTCTCCATGGATCAGGGCAATTCCAGCGGTCTGGAACTGCGCGAAAACGAACGATTGGGCGGACGCCGAACCGCCCTAGTGGCCAGTCAGGCTGTCGGCCAGGGCGGCCAGCTTCGAGGTATGCGAAAGCCCGGCGGCCTCGCGGTTATCGGCGATGCGGTAGAGCTTGTACATCGAATGGACGCCCAGCCAACGGAACGGCTCCGGCTCCCATGGCCGCACCTTGCGGTTGACCCAGGGCAGCCGCGTCAGTTCGGTGCTCTCGCCGAGCACGAGATCGCTCAGCGTGCGCCCCGACAAGTTGGAGCTGGACACGCCGAGCCCGACATAGCCGCCGGCCCAGCCGATGCGCGTCGCGGGATCGAGGCCGACCGTCGTGCACCAGTCGCGCGGCACGCCGAGCACGCCGCACCAGGCATGATCGATGCGGCATCCGGCGGTCTGCGGCAGCAGCGTGGTCAGGATCGTGTGCAACTGGTCGATCGTCGCCTGCTGCGTCTGCCCGTTGACGTCGGTGCGCGACCCGTAGCGGTAGGGCACGCCGCGCCCGCCCATGGTGATGCGACCCTCGCGCGTGCGCTGGGCATAGCAATAGGCATGCGCGGCATTGCCGAGCAACTCGTGCCCCTCCCAGCCGATCTTGCGCCAGAGCTCTTCCGACAGTGGCTCGGTGACGATCTGCGCGCTGTTGAGCGCCAGCCAGGTCCGCTCCTCTCCAGGAATGCAGGCCGTGAACCCTTCCGTAGCGCGGATGACGGTTTCGGCCCGCACCGCACCCCGGTTCGTTGTCACAACGCCCTTGGCGATCGCCGTCACCGTCGTCTTTTCGTAGATCGAAACACCGAGACGCTCGACCGCCGCCGCCAGCCCGCGCACCAGCTTGGCCGGCTGCACGCGCGCCTGGCCGTGGATGACGAAGCCGCCGAGTACATTGTGGATGTTGATGCGCGCGCGGGTCGCAGCCTGGTCTAGCAGTTCGATGCGTTCGGGGTCGGCATCCCAGGAGCGGATCGTCTCGAATTCCTCGCGCACCCGCTCCAGCTGCGCCGGATTGGTGGCAACCGTCAGATTGTCGACGCGACGGATGTCGGCATCGATGCCTTCTTCCGTCGCCACCCGGATCACCTCATCGACACAGCCGGCCATCGCCTTCTGCATGGCGGTGACGCCTTGCCGTGTCGACGTCTTCAGATATTTCTCGCGCGACCAGCCGAAGCCGCCCGACAGCCAGCCGCCATTGCGCCCCGAGGCGCCGAAGCCGGCAAACTCCCGCTCGACGAGCACGACGCGCAGCGATGGCTTCGCCTTCTTCAGATAGTAGGCTGTCCAAAGCCCGGTATAGCCGGCGCCGACGATCGCGACATCGGCCTCGATGTCGCCGGGCAAAGGCGGTCTCGGCGCCGGGGTATGACCCAGATCCGCATACCAGAACGAGATGTCGCCGTTGCGCTTGACTTGCATGGGATGGCTTCCGCTAGAGCAATTCCAGGAAAAGTGTGAAACGGTTTTCCATCCGGGATTGCGTTTGAAACAAAGAGATGGATCAGGTGAGCGTTGTGTCGGCCGTGCTGTCGTCGGGCAGGAGTTTCGCATCGGCGCCGTCGAAGCAAAGCTCGACCTTCTCGCCCAGGCCAAAACTCTCGCCGGCGAGCGGCGAGCGCACGATCGCGGTCGAGCCGTCTGCGAGCTTCACTTCATATTTCGACCCCGAGCCGAGATAGATCGCCTCGGCGATCGTCCCCGACAACCGGTTCGTGCCGGCGGCATCCTGGCCCGATCGGCGGATGGCAAGCTTCTCCGGCCGCAGCAGCATGACCGGATTGGCTTCGCCGGCCAGCCGACGGGGCGCGGTGACCATCTCGCCGGCGACGGTCAGAGCCGTCCCGGTGCCGTCGCTTTTCGCCTCGCCGCGCAACACGGTGGAATCGCCGATGAAGCGGCCGACGAAGAGCGTCGCCGGTTCGTCATAGAGCTGGCGGCCGGTGCCGACCTGCTCGATGCGCCCGCGATTGAAGACGGCGATGCGGTCCGACAGCACCAGGGCCTCTTCCTGGTCGTGCGTGACATAGACGAAGGTGGTGCCGAGCTCGCGATGAATGCGCTTGATCTCGAGCTGCAGCCATTCGCGCAGCTTCTTGTCGAGCGCGCCGAGCGGCTCGTCCATCAGGAGCAGCGGCGGATCGAAGACGATGGCGCGTGCAAGCGCGACGCGCTGCTGCTGGCCGCCGGACAATTCGCTCGGATAGCGATGCGCGAAGTCGCCCATCTTGACCATGTCGAGCGCTCTCGCGACCCGCTTCTTGCGCTCGTCCTGCTTGATGCCGCGCAATGTCAGCGGATAGGCAACGTTGCGGCCGACCGTCATATGTGGGAACAGCGCGTAGTGCTGGAAGACGACGCCGATATTGCGCTTGTGCGCCGGCACGCCGACGACGCTCTTTCCCCCGACCAGAAGCTTGCCGCTGGTCACGTCGGTGAAGCCGGCGACGACGTTGAGCGTCGTCGTCTTGCCCGAGCCGCTCGGCCCCAGCAGCGTCATGAACTCGCCTGGCTCGATCCTGAGCGAGACACCGTCCAGCGCCTTGAAGGACCCGTAGGCCTTGCTGACCATGTCGAGGTCGATCGCGGCGCCGCGATTTTCCGCTCTCGGGTTCATAGGCGTCCCTTCCGTTCGCGGCCAAGGAGGAGCATGCCGCCGCCGATCAGGATCGTGGTGGCGAACAACAGAATGGTGCCGACGGCCGCGACCGTCGGGTCGGCATCGCGCGTGATTGAGGAAAATATCTGCACCGGCAACGTCTTGAGATAGGGGTTGGTGATGAAGAGCGACACCACGATCTCGTCGAAGGACGTGGCGAAGGCGAACAGCAACCCCGACACGATGCCGGGCAGGATCAGCGGCAGCGTCACCGTGCGGAACGTGGTCAGCGCGCCGGCGCCGAGGCTCGCCGCTGCCGTCTCCAGCCGCCTGTCGAACACTTCGAGATTGGCCGAAACCGCGATCAGCACGAAGGGCAGCGCCAGGATCGTATGCGCAAGCACGAAGCCGGTCAGCGTGCCCACGAGCTGCGCATCGAGATAGACGGCATAGATGCCGATGGCCAGAACCACGCCCGGCACGACCATCGGCGTCAGCATCAGCATGCGCAAGAGATTGGCCGGTCGCGCTTTCATGCGGTCGAGGCCGAAGGCGGCGAGCGTGCCGAGCACCGCCGCCAGCACCGCCACCAGCGAGGCGACCTTGAGCGAGTTGAGGAAGCTGGAAGACCAATCCGGGTTGGTGGCGAAATTCAAGTACCACTGCCAGGAAAAGCCCTGCGGCGGAAAGGCAAGCGACTTGTTCTCGTTGAACGACATCGGCACCACGACCAGCGTCGGCGCCACCAGCCATATCGCCACCAGCAGGCAGACAAGCCCGAGGATGACGCGCGTGAGCGGCTTCATCTCCATCAGCGTCGCCCCGCTTCCCGATGCCTCGACCGCATCACCGGCGCCGCAAGCGCGAGCAGCACGAAGGTCGCGACCAGCAGCACCACGCCCATGGCGCCACCGCGTCCCCATTGCAGCAGGCTGAGCACCTGCGTCTGCACCAGCGTCGACAGCATGGTCGAGCGCGGTCCGCCGAGCAGCGCCGGCGTGATGTAGAAGCCCAGCGCCAGGATGAAGACGATGATCGCGCCGGCATAGACGCCTGGCAGCGACAGCGGCAGGTAGACGGTGAAGAACGCGCGCGACGGTCGCGCTCCGAGATTCCGCGCCGCCTGCACCAGCCTGAGATCGATCCCCTTCATCACCGAATAGAGCGGCAGGATCATGAACGGCAGGAGCACCTGCGCCATGCCGATCACCACGCCCGTCTGGGTGCGGATCAGGCGGATGCCGTCGAAACCGGCCGATCTCAGCAGCGAGTTGATGACGCCGGAATCCTGCAGCAGGATCACCCAGGAAAGCGTGCGCACCACGCCGCTCACCCAGAACGGGATCAAGACGCAGAGCACAAGGACAAGCCGCGCGCGTGGCCCGACGGCGGTCATCAGATAGGCGTAAGGGTAAGCGCAGAGCACGCAGACCACAGTCACCCAGGCCGAGATCGTAAAGGTGCGCTGGAGCACCGTCAGATTGACGGGTGCGCCGAAAAACCAGGCATAGTTCTGCAGGCCCCATTGCGGCTCCGACAGGCTGCGCAGCACGATCGTGATCAGCGGATAGCCGATCACTGCGGCCAGCAGCACCAGCGCCGG
The DNA here is from genome assembly GCF_006439385.1 of Mesorhizobium sp. B3-1-7. Lineage (NCBI taxonomy): Bacteria > Pseudomonadati > Pseudomonadota > Alphaproteobacteria > Hyphomicrobiales > Phyllobacteriaceae > Mesorhizobium > Mesorhizobium sp. B3-1-7. The sequence goes on from NZ_VFTL01000014.1 coordinate 83,269, forward strand.
CAGCGTGAGCGCGAACGGCCGCCATGCCCAGCCCGCCCGTTGCGGGGCGGAAGGCGTCGTCGGTTCGAGCGCGCTCACGGACCTCTCCTTCAGCCGGTCAGTTGCCGGCCATCAACGCCGACCACTTCTCCTGCGCCACCGCGAAGTTCGGGACCCAGAACTTGAAGTTCTGCTTGTAGCCCTGCTTCTGGCGCTCAGGCGTGTTGGTCAGGAAGGCGGCGACGGAGGCGTCGACCTTGGGCTGCGCGTCGCTGTTGATCGGCGTGTAGGACGTCTTCTCCGCCAGGATCTCCTGCGACCGCTTGCCGAGATAGGCGTTGAGCAGCGCGTAAGCGGCATCCGTGTCCTTGACGCCGACCGGGATCGTCATCTGGTCCATCACCACCAGCCAGTCCTGCCATGCGGGCGCATATTTGGCGCCGTTCTTGACAGCGGTCATGGCGCGGCCGGTCCACATCATCAGCATGTCGGCTTCGCCGGACTCCGCCAATTGCTGCGATTCAGCGCCCGTCTTCCAGAAGATGGTGTCGGGACCGAGCTTGCGGACCACGTCGATGGCCTTGTCGATATCGGCCACCGTCATCGCCTTCGGGTCGCCGCCGGCGACCTTGAAGGCCTGTTCCAGCAGCCCGCCCGTTGGGCTGCCGGAGCCGTCGATCCCGCGCACGCCCGGGAACTTTTCCGTGTCGAAGAAGTCGGCCCAGCTCTTGGGCGGATTATCCTTGTACTTCTCCTTGTTGTACATCAGCACGACGCCGTAGTTCATCGCCGGCACCGAGCATTCGCCGACCTGGCCTTCCGGGATTTTCGAGACGTCGAGCTTGGTCAGGTCGAGCTTCTGGAACAGCTTGCCGCAATAGACGTAAGGCGGCAGGTCGTCGGTATCGACGACGTCCCAGGTGACATTGCCGGATTCGACCTGCGCCTGCAGCTTGGCGATCTCGGTCGGACCGTCATTGAGCAGCTTGACGCCGGACTTGTCGACGAACTCCTTCAGCGCCGCCGCCTGTCCGTCCTGGTAGATGCCGCCATAGGAGACGAGCGTCAGGGTCTTGCCTTTCAGCGACCCCTCCTTGACCTCGCCCGCCACGGGCTTGTCCTGCGCAAAGGCGGCGCCGGTCAGAACGCCGAGCGCCAGAACGGCGCCGATGCCATATCTCGATTTCAACATAACGATAACTCTCCCATTCATGCCCGCGTTTGATCAGCTACCTGGCGGCGGGCGGTTTCCAGGTCGTGTATTGGTCGAGCTCGGCGCGCGCCGAGGTCGGCGGCGCGATGATCCACATCACTTCGGCCCGGCCGCTGCCGATGTTCTCCGTGCGATGCGGGGTGGAGGTGGTGTATTCGACGCTGTCGCCCTCCTCGAGGACATGGCTCGCCTCGCCGAGCGACACCTCGACGACGCCGCGCAGGACGATCAACATCTCATGCGCATCGCCATGCGTGTATTGGTCGGAGCCGGTCGAGCCGCCGATCTCGAACTCCCCGACATAGACTTCCATGTCGCTCAGCGGGGGCCGCGACAAGAGCATCTTGCGGCACCCGTCGCTGGGCGGCAGGCTGGGCCGCTCGCTGCGCCGCAGCACGCCGTGGTGATTTTGAGCCGTGCTTTCGGCAAACAGCAGCGCGACGCTGACGCCGAGCGCCGAAGCCATCTGGTTGAGCGATGCCGTGCTGGCGCCGGTCAGGCCGCGCTCGAGCTGGCTGATGAAGCTGGCGCTGGTGCCGGTCGCCTCGGCCAGGTCGCGCAACGAAAGGCGGCGGGCAAGGCGCAGGCTCTTGAGCCGCATGCCGAGCACCTCTTGCGCGGCCGTTGCGACCGAACCGTTCCTGTCCCCGGTTGAAGCCTGGCCCTTATCGGTAGCCTTGGGCATCTCGTTTGTTCTCCACTGCACACTTTGTACAGTGTCACTGTACAAATGGCAAGCAGCAAGAATCCGCCTGCGTCGGCTTGCCGACAAATGTACGGATGAGCGCTGCGCCTGCCCTATGCGAAACGATTCCGCGCCCTGCAATCGCATATGCCCTGGAGGACTCTGGATGTACTTGGTATCTTCAAATTAGGTCAGATAGCCATCCAGCAATCGACTCGCCCAACTAAGATCCAAATACGGCTGGGAATAGTATTTTCAAACTTGGAATGATGGTATTTTGAATAATTTGTCCAATAACATTGTCCCCTAACACAGATAGAAGATAAACAAAAACACCAACTATAAAGTTGTTTATAATATTAACACGTATTGTTTCTGGCTCAAGCAGAGCCTTTACGGATATCACTTCAGCAATAGAACGGTCACGGACATCGAGATCAATATCATTGCTCCCTCTAAGCTGCTCCTCTAAACCCTCCAACCCCGTAAAAAGAGACGTATACTCAGGGGCATTGTGATTGATCGGCACTACTCGATCCGAAGCGGGGGCGATTTGGCCAGATTCTTCCACTGACTTATCTCTGTTACGGCGCATGTACCGACGCAGATCGTCCACAAGCGGATCGAAGAGATGTTCCGTCATCTCATGGAGTACGGCATTTATGTTATTCGAACTGGCGTAAAAATAGTCATGCGCAAATCGCCACCCTGCATCTGCTTCCAGTGACATGTTTCGAAATAGATTCAGTTGCGCTGATAATCGGCTTTCTGTGTCGTCAGGCCACGACATCCTACCTGAACCCACCATACCACTCGGCTCAATCAACACTTCCCGGTTGACACGCTCCATCGGAAACAGGGCTTGAAGCCATTGAAGCCGAGAAAGTAGTGGTTCTGGTGCGTTGTTCAGGGCGCTCAACCAACGGCGCAACGCTGAAGCGAAATCTTGGTATCTGGCCCGACTCGCCAGTCGAGCAAGGTCGTCGTATTCCTCGATAAAGTCATCATAGTCGCCGGCCAAATCCCCCTCCTAGCGCAAGCATATCCCCCGAAATATAAATCCCTCGAATACCGCTAAACAAGTGACACGATAGAGAATACCAGTCGCTACAAAACAAGTTCAGCGCTAGCCCTCGCCGGCCAGGTCGCGGCGCGCCTTGTCGAGCTCTTCGGCGTAGCGGCGCATCAGATGGCTCTCGGTGAGCAGGCCAAGCACGATGCGCTCGTCGAAGTCCTCGACCACCGCCAGTTCTTCGGCCCCGGTGCGCTGGAAGGTCTCGGCGGCGGTCTGGACGTTCATCGACGGCACCAGCACCGCATCCTTGAACTGGGCGAGCGCGCTCACCGGCGTCTCGCCATCGGAGGGATCGCTGTGCAGTTCCGGCACGAGCAGCATGCCGACATACTGGTCGGCATGTTCGACGGCGATGACGCGCTGGCCGGAGCCGAGCGGGATCTCCTTGCGGAATTCGGAGAGCGTGGTCGAGGCGGGAATGGTGCGGACGTCCTTGCGCATCATCGAGCCGACGGTGAGGCTGCGCATCCAGCCGACGTCATGGGCGCTGCGGATCGTCTCGCCGCGCAGATGGAAACGCCAGGTCGAGAAGGAGTAGCCGAAGGTCTCGCGCACCAGGATCGCCGACATGATCGAGGCGGCCAGCACCACGCCGGTGAGGGTCAGGTCGCGCGTCGATTCCAACGCCAGGAACGTCATGGTCAGCGGGCCGCCGACGACGCCGACCGCAAGCGAGGTCATGCCGACGACGGCGGCGACCGCCGGGTCGATGCCGGCGGATGGCGCGGTCAGCGCCATGACGCCGGCGAAGACCTTGCCGAGCAGCGCTCCCAGGAACAGCGAAGCGAAGAACAGGCCGCCGCGGAAGCCCGAGCCGAGCGAGATGGCGGAGGCCGCCAGCTTCATCACGAAGACGCTCGCCACCACCGGCAGCGCATAATTCATGGCGAACTCGCGATGCAGCGCGCCATGGCCGCTGGAGAGCACCTGCGGCGTGACCAGCCCGAGCAGGCCGACGAAGATGCCGCCGATGAACGGCCGGACCGACGCGTCGATCGACAGCCGCACGAAGAGACGCTCGACGATGCTCACCAGATGCATGATGGCGATCGAGGCTGCCCCGCCGAGCAGTCCGAGCAGCAGGAACGGCACATACTCGCTGGCGGTCAAATTCGGCAAACCTGACAGCTCCAGCGGGAACGGCACGCCGCCGAACATTTCCGCCGTCAGCGAGGCGGCGATCGCCGCCGTCATAACCGGCGCCACATTGACGACGGAATAGATGCCGATGACCAGCTCGAAACCGTAGAAGGCCCCGGTCAGCGGCGCGTCGAAGGCGGCGGCAATCGCGCCGGCCGCGCCGCAGCCGACCAGAATGCGGACGTCGTTGCGGCGCAGCCGGAACGCGCGCGCAAGTCGGGAAGCTATGCCGGAGCCGATCTGCGTATAGCCGGCTTCCAATCCCACCGAGGCGCCGAAGCCGCTGGAGATCATCGTTTGCGCCACGATGATGAAAGTGTCGGTGAGCGACATGCGCCCGCCATAGAGCGCATTGGCCTCGATCGGGTCGACCGGAGTGCGGAACTTGCGCTTTCTCAGCCAGATGACGGAAAGGCCGAGCAGCAGGCCGCCGATCGCCGGGAACATCGCCTGCACCGGGTCGGCGAGCGAGAACATCGCCGAAAGACGGCCGCCCGGTTGCACGTCGAACAGCAGCCAATGCATGCCTTGCACCAGCGCGCTCATGCCGGTGACCAGCGCGCCCGCGATAGCGCCGACCATGCCGGCCATCAGCACGATCGCAATGCCGCGCGCCTCGAGCACGGGGATCGAACTGATCAGCACCGCGCGAAGCCGGCGGGCATAGACTTGTGGGTCGTTTCTGGCAGGCAACGGAACGGCTCGCCGGTATGCGAAAGATAAACAACTGCCGTGCCTGATACGCGCGGCGGCCTTGCGTGGCAACCGCAATGCCGACCGCTTGTGGCGCCATTTTGGCGTTGTGCGAATTAGCGTTAAGAACGCTTGCCGCCGCGATAAAGGCGATAGATTTAGTCAGTTAACGGAATGGTCAGCGGGCCGCAGTCGTCCTCCGCGACGAAGATCGCCAGCAGTTCCGCCGGCTCGGTGGCGCTGGCGTTCTCGGCGAAAGAATGGATCGCGCCTGGCGCTTCGAACCAGGTCTGGCCTTGACTGTAAGTAACAGCCGGTCCGCCTTCCATCTGCGAACGCAGCGCTCCCTTGATGACGAAGGCCGTGACGGAACCGGGATGGCGATGTCGCGGCGTATAGGCATTGGGCGGAAACTCGACCAGCGCCGTGGTGATCCAATGCCCAGGCACATTCGGCAGCTTTTCGCAGGAGAGCGGCTTCACCGTGGTGGTCGGACGCGCCGTCGCCCCCTCCCCGGCATCAGCCCCCATCATGTGGACATGCGCGCCCATTCCGTCAGCGACGGTGGATGCCCTGTTGCTCTGGACTACGGCCATGCCAAGCAACCCCGCAGCGATGGCTGCGACGCCGATCAGGCCGCGTGAAGAAACATCTTCGATCATGACGGCAACTCCCTCGCTTACTCGGCCAGGCGAAAGCCGGCGCGCCAGCCGAGCTCGGCGACAGCCTTGTCGGTCGTGATATGACCGTTCGGCTCCGCGACATTGAAGGCGCCCTGCGTTCCCCGCTCGACGGCAAGCAGAGCCGCGTTGGCGGCGGCATCGACATGCACCGCCGGGTCCGAGGCGGCTGCCGCGCCGGTGCCTGGCCCGTAGAGATGACCGTAGCGCAGCACGATGCCGGCGATCGGCGAGGCGCCGAGCACGTGCTTCTCCAGCGCAATGACGCCGCCGACGCTGACGGCCCGGCCGCCCTCCGCGCCACTGTCCAAAGGATCGGTTTCGTCGTGTGGCTCGGGTCCCGGCGCGTAGGCCCAGGCGATGCTTTGCGCGATCAGCCGCTTCGCACCGGCAGCCTTCGCCGCTTCGACGAGGTTGCGGGTTCCTTCATCGCGGATGCGGGCGTTCCGAGCGATTGCCTCGGCCATCTTCGATGGATCGAGCCCGGCCGGAAGGTCCGTGAGCTGGTGGATGACGATCTCCGGCTTTGCCGCCAAGACAGCCGCGCGCAACCCGCTCGCATCGAACACATCAACCACCACCGGATCGGCGCCGAGCGCTCGAATATCTTCTGCTTTTGCCGCTTGACGCGTGGTCGCCGTCACCCCATGCCCGGCCGCCACCAGCTGCGGCACCAGCCGGCGGCCGATCGCGCCCGAGGCGCCCGCAAGAAAAATGCGATGGCCCATCGTATTTCGCTCCTTGCTGCTATAATATCAGAGTACGAACAACATATAAGAGCCCTGACATCATGCGCAAGGGGAACCCATCCATTCCGTCTGCCGGTGAGGGCAAGCGCGGCGAGCAAGGCTATCTGGGCTATCTGCTGCGCCAGGCGGCTGGCGCCTACCGCCTGAAGGTGGAGCGGGCGCTGGATGAATTCGGCGTGACACAGGCGCAGTTCGCGGCCCTCACCATGATCTCGGCCTATCCCGGCCTGTCCAATGCCGATCTGGCCCGGCTCGCGGTGCTGACGCCGCAGACGGTGAGCGTGATTGTCGGCAATCTGGAAAAGGCCGGTTCCCTCCTCCGCAGACCCCATGCCGTCCACGGCCGTATCCAGCATCTCGACCTTTCGGACAGCGGCCGCGCCTTGCTGAAGAAATGCCGTGAGCGGGTTTACAAATTGGAAGGCGAGCTCACCGCCGGCCTCTCCGCCGAGGAGGAACGCGCCGTGCGGCGCTGGCTGGTCGCCGTCGCGACTGCGGATGCGGCACAGCCGTAAATGCCTCCGATGATCAGGTCGGCGCGCCGCCATTCGTTTCGTAAAGCGTGAGCTTGCGGTCGCCGATGCCGAGCTCGGCCCAGCTCGCGCGCCATTCGGCGATATGCGCCGATTTGAAATGCGCTTCGAGCGCTGCGCGGTCGCTCCAGGCCTCCGAGACATGGATGAGCCCGGCATCCAGCACGTCCTGCGCGTAGGAATAGCCGAGGCAGCCCGGTTCGGCACGGCTCGCCAGGATCATGCGTTGCATGGCTGGCTTTGCCTGGTCGAGCCTGTCGGCTGGCAGCCGGATCGTGCCGGTGATCAGGAGCATCTGCCATCCTTTCCCAAGACCGTGGCCAGGTCCCGTAGCCACTCTCCCACCTTCGCGCAAGCTTGGAGAGTTACGGTCAAGGGCCTGCCCTGTGCGTGGCGGCCCTGGATTTGAGGACGATATGGCGATCAGCGAAACACTCCCGTCCGGCCTGGCGGTCAAGAACGGCCGCGACATCTTCTTCGCGCTGGGCATCGTCTTCATCCTGGCGGTGCTGTTCCTGCCGATCCCGGCCTTCCTCATCGATATCGGCCTTGCTTTCTCGATCGCGCTTTCGGTGCTGATCCTGATGGTGGCGCTGTGGATCCAGCGGCCGCTCGACTTCTCGTCCTTCCCGACCGTGCTGCTGATCGCCACCATGCTGCGCCTGTCGCTCAACATCGCCACCACCCGCATGATCCTGTCGCACGGCAACGAGGGCACTCATGCCGCCGGCTACGTCATCTCGGGCTTCTCCAAGCTGGTGATGTCGAGCGACTTCGTCATCGGCCTCATCGTCTTCATGATCCTGATCGTGGTGAACTTCATCGTCATCACCAAGGGCGCCACCCGTATCGCCGAAGTCGGCGCGCGTTTCACTCTCGACGCCATCCCCGGCAAGCAGATGTCGATCGACGCCGACCTTTCCGCCGGCATGATCGACGAGAAGACGGCGCAGCTGCGCCGCCGCGAGCTGGAGGAGGAATCCTCCTTCTTCGGCTCGATGGACGGTGCCTCGAAATTCGTGCGCGGCGACGCCATCGCCGGCCTGATCATCACTGCCATCAATATCGTCGGCGGCATCGCTATCGGCTATCTGCGCCACGGCATGGGTCTTGGCCAGGCGGCCGACGTTTTCATCAAGCTGTCGGTCGGCGACGGCCTCGTCACCCAGATCCCGGCGCTCATCGTCTCGCTCGCCGCCGGTATGCTCGTCTCCAAGGGCGGCACGCGCGGCTCAACCAACCAGGCGGTGTTCGGTCAGCTCGGCGCGCATCCGCGCGCGCTCTACGTCGCGGCCTCGCTGCTGGTCATCCTCGGCCTCATGCCCGGCCTTCCGCTGTTCCCCTTCTTCGCGCTTGCCGGCGGCATGGCCGGCCTCGGCTACATCATCCCGCTGCGCCAGGGGCGCGAGCGCGCCGCCGCCGAAGCCCTGAAGACGCAGGAGAAGGCGAACAAGGTCGAGGAGGAGAAGAACTCGGTCAAGGCCTCGCTGGTCACCGCCGAGATCGAGCTTCTGATCGGCAAGCAGCTTTCGACCAGGCTGATGGTGGCGCATCAGGAACTGGTGTTCCGCATGTCGAAGATGCGCAAGAAATTCGCCCAGCAATATGGCTTCGTGGTGCCGGAGGTGCGCGTCGCCGACGACTTCGCCATCCCGCCGAAGAGCTATCAGATCAAGGTGCACGGCACTGTGGTCGCCGAATACCAGATGCGCGTCGGCGAGATCATGGTGCTGCTCGGCACGCGCGGCGTGCCGGAGATCCCCGGCGAGGAAATCCGCGAGCCGGCCTTCGGCATGCGCGCCTATTCCGTGCTTGAAACCTTCGCCGAGGACCTGAAGCGCGAGAACTTCACCTTCGCCGACAACATGTCGGTGCTGCTCACCCATCTTTCGGAAGTCATCCGCAACAACCTGCCGCAGCTTCTGTCCTACAAGGACATGAAGGCGTTGCTGGAGCGGCTCGATCCGGAATACCGCAAGCTCGCCGACGAGATTTGCACCTCGCATATCTCCTATCCCGGCCTGCAGGCGGTGCTGAAGCTGCTGCTCGCCGAGCGCGTCTCGATCCGCAACCTGCATCTGATCATCGAGGCGATCGCCGAGATCGCGCCGCATGTGCGCCGCACCGAGCAGATCGTCGAGCACGTGCGCATCCGCATGGCGCAGCAGATCTGCGGCGACCTCTCCGAAGGCGGCACGCTCAAGGTGCTGCGCCTCGGCAATCGCTGGGATCTCGCCTTCCATCAGAGCCTCAAGCGCGACGCCAAGGGCGAGGTGCGCGAGTTCGACATCGATCCGCGTCAGCTCGAGGAATTCGGCCAGGACGCCACCAAGGCGATCCGCAAGCATCTCGAGGCCGGCGAGCGCTTCGTGCTCGTCACCGCGCCCGACGCGCGTCCCTATGTGCGCATGATCATCGAGCGGCTGTTCACGACGCTTCCCGTTCTCAGCCATGTCGAGATCGCCAAGGGCGTCGAGATCAAGGTGCTCGGGACCATCTCGTGAACGCGCTCTCGCAAGGCGTCGTCATCGCCGCCTTCCTCGCCTTCTGCCGTATCGGCGCCTGCTTCATGCTGATGCCTGGCTTGTCCAGCGCCCGCGTGCCGGTCCAGATCCGGCTCTTCGTGTCGATCGCCGCCACTGGCGGCCTGCTCGCTTTCCTGTGGGACCGCATCTACCCGTTCGTCGATCCGCGCCCGCAGGTCCTGGCGCCCATGATCGTCTCCGAGTTGCTGGTCGGCGGGCTGATCGGCGCCATGACCAGGCTCTACATGGAGGCACTGCGCTTCATGGGTTCGGCCATCGCCATGCTGATCGGCTATGGCGGCTCGGGCGGACCGGCGATCGAGGAGCCGGAACCGCAGGCGGCGCTCGCCGCCATCATCTCGTTCTCGGCGCTGCTCCTGCTCTTCGTCTTCGACTTCGACCACGAGATCGTCAAGGCGCTCGTCGCCTCCTATCAGGTCGCTCCGGTCAACGTGTTCTTCAACCCGCAGGCGGCGCTGGTCGACGTCACCGATACCGTGTCGGACGCCTTCTTCCTGGTCATTCGGCTCGGCAGCCCTTTCGTCGCCTATGCCATCCTGGTCAATCTGACGATCGGCTTCGTCAACAAGCTGACGCCGCAGATCCCGGTCTATTTCATCTCGCTGCCCTTCGTCATCGCCGGCGGCATGATCATCTTCTATTTCGCCGTCGGCACCTTGCTGTCGCTGTTCGTCGACGGCTTCGTCGACCTCACGCTGGCGAGATAGCCATGACCACGCGAAAGGACCGCCTGAAGAAACTGGTCAAGGTGCAGGAGCAGTTGAAAGTCCTGCACGAAACCCGCCATGCCGGCTTCCTCGCCGCCGCCGTCAAGGCGGAAGCTGAGGCCAGGGACCTGATCGAGCGTTTCGACACCGGCGCCTCGCTGGGCGCTCTCTTTCCGGAAATCTATCATCGCCGCATCACCGGCGCGCTCGAGCGCCAGAAAAAGAACCTGGAAGACGCCCGCCAGGAAGCCGCGTTGATCGCCACCGCGACGGCGCGCACCAATATGGTCGAGCGTGCCTACAAGGACGTGCGCCGCCGCGACGAGCGCGAGCGCTCGGACCGCGAGCGCCTCGATCTCATCACGCAGAAGCGGGCCGAGGAGTAGCTCAGTAATAACCCGAAGGTGACTCACGGACGACACCACGACCGCTTTGCACCTCATGTCAGTCATTGCGGACTGTTATGCAGGTTCCCAAAAGCAGACGTCAAAACTCCGTCGAACTGTCCAAGAGTGTGAAATGGGACTTTCACATTGAGACCACGGCGTTGCGATGCAGCCAATATGTCAGTGGACGTGGACATTTCCTGGACTCGAAGTCCAACACCCACGCATAAACGGCGGAAACCATGCAGCGCCCTTATTCTCAGTCGACTAAGGTCCGCCAGCCGCCACCGCTGCGACCGTAGGCGAGACGATCGTGGTTTTATGGTGATCGATGACTTCCGCGATAGTCGCGAGCAACGGCTTGAAACCACCAAAATCCACAGTTGCCTTGTTCGCAGCGACTACCTTCGTCGCGAACACCTTCTTCCCGTAAAATTTGGTGCCGTCTTTCTCCGCATTGGTCTTATCGAACGTCTTGCCGTCGTAGATCGTTTTTAAAAGCGCAACGTCGAAAAGCCGCTCGATATCGGTATCTTTATTCCCAATCTTAGGGATTGGCACCACGTAGAGATTTGCCCCCATATGGTACCAGGTCTGCGAACCATCCACCTTTTTCCCGGTCTTGGATTCGACAGCAGCGAAGAGCTTTTTCGACCCATCATCGGAATCACCGATTATAATTAGTGGGTGTTGCCCACCACTTTTGAACTTCTTGATGCGGCTTGGGTACGTATTAGCCAGCTTTCCCAGCTCACCGGCCCCGCCGCTCAATTGCTGCAGTGCCGCCGATGTTTTCGTATACTTAAACAACTTGATTTTCAGTTCGCCGGCTGGGTTCGTGAGCGTGGGTGCAAGTGCTTGGATGGCAGATTTGATGTAGATGTTGTCCGTCACTCCCTCGCAGAGGACGACCGGCCGTTCGATGCCATAGAGGTCGACGTAGTCCACGAACCTCTCGAAGAGTTTAGAACTCGCCCAGAGCTTCCCACCTTTCGGCTTTTCCTCTTGATCCTCAGGCACCGCTTTGATGAGCGGGCCTCTACCGCGGACCTGATAAATATAGGCGAGCCGCCCGCGCAGTTTCCGGCGCGGCAGCGGCTGCTTGACACCTGCGACTTTAACGAAGCACTCCCCATCCATGAAAAGGTGATGGCACATGGCAGCGGCTTCTGCATAGTAGTTCGCCGGAACGTTCACCTTCTGATTGACGACGACGCCGGTCACTTCCTGCCGAGAGTAATCCAGTTGCATACGGGTCTTGGCTGGATTGATTTTGAACCCAGCATTTTTTATTACCTTAGCGAGGCTGGTTCCAGCTTCCCACAGATTGATGCTGCTTACATTCCGCCGTCCAATTGCTGACGCAAAAATCTTCTCGCTGGTCGAGAATGTGATGTCGTCTGCGTACCGGGTGTAAGTGCAATTATGCCGATGCGCCAATTCGTTGAGCCGGATATCCATAACGCTAGCTATGAGGTTAGAGATGACTGGCGAGCATGGACTTCCTTGGGGTAACTCGTTGTCATGGCAGGCAATCTGCGCAAGCACAGTTGCGACAGCGGGCTTCAGCTCGAAGTCCTTATGCTTCAGAAAGAAACCGCGCACCCGACCAAAATTGATGGTGGGAAAAAAGTCCTTCAAGTCCACGTTGAACACGTAGCGTTGTTTACGATGGTTCTCCCCATTTGTCATGACGGAGAGCTTCTTCTTAAAGCCGTGCGCGAGAATGCAATTTGTCTTCTTTACCCGCGACTTTTCCAGAACCTGTTCGATTTCGAGCAAGTCCTTCGCGAGCCGCTTTTGGATCGCTTTCAGCGTTTTATGAGGTGCTTTGATCGTCCGGACACCACCTGTCTTTTTAGGGATCGTGAACTCTTCGTATCTGTCGGCCAGTGGCAAATGGTAAAGCGCATAGGAGATGTGGGCTGGCTTCAGACCAAGAATCTTTGCAAGGTCGGTGATGTCCTCCGCTTTCCGATACAGCTCCAGTTTAAGGGATACGACTGTCATGGGGGTGGCTTGCGGATACTCCTAAGCGATTCAGCGTAGTATCGCCCATATCATCATGTTGCTGTCGGCACTCTGCAGGTAGCACTGAGGCCGTCTTGCTTTCACCTGTGAAGATCCCCCACAGAAAAATCTATCCGCAAGCCGCGCCCTGTAGGCACGAGTGCGCGTGATTCTTCAAGTCGCCAGTAAGTAAAACCGGGGGATTACGGCCTGTGCATCACCGCAGCGTGTCGGTCTTCGGCCGCACGCCGGTCATCATGTATTCCACAAACTCCAGGGCGCGGATGAACGTCTTCACGTCCTTCACGTCGTCGTCGTCATCTTCGATCTTGTCGGTCAGTCTGACGCTATCCCGCGCGAGCGCCAGTGGAGCACCTGGGAGCGTCGAGTTCATCCGGCCAAGATTCTGGACTAGGCCGATGTTGCGAATTGCCAAGCAAGCCTTAGTCTCCGTCTGAATTGGGAGGGCAATATGGCATCAACACGTGAGTTGTGGGGGGAGACGTTTTCGAAAGACGAAATCCCCCCTTACCCTTGTCCACTGTGCAACCGAGGCACATTGCATTGTGTGCCGGATTCGTTTCGTCAAAAGATTTCAAGGGATGTTGAAGAGCAGCTGGAAACCCAGTGGATAGATCCACCGGACGCGGTTCACCAGTTCAACCTTTTCCTCCAATGCGGAATAGCCAAGTGCGGCGCCATCGTTTCGGTTCAAGGCGACTCGCAACTTGTAGAACGAGACAATCGCGAGTTCGTAGAAGACCGCTATTTCTACCGCTTAGCCCCGCAAGGTATGTATCCGGCTCCTCCGCTCGCCGCAGTGCCAAAAGACACACCGAAGCTGCTCAAAAAGGAGTTCGAGACGGCGTTTGCGTTGTTCTGGATTGACCTTGGCGCCTGCGCGAACAGGCTTCGCATTATAGTAGAGAAGATTCTGGACCATCAGCGTGTTCCCGCTGCCCGTGACCTCGCCACACGCATCGCATCATTCAAGAATTCCGAGCCTGACCATGCCACCATGTTCGACGCACTGCGATTTGTCGGCAATATCGGAAGCCACGAAGGGAAGGCTTCGCGCGACACGGTGCTGGACTGCTTTGAGCTTCTTCAAGAGGCTATCGGTGAGCTTTTCGACCAGCGGAAATCGAAACTCGCATCGATGAAACAGCGAATAGTCAATGCCAAAGGCAGGGTGTGAGAGTACTACGCGCCAGTGCCGCTTTTCAGAGGATTTCGTCGGCGCTAGTTTATCCAACATTTTGAAGGGTTGGATGGTGGGCGAGGCAGGGATTGAACCTGCGACCCCACCCGTGTCAAAGGCGTGCTCTCTCGTCGGCGGTAGATCACATATGTCGAATGTGCCCGTCGGTGTGAAATACGATTTCACACTGACGAACATGCTCAAGGAATTTTTGGCTTCAGGTTCTGGGACGATAGCGGAACGGCCGCGCCTGACATCATTATACCACAAGCTGCCATTCCGCTTCCTGCTCCAAAGGTGACATCAGAACATCCGCTTGGGGAGCGCCACTCGTGGCTCGAAGCAGACAACCGATCCATACATCCGCATTCCGCCTCCCTTTTCCCGCAAGCCTGCCACAAGCTTGTTCAGTCATTGTGCGGATGACAAAACCGGCAAAGGGCGGACTTTCTTGGCCATTTCCCCACCCAGCGACATCGTCATGGACGTTGCCCGCGCAGCGGAACCGGCCGATGTCGAGGCCGCGCGCGCGACGCTTGCCAGACGAGCGAATGGCGCCTCGGCACCGTTCGCTCTCGATCCATCCGCGACGGTCGATGCCGGCTCCATGCTCTCGCGCGCGGCGGCCGACAAGGCGGAAGCCGCCAATCCGGCGAAGAAGTTCCAGCGCTTCGAGGCGATGGTGCTGACGACCTTCATCCAGAACATGATGCCCAAGGACACCGAGGGCGTTTACGGCAAGGGCCTGGCCGGCGACATGTGGAAGTCGCAGCTGGCCGAAAAGGTGGCCGATGTCATGGCCGCGCATGGCGGCATCGGCATCGCCAAATCGATGCTCGCCGACCATTATCTCGACGGCAAGCACAAGGTGCCGGTTGGTCCTGTTGCCGGGGGGCAGCAGAAAACCGAGATCGACCAGCAGACCCGGCTTTCGACCTCGATGATCGAGCAGCTTGAGCGCAAAGCCGCACGGTCGATGACCGGCGACGACACAACCATAAAAACGGACATCAAGATCTAGGGACCTACATGGCCGACCAAACGGACCTTTCCAACCTTCCCGCACGCACCAACGCAATGGAGGCGCCCGCCGCCGCACGACCCGGCAACCTCGCCGCCATCATCGGCCGCATCGAGGAAGTCGTGGACGAGGAGACCGCCGGCATCCGCAGCGGAACGGCCTATGACCTCAAGGCCTCGAACGCGCGCAAGAGCCGATACCTCTACGAGCTGAACCGCGCCTTGAAGGGCGCCAACGAGATCGAATTCCTCGAGCAGCATCGCGAAGGCCTGCTGCGGCTGCGCCAGAAGCTGGCCAGGAACGAGGCGGCGATCCTCGCCCATCTCAACGCGGTCAACGAGGTCGCCACGCTTCTGAGGAACGCCATCCAGCGCGCCGATGCCGACGGCACCTATTCGGCCGGCGAGTTCGGAATGGCGCGAGCCTGACAAAGATGATCAAGGCGCAAGGACAGACCCGGTGATAAAGTTCATCGCCGCCGCGCTGTGGATCTGCGCCGTGACGCTCGGCGCGGTCTTCTATTCCTTCCAGGCGGCCGGCCAGCGCGGCGCGGCCGAACCGCCGAAGCCGATGCTGGGTGGCCTCGACTACGTCAAGACCGACATGATCTCGGTGCCGTTGCTGCGCGACGGCACGATCGACGGCTATTTCCTCACCAAGCTGGTCTACACGGTGGAGCCGGAACAGATAAAGAAGCTGTCGGTCCCGGCGCAGGCGCTGATGACCGACCAAGTCTATTCCTATCTCTATTCCAACCCGCAGATCGATTTCACCAAGAAGGAATCGATCGATCTCGACGTCTTCCGCAAGTCGATCCGAGACACCATCAACAGCCGGGTCGGCGTCGAGCTGGTGCACGAGGTGTTGATCGACCAGGTCAATTTCCTCTCCAAGGACGATATCCGCGACAACGCGCTTCGCCGCCGCAGGAATGCCGGCGAAACCGCGGCGGCGATGACCAAGCCCTTCCAGGCAGCGCCGGAGCATTGACCGCCTGGCCGCCGTCCGGCGGCGATGGGCATGGCCCAGTTCCCCTACGCGATATGACGCAAGGTGACCGCGTTGACGTTAACGTCAACTCGAAGCTATATGCGCCTGTGGTCGCGCTGGAGCGCGGCGCGTCTACCTCGCCCAGCGGCCAAGCGCCGGTGCGCGTCAACGCAACCAACGAGGAGAACCGCCATGGGCGTTCAGGAGATTGCCGACAAGATCAAGTCGCGCGTGGCAAGCGCCGGCTTCGAGCATTCCGTCAAGTTCGACACTGGCAGCGACGGCGTCATCGTCATCGACGGCGCGACCGTCTCGACCACCGACGCGCCGGCCGACTGCACGATCAAGCTGTCGCTCGACGATCTGGATTCGCTGATTGCCGGCGACCTCAACCCGACCATGGCCTTCATGGCCGGCAAGCTGAAGGTCGAAGGCGACATGACCGTCGCCATGGCGCTCAGCCAGTTGCTCGGCTAACCTTCGCAAAAAGCAAAACGCCGCCCGATGGGCGGCGTTTTCCAGGAAAAGTGCATAGCGGTTTTCCGTCCGGAATTGCGTGAAAACAAAGACTCAAGCGACAAAGCCCGGCACCTGTTCCTTGATCTTGCGGCCGGCGGCCTTGATCGTGCCCGTGGCGCCGTCCAGCGCGCCTTCCTTCAGCTCCCGCGCCAGAAGCCGGTGCCGCTCATAGGGGCCGGGCATGGCAAGCGCTCCGGTGCGGTCGGCCGAGAAGCCGAACCGTCCGTAATAGGGCGCGTCGCCGACGAGCAGGATCGCGCCGTGGCCAAGCCGCGCGGCTTCGGCGGTCGCATGCCGCATAAGCGCCGAGCCGATGCCGCCGCTCTTCAATCCCGGCTCGACCGCGAGCGGGCCGAGCAGAAGCGCCGCCGGACCGCCCTCGCCCAGCCTCACATCCCACAGCCGCACCGTGCCGACGACCGCGCCCGAGGGATCGCGGGCGACAAAGGCCAGGCCTTCCGAGGGTCGGCGGCCGCGCCGCAGCTTCTCGGATGACTTCTTCCTGCGCTTCGGCCCCATGGCGCGGTCGAGCAGCGTTTCGCGCGCCGCGATGTCGCCCGCGCCTTCGCCAAGGATGACGAAGGCAGGCGCCTGGGCGGCCCCCTCGTCCGGCGTGCCGCGCGAGCCAGCCTGTGCCCGGAGGGCCAGGGAGGGTGCCAACGCATGTTCAGGCGAAGTGGAAACCGGTTCGCCGTAAGAAAATACGCCAAGAAGCACTGCCGTCGAGCCATTTTCCCCGGCGGAGAAAAGCTCAGCCGACGGTCCGGACGAGGGGGCAATTTCAGTGGCCGCGAAGGCCGATTTGGTCAGGTATTCCATGTCCGCGATCCTTCACGAGCGGAGATCTGTTCCACAAGCGAGCCCGGGTGGGCGACGGCGCCCACCTGGGATGATCTGAGCGGCCTTTGCGAGCCGCTCAGATCACGTAGGATCGGAGGGGCTCGAAGCCGTTGAAGGCAACCGCCGAGTAGGTGGTCGTGTAGGCTCCGGTGCCTTCGATCAGCACCTCGTCGCCGATGGTCAGCGACAAGGGCAGCGGATAAGGCGTCTTCTCGTACATCACGTCGGCCGAATCGCAGGTCGGGCCGGCGAGCACGCAAGGCGCGGTCTCCGAGCCATCATGGCGGGTGACCAGCGGATAGCGGATCGCCTCGTCCATCGTCTCGGCGAGACCGCCGAACTTGCCGATGTCGAGGAACACCCAGCGCACATTGTCGTTGTCGGCCTTCTTCGAGATCAGCACGACTTCCGACTTGATGACGCCGGCATTGCCGACCATGCCCCGGCCCGGCTCGATGATCGTTTCGGGCAGCGCGTTGCCGAAATGCTTGCGCAGCGCCGAGAAGATCGCCTGGCCATAGGCCTGGGCCACCGGCACGTCCTTCAGGTAACGGGTCGGGAAACCGCCGCCCATGTTGACCATCTTGAGCACGATGCCTTCCTCGGCGAGCGTCGCGAACACCTTCTTGGCGTCGCCCAGCGCGCGATCCCAGGCCGTCAGGTCGGTCTGCTGCGAGCCGACATGGAACGACACGCCATAGGCGTCGAGGCCGAGACCCTTGGCATGGCGCAGCACGTCGACGGCCATCGCCGGCACGCAGCCGAACTTGCGCGACAACGGCCACTCGGCGCCTTCACCGTCGGTCAGCACGCGGCAGAACACGCGCGAGCCGGGGGCGACGCGGGCGATCTTCTCGACCTCCTCGACGCAGTCCACGGCGAACAGGCGGATGCCGAGCTGGTAGGCGCGTGCGATGTCACGCTCCTTCTTGATGGTGTTGCCGAAGGAAATGCGGTCCGCAGGCGCGCCGGCATCCATCGCCATCTCGACCTCGGCAACCGATGCGGTGTCGAAGGACGAGCCCATCGCAGCAAGCAGGCGCAGGATTTCCGGCGCCGGGTTTGCTTTCACCGCATAGTAGATCTTGGAATCGGGCAAGGCCTTCTCGAAAGCGCGGAAATTGTCGCGCACGACATCGAGGTCGACGACGAGGCAGGGGCCGTTCGGACGTCGGGTGGCGAGGAAATCAAGGATGCGCTGGGTGGCCATCGGGGTCTCTCCATAACGCCTTTCGGCGCGCAATAAGGCTGCGGGACGCGGGCTGTCGGCCTCGCGAACACGCGGTGGACAAAGGCGGGACGGAAATCCATGGAACCAGCCGGTGGAGACCCCGGAACCATGAAACGCCGTCTCGCGGCGGTGAACCTTGGCCTTGCCCGGCCTCGGTTCGCTTTGTCTGCCTTGGCTTGGATGGGAAACCCGTCCGCACTGCCGGCAATGAAGGTGTGCCTCTTTAGTAACCCCGGTCTTTGGACAACCGGAAGAGAACCAGAAAGGCCCGCACCGTCGTTGCTTCAAGGTGTCCTCGGTCTTGTGGTTGGCCACTGACCGACTGGAGGGGTTGGCTCCAGTTACCTTACCGATTGCCCTCACCATTCGAGGATCGGCGGACACCCACAGGCACGTGCGACTTTGGGCAAGCGCGATATAGGAGCGAAGGGTTTCACAATCAATAAAAATCGTAAGCGCAGGTTGTAAAATTTCTGGCATCGAACAATGTGTGTCGCACTGTATCCGGAAATCGAACGATGCCAGGAACTCAAGGACCGCTGAACGCCTTCCTCGATCTGCGCCAAATGCCTGTGGCGAATGCGGAATTGGGTCCGCTCGCCGGCCTGCGCCTGGCCGTCAAGGACATCTATGACGTCGCCGGCTACCGCACCGGCTGCGGCAACCCGCAGAGATTCGCGGAGGCGCATGCCGCCTCGCGCACGGCGCAAGCGGTGCAGACGATCCTGGATGCCGGCGCGCGATTCGTCGGCAAGACCCAGACCGACGAGCTGGCCTTCTCGCTGTTCGGCCAGAACGCGCATTTCCCTTACCCGGTCAATCCCGCCGCGCCCGATCGCGTCACCGGCGGCTCCTCCTCCGGCTCGGCGGCCGCGGTTGCCGGCGGCCTGGCGAACATCGCCACCGGCTCCGACACCGGCGGCTCGATCCGCGCGCCGGCGAGCTTCTGCGGCCTGATCGGGCTGCGCACCACCCATGGCCGCATCCCGCTCGACGGCGCGATGAAGCTGGCGTCGAGCTTCGACACCTTCGGCTGGTTCGCCGACGACATCG
Organism: Mesorhizobium sp. B3-1-7; assembly: GCF_006439385.1. Classification (NCBI taxonomy): domain Bacteria; kingdom Pseudomonadati; phylum Pseudomonadota; class Alphaproteobacteria; order Hyphomicrobiales; family Phyllobacteriaceae; genus Mesorhizobium; species Mesorhizobium sp. B3-1-7. The sequence continues at coordinate 102,520 of NZ_VFTL01000014.1, forward strand.
AAACCTATGAGACGGTCGGCAAGCTTTTGCTCGGCCGCGATCCGCACCAGCACCCACTCAACCGCCCGCTGTCGATCCGCTGGCTGGATGCCTTCGTCATGGGGCCGGTGGAAGCCGCCGAATATGCGCGCATGAAGGCGCTGGCCGCCGGCGTCATCGGCCAGCCCGTGGAGACCGAATACGCCTTTGCCTCGTTCCCCGACGAGCTTTACTGGTGCTTTCGCCGCTTGCAGGCCTTCGAGGCCTGGCACGAGCATGGTCCCTGGATCTCGGCCGGCGGCCGCCTGAGCCCCGGCGTCGAGGAGCGTTTCGGCTTCGGCCGCACCATCGACGTTAGGGCCGCCGCGGCCGAAGCCGCGCGCCGGCTGGCGTTCCGGGCCGAGTTCGGCGCGCTGCTCGGCAATAACGGCTTCCTCGTCCTGCCCACCGTTCCCGGCGCGGCGCCGCTCGCCGCGGGCACGCCGGAACAGTTCCAGGCCTATCGCGAGAGGGCGCTGCATCTTTTGTGCCTTTCCGGTCTTTCGGGCTTTCCGCAGATCACCTTGCCGATCGGCTCCGTCGACGGCGCACCCTTCGGCCTGTCGCTGCTCGGGCCTTCCGGCAGCGACGTTGCCCTGATACGGCTCGGCCGCAAGATTCTCGACGCGGCACGAAAGGTCTGACCATGGATACATTGACGCGCATGCGCGCCTTCATCGACGTGGTCGAGGCGGAAGGTTTTTCGGCCGCGGCGCGCAAGATCGGCCGCTCCAAGGCGCTCTTGTCTAAATATGTGCGCGAGCTGGAGGACGAGCTCGGCGCGCTGCTGCTCAACCGCACCACGCGCCAGTTCTCGCTGACCGAAGCCGGCCACACCTATTATCAGCGTGCCTCCGAAATCGTGCGCGAGGTCGACAACCTGGCCGAGGCGGTGCGCCAATCTTCCGGCGACGTTCGCGGCAGGATCAAGCTGTCGGCCGCCCGCACCTTCGCCGACGCGCCGATCGGTCAGTCGCTGGTCGACTTCGCCAAGCAGCACCCCGACATCGTGCTCGACATCCATCTCGACGACCGCTTCGTCGACCTTGTCGAGGAAGGTTTCGACCTTGCCGTGCGCATCTCGCGGCTGGAGAATTCCTCGCTCATCGCCAGGCGGCTGGCGCCGTTTTCGGTCAGGCTTTGCGCGTCGCCGGAACTGATCGCCAAACATGGCAAGCCGACACGTCCGCAGGATCTCGCCAACATGCCCTGCATCGTCGACACCAACGGCCGCTCGCTGGCCAACTGGCGCTTCAAGGGCGAGGGCGAGGACTCTATCAGCGTCGCTGTTTCAGGCCCGATCGAGGTCAACAGCCCGATCGTGGCGAGAGCCGCCGCGCTCTCCGGTCTGGGTTTCGCCATGCTGCCGGATTTCATCGCTGCTCCCGACGTCGCGTCCGGCAAGCTGGTCACCGCGCTCGACGACCGTATACCGGCCGGCACCGGCATCTTCGCCGTCTACCCGCACCGCCGCTATCTGCCAGCCAAGGTGCGTGTCTTCGTCGATTTCCTGGTGCAGTGGTTCAAGACGCGCGACACCGTCTGATGCATGTCTCCCGGACGCATGCAACGGCACGCGTCGAAAAGAAGCTGAGGCGCGTCCCAATTTCGCCCGCTTTCTGTCAACTCTGGGGCTCGCTCCCGAAATCGATGGAATCGCGGCCCGGAATGCATCTGAAACGGCAAGCAACCATGCTGGCTTCGGTCGTGGCGGCGACATTCGCAGCGGTCGAGCCGGCCGAGGTGCACCCGCATGTCTTCGCCGAGGCCCGCCTCGACGTCATCCTCAGCCAGGATCACCAAAGTGTGACGGCGCTGCGCCACCTTTGGCGCTTCGATGACCTGTTTTCGAGTACAGTGATGATGGAGTTCGACAAGAACTCCGATCTGAAGCTTGACGACAAAGAGCTCAAGGAAGTGGCCGACACCGTCCATTCCTCGCTGGCCGAGTTCAACTACTTCCAGCTCGTCACCCAGGACGGCAAGGACGTGCCAATGGTCCCGCCGCCGCATCTGATGGCGAACTTCGACAACGACCAGCTGATCATCCTGTTCGAGTCGCAGCCGAAGACGCCGATCAAGCTCGCCGGCAAGATCGACATCGGCGTCTACGATCCGACCTTCTATACGGCGATCGACTTCACCGACGACACCAACCTCACCGTCGAAGGCCTGCCCTCGACCTGTACCAAGAAGGTCATCCGGCCGGATCCGGACGAGGCGATCAAGGAAAACCAGAAGACCCTGACGGACGCGTTCTTCAACGATCCGACAGGCACCGACATGAGCAAGATCTTCGCTACCAAGCTCGAATTGGACTGCCCGCCGGAAGGATGATTTGGTGATGAAACCGTCGCTGCGCGCAAGCAGGCTCCGCAAAAGTGCCCCACGGGCTTGCGATCGGAACCTGCGACAAACAAGGGAATCTAAGCGGATATTCGTGGGGCATCCCACGAATATCCGCTTAGCGCTCGGCCTGCTGGCCACCACCCTGGTGATCGCCCATTTGCCCGTCGTCGCGCACGCGCAAAGTTCGCTCGGCATCGGCACCAATGACGGCATGGCGCCAACCACCACGGGGCCGTTCGCCCATATCCTGATGTGGATCAATCTCCAGCAGCAGGGATTCTACCATTCGCTCGCCGCCGCCATGAAGGCGATGCGCCAGGACGGCAGCAAGCTCTGGCTGCTGATCGGCCTGTCCTTCGCCTACGGAATCTTCCATGCCGCCGGCCCCGGCCACGGCAAGGCGGTGATCTCCTCCTATATGATCGCCAACGAAGTCGCGCTCCGGCGCGGCATCCTGCTTTCCTTCGTCTCGGCGCTGCTGCAGGGCCTGACGGCGGTGGTCGTCATGATGCTTGCCTATTTCGTGCTGCGCGGCACCGCGATCTCGATGACCGACGCCGCCTGGTTCCTCGAAATCTCCAGCTTTGCGCTGGTCACCTTGTTCGGCGCCTGGCTGCTGTGGCGCAAGCTCGGTCCGTCGGTGCTGCGCCTGTTTGGCAGAGCGCCCGCCTACAGCCTGTCGGCGGCCCATGCCGGCCATTCGCATGGCGGGCATTCCCATGCGGGGCACGCCCATTCGCATGCGGGCCATTCCCACGCACAGGCGCACGCCGCGCATTCCCGTAGCATGCACGTGCATGACGATCATGATCATCATGACCATTCGCATGCGCACGCCCATGACCACGGCCACCATCACGCCGCGCATGACCACGTCCATCACGACCGCGGCCCGGGCGAAGTCTGCGAGACCTGCGGCCATTCGCATGCGCCGGATCCGGCAATGCTGTCGGGCGACCGCTTCGACTGGCGCACGGCCTGGTCGGCGGTCGCCGCCGTCGGCATCCGCCCCTGCTCCGGCGCGCTGATCGTGCTGAGCTTCGCGCTGCTCAACGGGCTTTGGCTCGGTGGCCTGCTGTCCGTGCTGGCGATGTCGATCGGCACCGCGATCACCGTCTCGGCGCTGGCGACGATCGCCGTGCTGGCCAAGAACTGGGCGGTCTATTTCGCCGGCGACGGACGCATCGGCAACCGCATCCATTCGATCGTCGAGATCGGTGGCGCCGCCTTCATCTTCCTGGCCGGGCTGCTGCTTCTGTCGGCCAGCCTGTCGGGCGGCGTCTGATCAAAAGCAGTGGCCGAAGCTGGGTCGATCTGCGGGTCAGCTCAGCATCACCTGGTATCGACAGACATCAGGCGATCTTCCCGCCCAGCTCATCCTCAATATGCGCGCGAATAATTTCGTCGAAATTCTTCTCGGCGGCAAAGCCCAGTTCCCTCGCCCGCCTGTCTTCGAACCGTGTCGGCCAGCCTTTGACGATCGCCCAGACGATCTCGTCGGGCTGCTCGCGGATCCGCTTCACGACCTCGGCGCCGGCGATGCGCTCAAGCGCCTCGATCTGCTCGCCGACGGTGACGGCGACGCCCGGCATTGTGAGATTGCGGCGCGGTCCGACCTTGTCGCCGTCGAGTTCGGCAGCATGGATGAGGAAATTGACCGCCGAGCGCGGGCTGGCATGGGTGTGCAGCACCGAGCGCGGCACCGGCAGGATTGCCTCCTGGCCAGCGAGCGGCTCGCGGATGATGCCGGAGAAGAAACTCGACGCCGCCTTGTTCGGCTTGCCGGGGCGGACGCAGATCGTCGGTAGCCGGATGCCGATGCCGTCGAAGAAGCCGCGCCGCGTATAGTCGGCAAGCAGCGCTTCGCTCATCTGCTTCTGCGTGCCGTATGAAGTGAGCGGCGTCGGATGGAATTCGTCCGGGATGACCTCCGGGAACGGCGCGCCGAACACGGCGATCGACGAGGTGAAGACAAGGCGCGGCGCGAACGCCGCCAGCCGCACGGCGTCGAACAGCGCGCGCGTGCCGTCGAGATTGACGCGGTAGCCGAGGTCGAAATTGGCCTCCGCCTCGCCCGACACGATGCCGGCCAGATGGAAGATCACATCCGGGCGGGGAGCCACGAGAGCGGCCATGGCGCCGGGCGCGGAAAGATCGCCGGTGTGGATCGAGACATCCACGCCCACGAGCGCCGGCGCCTGCGGCGCCACGATGTCGTGCAGGTCGAGCGCCGTAATTTTTCGCCCGCGCAAGGCGCCGTCCCTGGCCAGGCGCGCGATAAGCTTGCGGCCCACCATGCCGGCGGCGCCCGTGATCAGTATTCTCATCTTCAGAGACCTTTCTTGCGCTGGCTGCGTCCGCGCAGCCACAGGACGACGAACAGTCCGATCATGAAGACCACGGCGATAACGGCCGCCAGCACCGTCGATACCTTGCCAGCGGCCAGCATGATGACCGGCAGGAAATAGGCGGCGAGGCCGAACACAACCAGTATCACCGCCGCAGCGGCCGCAGCGTTGCGGGTGTCACGATCCATCAGCGGGCGTTCTTCATGTCGAGGCTGCTCGGTTTTGTCATCAGGCCGCGGTCAGTGATAGTGCCGGCGATCGCGCGGCGCATCATGTGCGTGGTCGTGATCATGATGATGATCGTGCTCGTCATGGCTGTCCGCGCATTGGCCGAATTCGGGTTCGACGGTGGCATGCTCGATGCCGTGCTTGGCCGCAAGCCGTTTCTTGATGGCGCTCACCGCTAGATGCGCATCGACGCCGTCGTTCAGGCAAGCGTGCAGCGTCGCCATGTTGGAGGTGCCGTCGAGCGACCAGACGTGCATGTGATGCACCTCGCGCACGCCCTTGACCGCGCCTTCGATGTCCCTGGCGATCACGTCGCGGTCGAGCCTGGCCGGCACGCCTTCGAGCAGGACGTGGGCCGCCTCGCGCATCAGCGACCATGCCGTCGACAGGATGAGCAGCGACACCAGCACCGACAGGATCGGATCGATCGGCGTCCAGCCCGTCGCCAGGATGATGATGGCGGCGACGATGGCCGCGGCCGAGCCCAACAGATCGCCCAGCACATGCAGGATGGCGCCACGCATGTTGAGACTGTCGCGATCACCGCCATGCAGTGCGAAGAAGGAGGCGATGTTGACCAGGAGACCTGCCACCGCGACCACCAGCATCGGCCCGCCCAGCACTGGCGCCGGATGCATCAGCCGGCCCCAGGCCTCGTAGACGATCCAAAGCGCGATGACGCAGATGGCGATGCCGTTGGTGTAGGCGACCAGCGTCTTCACCCGGGCGAAGCCATAGGTGAGACGGCCGGTGGCAGGACGCCCGGCGAGATGAAAAGCATACCAGGCAAGGCCGAGCGCGATGGCGTCAGCCAGCATGTGCCCGGCATCGGCGACCAGCGCCAGCGACCCGGTAAGCCAGCCGCCCAGCACCTCGGCGACCATGAAGCAGGCGGTCAAACAGGTAGCGATCAGCACCCGCTTCTTGTCGGTTGAGCCATGCACATGCCCGGCGCCATGGCTGTGGCTATGACCGGCCGGGCCGTGGTCGTGCGAAGCATGGTCATGCGCCATCGCCAAACTCCTGTCTGCCGACCATGATCTACGCGCCGAACTCGGCGCGGAAATCTTCAAGCCGCCGTTTCTGGCTTCCCTGGGCATCGAAATTTGCCGGATCGAGCCAGGCCTCATAGGCTTTTCGCAGTGTCGGCCACTCCTTGTCGATGACCGAATACCACGCCGTATCGCGGTTTTCACCCTTGACCACGAAATGCTGCCGGAAGATGCCCTCGAACTTGAAGCCGAACCGCTCGGCGGCGCGCTTCGACGGCTCGTTGCGGTTGTTGCACTTCCACTCGTAACGGCGATAGCCGAGCTCGTCGAAGACGTATTTCATGAACAGGAACTGCGCTTCGGTCGCCGCCGGCTTGCGCGAGATCAACGGTCCCCAATAGATGTTGCCGATCTCGATGACGCCGTTGTTGGCATCGATGCGCATCAGCGTCTGTCGTCCGGCGACCTCGCCGCTTGCCTTGTCGATGACGGTGAAGAACAGTGGATCCTCAAGCGCCTCGGCCTTGTCGAGCCATGGCTGGAAGGCGGCGCGGCTTTTCGGCGGATAGTCCGGCAGCCATGCGAAGCGCCCATCGATATCGGCGACGGACGAGGTTTCATAGAGGCCATCGCCATGCTTTGCCGCGCTGAACGGCTCAAGGCGCACATAACGGCCTTCGAACACCTTGCGTTCCGGCCGCGGACGCGGCTGCCAATTCTTCAGATCTTCCGACACCGGCCACTCCAATCCGTTGACTTTTACCTGCGGACCGTCACAAAAACGCTCGATCACAGAAAGAACCACAGGGACGGGAAAAATGCTCCACACGATCGCGGCCTTCGACCGTCTCGGCGAGGAAAATGCCTTCGCGGTGCTGGCGAGGGCCACTGCGCTCGCCCATCAGGGACGCGACATCGTCAACCTCGGCATCGGCCAGCCCGACTTCAAGACGCCGCAGCACATCGTCGAGGCGGCGATCAAGGCGCTGCGTGACGGCCACCATGGCTACACGCCTGCCAACGGCCTTTTAGCCACCCGCGAGGCGGTCGTGCGCCGCACGCTGACCACCACCGGCGTCGAGGTGTCGCCCGAGAATGTGATGATCCTGCCGGGCGGCAAGCCGACGATGTTTGCCGCGATTCTGATGTTCGGCGAGGCGGGCGCCGAGATCCTCTACCCCGATCCCGGCTTTCCGATCTACCGCTCGATGATAGAGTTCACCGGCGCCACGCCGGTGCCGGTGCCGATCCGCGAGGAAAACGGCTTTGCCTTCTCGGCGGAAGAGACGCTGGCGCTGATCACGCCGAAGACCAGGCTGCTCATCCTCAACTCGCCCGCCAATCCGACCGGTGGCGTCACTCCGCTGGCCGAGATCGAGAAGCTGGTCAAGGGCCTGGAGAAGCACCCTCAGGTCGCTATCATGTCGGACGAGATCTACGACGTCATGATCTATGACGGCGAGACTCACTGCTCGCTGCTGAACTTCCCCGAAATTCGTGATCGGCTGATCGTGCTCAACGGCTGGTCGAAGACCTGGGCGATGACCGGCTGGCGCATGGGCTGGTCGATCTGGCCGAACGGCGACAAGGGCGCGCATCTCTACGACAAGGTGCGCAAGCTGGCGGTCAACTGCTGGTCCTGCGTCAACGCGCCGAGCCAGTTCGCCGGCATCGCGGCGATCGACGGCCCGCAGGACGATGTCGAGAAGATGATGCGCGCCTTCGACAACCGCAGGAAGATCGTGGTCGAGGGGCTGAACGCGCTCCCCGGCATTTCCTGCATCACGCCGAAGGGCGCCTTCTATGCCTTCCCCAACGTCTCGAAAACCGGCTGGAAGGCCAAGAAGCTCGCTTCGGCGCTGTTGGAGGATGCCGGCGTGGCGTTGATCGGCGGCCCCGATTTCGGCGTTCTCGGCGAAGGCTATATCCGGCTTTCCTATGCCAATTCCGAGGAGAACATCCTGCGCGCGCTGGAACGGATCGAGGCGTTTCTGAAAAAGTGACCCGTCGGGCGTTCACCCGCGTCCGACAAACGGCATCTTCGTCGCCATCACCGTCATGAACAGCACGTTGGCATCGAGCGGCAGGCTCGCCATGTGCAGCACCGCATCGGCCACGCGCTCGACATCCATCACCGCTTCGGCGGCGATCGAGCCATTGGCCTGCGGCACGCCGACCGTCATCGGCTGCGCCATCTCGGTCAGCGCATTGCCGATGTCGATCTGGCCGCAGGCGATGTCGAAAGGCCGGCCGTCGAGTGCCAGCGTCTTGGTGAGCCCGGTGATCGCATGCTTGGTCGCCGTATAGGGCGCGGAGCCGGGGCGCGGCGCATAGGCCGACACCGAGCCGTTGTTGATGATACGGCCCCCCATCGGCTTCTGCCGGCGCATGGCGCCGAAGGCTGCGCGGGCGCATAGGAACGAGCCTGTGAGGTTGACGCCGACGAGGTCGTTCCAGACCTCGACCGGGATTTCGTCGATCGGCGTCGACTTGTAACCCATGCCGGCATTGTTGAAGAGCAGGTCGACGCGGCCGAAGGCCTCGAGCACGGTCTCGAACATGTCGTCCACCTCGTCGGCCTTGCTGATGTCGCAGGCGACGGCCAATGCCTTGGCTTGCGTCTTCCCCGCCTCGGCGATCGCCTCTTCCAGCACTTTCTTGCGGCGGCCGCAGAATACCGTGTTCCAGCCTGCCTTGAGCAGCGCCGTCGCGACGCTCTTGCCGATGCCGGTGCCGGCGCCGGTAACGATGGCGGTCTTCTGTGCTATGGCTGTCATCGTCGTCCTCCCGGTCATGGATGGAAGAACGTGGCATCGCAAATGCCATGGATCATGGCAAGCAGCTGTTGGTGATAAAGAAGAGGTCAGCAAAAAGGGCGGCCATTAGCGACCGCCCCGATCTGAACCGCGCTTGGGAGGAGGAAAAGCCGGTCCGACTGGTTAGAATGATGCGCTTGCTGGGTTAACGAGAAGTTAACGGACGGCAAGGCGTCCCCGAAGGACGTTTACCACGCCGAATCACCACGGTGAATTGGGCGCCGTTCCCGCCGGCACCTTGGCAGCCGAAACCGTCGCTTCGACATGATCGACCAGGGCGTCCGGCAGGCCGAGGCGGCCGGCGAGCAGGTCGAGGTAACCGCGCTCGGCGCGCGTGTCGGGATCGATGGTCAGCCGCGAGGCGGTGTAGAGCTCGAGCTTCTGCGCATCGGTCTTGGCGCCGGCGACCAGCGTGTCGAGATCGAGCGGGCTTTCGAGCTCGGCGAGCAGGAATTTTTCCGCTTCAGCGCCGATGCCGGCGAGCTTGAGCTTGTCGGCGATCTTCCTGCGCTCGTCGTCATCGACATGGCCGTCGGCCTTCGCCGCCGAGATCATCGCCCTGACCAGCGTCAGCGTGAACTCGGCTTCGCCTTGCGGCGCCTGCGAGGGATCGAAGGCGGTATCGGCGGGCGGCGGCAGCAACTCCGGCTCGCCGGACGCCGGCGCCTGGGCCGGCTCCGCGCCGTTCTTGTAGTTCTGGTAGGCCTTGTAGGCGAGGCCGCCGATCGCCGCCAGGCCGCCGAGCTTGATGGCCGCGCCCGTCACCTGCCGGCCGGTGCCGGTGCCGAGCAGCACGGCGGCAAGCGCGCCGGCGGCGAGCGGATTGTCCTTCGCCATTTGCACCGCCTGCCCCGCCTTGTCGCGGACGGTCGATCCGGTGCCGGGAATTTGCGAGCCGAGAAGGTCGTCGAGCAGCTTCTTGGGGTCGAGCATCAGTGCCTCCAGAATTGGCCCGGCCGAAATGCGCGCGGGCACGGTTTCGGACCGGCAAGAGGTAGGCCCCGCACATTGACATTACAATGACGAGGCGAGTTTTACGCGCAAGGGCGTGTGGCTCTAGCTTCCGATATGGCGCTTAGCGCCGCGCGCTTGCGCAAGTTCGACCTGACGGTGGCGTTCGGCGTAGCGCTCGCGATCCGCATCGGATCGCGTTTCGAAGCAATGCGGGCATGAAACGCCGATCGCGTATTTCGGCGACAACCTGTCCCCGACCGTCAGCGGGTGCCGACAGGCGCGGCAGAGTTCGGCTTCGCCCTCCGCGAGACCGTGCGAGACGGACACCCGTTCGTCGAACACGAAACATTCGCCTTGCCAGAGGCTCTCCTCGGCCGGGACGTCTTCCAGATATTTCAGGATGCCGCCCTTGAGATGAAAGACGTTTTTGAGGCCGAGCGACTTCACATAGGCCGTCGCCTTCTCGCAGCGAATGCCGCCGGTGCAGAACATCGCCACCTTGCGGCCCTCGAACTCTCCACGGTGCTGCTCGATCCAGGCCGGGAATTCGCGGAAGCTGGTGGTCCTGGGATCGACCGCGCCCTGGAAAGTGCCGAGCGAAACTTCATAGGCGTTGCGCGTGTCGATCACCAAGGTATCGGCATCGGAAATCAGCGCGTTCCAGTCGGCCGGCGCGACATAGGTGCCTGCGCTCGCCGCCGGATCGATATCCTCGACGCCCATGGTGACGATCTCGCGCTTCAACCGCACCTTCATGCGGTGGAACGGCATTTCGGCGGCGCTGCTGTATTTGACTTCCAGTCCGGCAAGGCCTTCGATGGCCTCGAGGTGACACATCAGCGCGGCGATCGCCTCCTCGCTGCCGGCGATGGTGCCGTTGATGCCTTCATGCGCCAGAAGCAACGTGCCCTTGATGCCGCGCCCGCAACAGAAGGCGGCGAGTGGCGCGCACAGAGCCTCGTGTCCATCGAGCGGCGCGAATTTGTAAAGCGCCGCGACGCGGACCGGATTTTGTGTTGTCGTTGTCATGGCCATGCCATAGAGCAACTCCAGGAAAAGTGCGAAGCGGTTTTCCGTCCGGAATTGCGCAAAATTAAAGATAGAGCGGTTGCCGTTTCCAGGAAACGGCGGTCCGCTCTGGACAGCGCTGAAAGCCGTTTCAAGGCAAAGCAGGAAGGCGGCTAGGTGCGCGGCATCGCGACACGCCGGGCTTCGTGGACTTGAGCGGACCCTTCTGCTAATCGGTTGAAATCGATCGAAATGGAGACCAGCAAATGACCAGCAAGACCGAAAAGCTCCTGTCGCTTCTCAACGGTCAACCGGTCATCCCGGTGCTGAAGATCGCCAATGTCGCGGACGCGGTGCCGCTCGCTCGCGCCCTTTCGCGCGGTGGCCTGCCGGCGATCGAGATCACGCTGCGCACCGCCGACGCGCTGGAAGCGATCCGCCGCGTCGCTGCCGAGGTCGAAGAGGCGATCGTCGGCGCCGGCACCATCCTCGATGCCAAGCAGTTCGATGAAGCAGCCCGCGCCGGCTCGAAATTCATCGTCAGTCCCGGCATCACCAGCCAGCTTCTCGACGCAGCCAAGGGCAGCCCCGTGCCGCTGCTGCCCGGCGCCATCACGCCCGGCGAGATCATGGCCGCGCGTGAAGCCGGCCTGCGCTTCCTGAAATTCTTCCCGGCCGAGCAATCCGGCGGCTTCGCTTCGCTGAAGGCTTTCGCTTCGCCGCTCGCCGACGTGAAATTCTGCCCGACCGGCGGCATAACGGCCAGGAACGCCGCCGACTATCTGAGCCTGCCCAACGTCATCTGCGTCGGCGGCTCCTGGGTGGCGCCCGACGATCTCATCAAGGCCGGCAAGTGGGACGAGATCGAAGCGCTGGCGCGTGAGGCGAGCAAGCTCAAGAAGTAAATCAGCGCCCTCACCAGGGCAGCGCGCCGTTCTCGTCGAAATAGCCGCCCGTCGGCCCGCCCGGCTCCAGCGTCGCCAGCCGCACGATGATCTCGGCCGCCTGCTGCACCGTGCGGCCGCCTCTGTGCGCATTGAGGTCCGTGGCGGTGTAGCCGGGAGCGGCGGCGTTGACCATGATGCCGCGAGGCGCGAGTTCCCGGGCGAAGGACAGCGTGACGGCGTTGAGCGCGGTCTTCGAACTGCCATAGCCCATGACGTTGGGCGACTGGCTGTTGCCGGCCGCGCGCGCCAGTGATCCGAGATAGCTGCTCACCATGACGATCCGTGCAGCGGGCGCCGCCTTGAGCAGCGGCAGGAACGCCTGGGTGACCCGCACCGGACCGAAGACGTTGACGTCATAGGTGGCTTTCATCTCCGCGACACTCTCGCGGCTCGGCGGCCGCTCATAGCGGCCGTCCGGGCCAAGCGCGTCGACATAGCCGGGCGCAATGCCGGCATTGTTGACCAGTACGTCCAGGCCGGGTGCCTGCGCCGCGACTGTCTTGACCGCGGCCGCCACGCCGTCGTCGCTGATGACGTCGAGCGCAAGCCACTCGACATCTAGCCCTTCGCCGCGCAGGATTTCGGCTGCGGCTTGACCGCGCCTGGCGTCGCGGGCACCGAGCCAGACTTTGAACCCAATGGTTGCCAGCCGACGGGCGGTCTCGAGCCCGATACCTTTGTTGGCGCCGGTCACCAGCGCATTCTTTTGCGTCGTCATTCCAGGTCTCCTTCTTGGCGACCTAGATTTGGCGTCAACCGACCTGCTTCGCGCGCCGGATCCTCGCGTCCTCTTGCCTAATCCTCTCAACTGGATGCGCGGCTCCGCGTCACTCGGTTGCGCGGCTTGCATGGATCGGCAATGCTGAAACGATGAACGAAGAGCTTCAGGAATTGATCGCGATCGCCGGCCGACATGCGCGCGGACGGCGGACGAAGACGGCCATTCCGCGCGTCACGATCGGCCGCAGCGAGGTGCCGACGCCGCCGCTGCCCGAGCTTTGCCAGCCGACCACGCTGTTTGTCTTGCAGGGAACCAAAACGGTCCTGATCGGCGACCGCACGCTTGCCTACGGCGCCGGCAGCTATTTCGTCTATGCGGTTGAAACACCCGCGACCAGCCAGTTGCTCGAGGCGAGCGTCGCGCAGCCTTACCTGGCTATCGCCTTCTCGCTCGATACCGAGCTGATTGCCGGCCTGCTCATCGACCACAAGCCGGCGATCGACGGCGATAGCTTCGTGACCAATCAACTCGATGACTTGCTGCTCGACGCATGGCGCCGAATGCTGCGGCTGCTCGACAAACCAGCCGAGATTCCTGTTCTCGCGCCCATGCTCGAACGGGAGATCGCGTTCAGGCTCCTGCAAGGCCCGCAGGGCGAGAAGCTGCGTCAGCTCGCCCGTGCCGATGGCCGCCTTTCGCAAATCCGCCGCGCCACCGCCTGGATCCGCGCGCACTACAACGAACCGATCGATGTGACGCAACTGGCCGAGCTGTCGCATATGAGCAACGCCGCCTTTCATCGCCACTTCAAGGCGGCGACGGCGATGAGCCCGATCCAGTATCAAAAGCAGCTCCGCCTTCTGGAAGCGCGCCATCTGCTGATCGCGCAACCGGGCAGCGCGGCGCATATCGCCTTCACCGTCGGCTACGAAAGCGCCTCCCAGTTCAGCCGCGAATATGCGCGCCAGTTCGGATTGCCGCCCGCGCGCGACGCCGCGCGGCTCCTGGCCAGGGGCGAAGCGGCCACGCTGGAAATTGACTGAGCACTAAAAACCGGCCGGCTTGCGCCGGCCGGGATTAGTCTTGCAAACGCAACTATCTGCAGACCCTGACCTTCTCGACCACCTTGTGGTGGTGGCGCCAATGCGTCACCAGCTTGGTCACGCAATGATGTCGTCCGGTCTTGACGATCACGGTTTCGGCTTGCGAGGGAGCGACGACAGCCGATGCCGCGGCCAGCGCCAGAACTGACGCCAATACAATCTTCTTCATGAATATCCCCAGTTTGGAACGAACCCCTTTTAACCCATCATTGGGCGCGGCGCTCCAACCTCACGGTAAGTTTAGCCTGGCGTGAAGATGCGCATACCGAACGCCGACCGAGGCATTGCCATGTCTGGTTCCCGCTCATGGATTCGAACCACGATACACGCCTTCAAAGGGCGCTGTCCTACCATTAGACGAAGCGGGAAGACCTTCTGGCCTAACAGGCAGCGGCGCATGCCATGAAAGACAAAAGCCGCGCTGACGGGCCAACGCGGCTTTGCGGTGGTCACGCTGACTCGTCGCTATTTCGTTTGGAAGCGCGCGACCGAGAGGAACTTCACCGCGTTGCCGGTGAACCGGCTTGCGTCCGGCACCCCGCCATCCGCCTGGAAGCCGGCCGTATACACTTCGCTCGGCGGCGTATGCACGATGTTGTAGGCATAGCGCGGCGCTGTCGTCGGGTCGGAAACCGAGGCGATGTTGACGCCGCTGCCCAGCGCCCAGCGCGCGGCTTGCGGCGGCGCCGCCACCACCATGGCCTTGGGCCCGGGCTTCAGATCGTGGGCGGACGCCCTGCCTTCCTTGGCCGTCGTCTTCACGCCGGCGCCGATCGCCTTTGCCGGATCGGTCCCGGCCGGGAGCGCGGCGATGGCCTGACGCGGCGAGGCCGCATCGACGCCCGACGGATCGTTGAACGCGGAGCGCGGTTCCGGTTCGGTCAGCGACGCGAGCTGGTATTCGGCGCCGCCGCCATCGGCCCCGACGGTTGCATTGGCCTGTTCGAGAACGGCTTTCACCTCATCCTGCTTGCCGGGCTGCGGCCGTGCCGTCGGCAGCACCGAGAACGCGTCGGTCGCGCTCTTGTCCTGCGAAGCGGTTTCGGCCAGCGCCAGAAGCACATTCTTGTCCTTCGGCGCGAGTTCCGCCGGCGTCGAGCGGTCAGGACGCCAGGTCGGCAGCGGGATGTTGTTGACCGCCACCTGCGCCGGATCGGTGCTCGCGGCCGCCGCGGCGCTGGCTGTGCCGAACGGAACCTTGTCCGGCACGGGCGCCTGGGCCGTCGCAACCGCCTGCTCCGTCGTCGCCGAGGCATCCGCCGTGGCGAACGGCACGTTCTGCGGCGTCTGCTGGCCGACATCGACCTTCGGACGCGGCGCGAAGTCGGGCAGCGGGATTTCCTTGGGCGGCAGGGCGGCGATGATCGTCTCCGGCGTATCCTGCTGCGGCTGCTGCGAATCGTCGGCGCTGTCATCCGCGATCTGCGGGATGTTGGCGCGCTTGGCATCCTTCGGGGCGACAATCGCGATGCCCGGAAGATTGCTGTCGCGTGCCGTGGCGGCGCCGGCGACCTGGACCTGCTTCACGGCTTTCCGCTGAGGCGCCGGGGCACTTTCGTCGGCGTCGTCATCGGCCTCGTCGGCGCCGCCGCCGAACCAGGCAAAAAGGCCGCCGGAGCGCTTGGTCGAGCCGCCCGCGCTGGCCAGTTCGATGTTCGGGGTGCCGGCGCCCTTACGCGCCTGATACGCTGCCACTGCTTGCTCATATCCGGGCAACGGGCGTCCGTCGCTCGGCACATGCAGCGTCTTGCCGTTCGGGAACAGGCTGACCAGTTCCTGGCGGCTGATGCCCGGCCAATGGCGCACGTTGCCGACATCCATATGCACGAATGGCGAGCCGGAAGTCGGGTAATAGCCGACGCCGCCGCCCTGCATCTTGAGGCCGATGTTGCGCAGTTTCTTCAGCGGCACGCCGGGAATGTAGAAATCCATCGCCTTACCCAGCATGTGCTGGCTCTTCTCGGCGACGCCGCGGCTGCGCGAACGCAACAGCGCGTTGGTTGACGGCGAACGATAGCCACAGACCACTTGGATATAGTCGGTCGCGCCGCTTTCGCGATAGGCTTCCCAGACGAGATCGAGCAGCCGCGGATCCATCTTGGTCGGCTCGTTGCGGCGCCAGTCGCGCAGAATGATGTTGATCTTGCGCAGGCCTTCCGGATCGTAGCGGCCATTGCGCTTGTAGACGATCTCGGCCTTCTCGTGCGTGTGCAGGTGATAGAGCTTGAGCGTACGCACTTCGGCCCTGGCGCCCGACGTCACCACAGACAGGAACCCGACGGCCAAAATCACGAACGTCAGCCACCTCGGCCAGACGCTCATGTGAAAATGCCGCCCGTTTTTGCGTCGTTCGATTTTGTTCAAATCAAATGGCCTTGCAGGCTGCCGTTTGTCCCCGGATTTGACCAAACGGATGCGTGGTTTTCACATCCGAATATCGATCCTAATGGTTAATCATCGTTTATTGAAGCCGAAATGCGGTAACACCGTGGCGATATCCCGTCAAAAATTATGCACAGCATTTCGTGGTAAACCGCTGGTTTAGATCAAGAATCCGCCTCGGCCAGAACACGATCTGTTACCGTTAGCGTTAATGCGTGATCCTCGGTAACGCCAACCGCTGAAAACCCTGTGTTTTCACGTCAAAAGCGACAATTTGACTCGGATTTTAGGCAAGCAAGCTGGTTCGAGGCTTGCCTGTCATGAGGCAAGCCGGTCGACGCGGCCGGCTTCGGGGTCAATGCCATATTCCTTCAACTTGCGGTAGAGCGTTGAGCGACCGATGCCCAGCCGGCGGGCGACTTCGCTCATCTGGCCGTTGTAGTGGTCGATCGCAAGCTTGATCATCTCAAGCTCGACATCGGCCAGCGCCCGCACATTGCCGCGCTCGTCAAGCGCGCGAAGCGTCCCGAAACGCGGCTGCGGCCTGGCTGGCGCCTCGCCGTCGGCCAAACCGGCCGCCGTTGCGTCGGCAGCGGTTTCATCCGCTTGCCGGGACGCGTCCGCAATCGTTTCGGCGACTGCGGACGCCGGTTCCGCTTCGAGATTGACCGTGCCTTCCACCTGCGCCCGGATCTGCGGGAACTCCTCCTCGGTCAGCACATCCCCCTCGGCAAGCACCGACGCGCGGAAGACCGCATTTTCCAGCTGGCGGATATTGCCGGGCCAGTCATAGGCCTGCAGCATGGCAAGCGCCGTGGCCGATATGCCGGCAAGGCGGCGGCGCGGATCGGTCGGTGCGACCTTTTCCATGAAATGCCGGACAAGGTGGGGAATGTCGTCGCGGCGGTCGCGCAGTGGCGGCACGAAGATCGGGTAGACGTTCAGCCGGTAGAACAGGTCCTCGCGGAACTTGCCGTCCTTGACCTGCTGCAGGAGGTTCCGGTGCGTGGCCGAGATCAGCCTTATATCGACCTTGACGGTCGAGCGGCCGCCGACCGGGTCGACCTCGCCTTCCTGCACGGCGCGCAGCAGTTTGACCTGGACGTCGAGCGGCAGATCGCCGATCTCGTCGAGGAACAGCGTGCCGGAGTTCGCCTCGACGAATTTGCCGGTGTGCTTGTCGGTGGCGCCGGTGAAGGAACCCTTCTCGTGGCCGAACAGGATCGATTCGACGAGATTGTCAGGGATGGCGCCGCAATTGACGGTGACGAACGGTTTCGAGCGGCGGTCGCCGCTGCCCTGGATGGCGCGCGCCACCAGTTCCTTGCCGACGCCGGATTCGCCCTCGATCAGGATCGGGATGTTGGAGGCCGCCGCTTTCTGCCCAAGGCGTATCACCCGGTCCATTGCCGGGCTGCGCGTGATCATGTCCTTGAAGGTGAGATGGCCGCCGCCGCGCCGCCGCGACGCGCGCTTCATCTCGTCCTCGACGGCTTCCACCTTGAGCGCGTTGGAGATCGCGGTCTGCAGCCTGTCGGGCGACGCCGGCTTGACGACGAAATCAAAGGCGCCGTGCCGCATCGCCGAGACGACGGTCTCGATGCCGCCTTGGGCCGTCTGCACAATGACGGGAATGTTGATGGCGCGCTCGCGCATCGCCTTCAGCACGCCGATGCCGTCGAGGCCAGGCATGACGAGATCGAGAATGACGACGGAGACCTCGCGCGCGTTCGGGCCATCGAGCGCGTCGAGGCCGGCCTCGCCGCTATCCGTGACGATCGCGCTGTGGCCGAACTTGGTCAACGCGGCCTCGACCAACCGGCGCTGCACCGGATCGTCATCGACTATGAGTATGGAACCTGTCATGACTGTTTGAGTTGTCCGCCCGAGAAAATCCCCGTGGATCATCTTGGCACAGGGTTCTAAATAAGGTTTCAAAAAACCCGGTGAACGAATTCCTTAGGATTTGACCGGCTTCTCCTTTCCCTTTGATTCTGGCCCCTTGGTTCAAAAAAGGTATTGTTGATGCGCATGATGTTTGGTCAGCGGCTTGCGGCGGCGTCGTCCGGACAGGGCGCGGCGGAGCTCGGCGACCTGCCGGAGTGGAATCTCGCCGATCTCTATTCCGGCATGGAAGCGCCGGAGTTGAAGCGCGACATCGCCAAGGCGGCCAGCGACGCCATCGCGTTCGAGACCCGCTGGAAGGGTACGCTGGCCGCGGAAGCCGGGCGCGGCGCCGCCGGCCGGCTGGGCGAGGCGCTCAAGACCTATGAGGCGCTCGAGGAACTGATCGGCCGCATCGTTTCGTATGCCGGCCTCGTCTATGCCGGCAACACGGCCGATCCGCAGCGCGCCAAGCTCTATGGCGACGTCCAGGAAAAGATGACGGACGCCAGCGCGCATCTCCTGTTCTTCGCGCTCGAGCTCAACCTGATCGACGATGCGGCGATCGAAAGCGCTTTGGCCGCCGACAAGGCCTTCGGCCACTACCGGCCCTGGGTGCTCGACCTCAGGAAGGACAAACCCTACCAGCTCGAGGACCGCGTCGAGCAGTTGTTCCACGAAAAGTCGGTCACCGGGCGCGGCGCCTGGAACCGCCTGTTCGACGAGACGATGACCGACCTGCGCTTCGACGTCGACGGTGAGGAACTGACACTCGAGCCGGCGCTGAACCGGCTGCAGGATTCGAACGGCGAGGTGCGCCGCCGCGCCTCCGAGGCGCTGGCCGCCACGTTCCGCAAGAACCTGCGCACCTTCACGCTCATCACCAACACTCTAGCCAAGGACAAGGAAATCTCCGACCGCTGGCGCGGCTTCCAGGATATCGCCGACTCGCGCCACCTCGCCAACCGTGTCGAGCGCGATGTGGTCGATGCGCTGGCCGCGGCTGTGCGCGAGGCCTATCCGCGGTTGTCGCATCGCTATTACGCGATGAAGGCGCGCTGGCTCGGCATGGAGGTGATGAACCATTGGGACCGCAACGCGCCCCTGCCGGAAACGCCGCAGGCGGTGATCAGCTGGGACGACGCCAGGGACACCGTGCTCTCCGCGTACCAGCGCTTCTCGCCGGACATGGCCGAAATCGCCCGCGGCTTTTTCGATCGCAGATGGATCGACGCGCCGGTGCGGCCCGGCAAGTCCCCCGGCGCCTTCGCCCACCCGACGGTGCCGTCGGCGCATCCCTACGTGCTGCTCAACTACATGGGCAAGCCGCGCGATGTGATGACGCTGGCGCATGAGCTCGGCCATGGCGTGCACCAGGTGCTGGCCGCCGGCCAGGGCGCGCTGATGGCCTCGACGCCGCTGACGCTGGCCGAAACCGCCTCCGTCTTCGGCGAGATGCTGACCTTCCGCTCGCTGCTCGAGCAGACCGGCGACAAGCGCGAGCGCAAGGCCATGCTCGCCCAGAAGGTCGAGGACATGATCAACACCGTCGTGCGCCAGATCGCCTTCTACGAGTTCGAGCGCAAGGTGCATGCCGAACGCAAGAACGGCGAGCTGACCTCGGACAGGCTCGGTGAATTCTGGCTAGAAGTGCAGGCCGAGAGCCTGGGGCCGGCGATCAAGCTGCGCGAGGGATACGAGGTCTTCTGGACCTATATCCCGCATTTCATCCACTCGCCCTTCTACGTCTATGCCTATGCTTTCGGCGATTGCCTGGTGAATTCGCTCTATGCCGTCTACCAGAATGCCGAGCGCGGATTTCAGGAGAAGTATTTCGAGATGCTGCGCGCCGGCGGCACGAAGCATCACTCCGAGCTTCTTGCGCCCTTCGGCCTCGACGCCACCGATCCCGCATTCTGGCAGATCGGCCTCGGCGTGATCGGTTCGCTGATCGACGAATTGGAAGCGCTCGATAGTTGACGACAACTACGGCGCAGGCATCGGTCGTAATAGTTTAGCCGGGATGCATATTAGCAAGGGTCTATTCTTGCCTAAATAGCTGTTCTTGAATAACTCTCCGGCGCATTTTTCAACTGGCTTTCGACAAGCCATATGATAGCGTCCGGCCTCAAGCTCAGCCGGACGCATCGCGCAGGGCCAGAGATGGCCTGCCGCTACGCCACGGCGAATGCGATGATGCCCATCGGCCCGGACAAGGCCGAACGCCGATGGCTCGATTGAAGCCGGCGGTTCCGCCGACCACGGAACCTTTGACGATCCTTGGCGTGCGCTCGCCTTTCCGGGCCTCGGCCGACAGATCGGACTGGAGAGGGAAATGAGCACTTTCTTCTACATGCTCCTGGCGTTCGTTGTGGGTATCCTGGTTGGCTGGTTCATCTGGGGCCGCCTGCGCGGACAGTTCGACAGCCTGCGCGGAGATCTCGACCGCACGCGAGGCGAGCGCGACAGGCTGCGCGCCGACAGCGATCGGTTGAAGGGCGAGCTCGACGCCTGCGGCCGTGCCCGCGCCGATCTCGAAAGCCGGCTGCGCGACACGCCTTCCGCGAAGGCCGGCGCCGATAAGGCCGCCACGCCGGCGCCGGCAGCGCTGATGACCGCGACATCGGCGGCGGCAAAGGCCGGGCCCACAAAGCCCGCCGCTGCAAAGAAGCCGGCCGCAACGAAGACTGCAGCGACACCGAAGCCGGCGGCCAAAGCCGCCGCGCCGAAGAAGGCGGCAGCACCCGCGGCAAAGAAGGCGGCAGCGCCGCAGGCCGCGACCGGCAAGGCCGACAATCTGCGCCGCCTCATCGGCATCGGCCCGGTCAACGAAAGGCTGCTCAAAGGCCTGGGCGTCACCACCTATGCCGAGATCGCCGCCTGGACCGCCGCCGACGTCAAACGGATCGAGGAAGTGCTCAATTTCGACGGCCGCATCGCGCGCGAAAAATGGATCGAGCAGGCGAAATTGCTGGCCGCCGGCAACGAGGCCGAATTCGCCCACCAGTTCCCGACGGCCGGAACCGCAAGCAACACCTGAGCAACCTGCCTGGTTGGCAGCAAGGCGGCGTCCTTACGGGCGCCGTCTTTGTTTTGGGCCAGCCACCTTTGCGCCGGCGGACGCCGCTCCCTCGATTGCGCCCCGCCGGCCCCCCATATAGAGCGGTCGACGGCGCTTTTTGTACGCATTCGAGGCTTATGTCCCTGCCTGCAGCCCTTTTTCGCAACGACGCGACCGCTCGTCAGCTGGTCTTCGACCGGCCGCGCGAGATCATCGTCGCGCAGGCCGCGGAAGAGTTCATGCCCGCGCTTGAAAGGGCGCAGGCCGCATCGGACGCCGGCAAATGGCTGGCGGGCTATTTCTCCTACGAAGCCGGTTACCTGCTCGAGCCGAAACTGGTGCCGCTGCTGCCCGAAGGCCGCCGCGTGCCGTTGGTCTGCCTCGGCGTCTTCGATGCGCCTGTCGAGCAGGCGGTGCCGCAAATGCAGGCGTCAGCCAGCAACGGCCCGATCTTCGATGCCAGGGCAACATGGTCCGCCGAGGACTATGCCGGCCGCTTCGCGCGCCTTCACAACCACATCCGCAAGGGCGATTGCTACCAGGGCAACCTCACCTTCCCGGTTCATGCGCAATGGTCCGGCGATCCGCTTGCGGCCTTCGACGCGCTGACGGAACGCCAGCCGGTCAAATACGGCGCGCTGGTCTCGCTCGGCGATCCGATCGTCCTGTCGCGCTCGCCCGAATTGTTCTTCGAGATCGATGCCGGCGGCATGATCGAGACACACCCGATGAAGGGCACCGCGCCACGCGGCGCGACCAAGGCCGAGGACGCGCGGCTGAAGGCCTTCCTGCGCAACGACGAGAAGAACCAGGCCGAGAACCGGATGATCGTCGACCTTTTGCGCAACGACATCTCGCTGATCAGCGAAGTCGGCACGCTGGACGTACCGGAACTGTTCCGCATCGAGACCTATCCGACTGTGCACCAGATGGTAAGCCGCGTGCGAGCGCGGCTTTTGCCTGGCATCGGCATCCGCCAGGTCTTCGCCGCGCTCTTCCCCTGCGGCTCGATCACCGGCGCGCCGAAGATCCGCGCCATGGAAATCCTGCACGAGCTGGAAGACGCACCGCGAGAGGTCTATTGCGGCGCCATCGGCTGGATCGCGCCCGGCGGCAGGATGCGGTTTTCGGTGGCGATCCGCACCATCTCGCTCTTTGCCGATGGCGAGGCCGTCTACAATGTCGGCGGCGGCGTCGTCTTCGATTCGACCGCCGAGGAGGAATATCGGGAGTGTCTGTTGAAAGCGCGCTTCGCGACGGGAACGGTGCCGGCTTCGAACTGATCGAGACCATGCGCTGGGAGCCTGGTTCCGGCTTCCTGCGCTTCGAGCGCCATCTTGCTAGGCTTTATGCATCCGCCGCCGAACTCGGCTTCGCCTGCGATCCCGAACGGATCGGCGAAGTGCTGTCGAACACCGTTGGCGGGCACGGAACTGCCTTACGCGTGCGCCTTGCCTTGCAGCGAAATGGCGAAGCGACGGCCGCGGCTCAAGCCTACGAACCGCTGCCGGCGGACAAGGTCTGGCGGCTGCAGTTGGCACGTATCCGTCTCGATTCCGGCGACACGCTGCTGCGCCACAAGACGAGCCGGCGCCAGATTTACACGCAGGCACGCGCCGAATATCTCGCGACCCGCGCCGACGAGGTGCTTTTGGCCAACGAGCGCGGCGAACTCTGCGAGGGCACGATCACCAATCTCTTCGCCGATTTCGGCACCGGCCCGCTCGCCACGCCCCGCCTCGACTGCGGCCTTTTGCCTGGAATATTGCGCGGCCAGCTTCTGGACGAAGGCCGCGCCGTGGAAGCGATATACAGCTTCGACGACCTGAAGGCGGCGAAGGCGATCCTCGTCGGCAATTCGCTGCGCGGGCTGATCCCGGCGCAACTGGGCTGATTGAGCCAGGAGACAGGAACTGGATAGAAGCCAAGCGGACATGACAATTCGCCAGCCGACCCATACGCCCTATGATGGGTCTTCGAAACTCTTCACGATCGGGCTGAAGCCGCTCGAAATCGAGCGCTGGATCGAGGTCGACGAATTCCTTCTCCCGCACCTCGCCGAAAAGCAGCGGCTCTATGCCGATATCCCCGAAAAGGTCTTTGTCGAGGAGGCCGACACCCGCGACGCGCAAAGCGAAGTGCTGGCCCTGCTCAGCCCGCATCTCATCGCGAAACACCCGCGCACCCATTTCGGCGCCGGCTCGGATGTCGAGGTCATTGGCCTCGCAAGCGCGACCGACCGGCTGCCTCCTGCCCTGCGCGAGGCGCCGCTTGCAAGAGCATCCCTGCTCGTCCAGGAAGACCTGATCCTGATGCGCCGCGACGAGCGCGGCTGGCGGCTCGCCGCCGGTTCGCTCTGCTTCCCTTCGTCCTGGTCGCTCCAGGAAAAATTCGGCAAGCCGTTGCAGGAAATCCATGCGCCGGTGCCTGGATTCGGACCCGGCACGCGGCCGGCCGAGCTCATCAACCGGATGTTCGACGGCCTGCAGGGCCAAGCGGTCGAGCGCTTCAACTGGTCGATCCAGGCCGGCGACGCGCTCTACCATCCGCTCTCGAATATCCAGCGCATCGACCGTGCCACCAACCGCCCGACGCGATTCGCGGACGGCGACATCAACGCTCATGCCTTCATGCGCGTCGAGCGTCAGACGCTGCGCAAGCTGCCTGTCTCAAGCGACATCTTGTTCACCATCCGCATCCATCTCGATCCGCTCAAGGTGCTCGATGCCCATCCGGACCGGGCAACGCTGGCTGCATCCTTCGTGGAGCAGCTCCTGGCCCTCGACCAGCAACAACTCGACTACAAGGGCCTGACCGCCGACCGCGACCGGCTGGTTGCGTTCCTCAACGGTATCGCCGGATCAGCTTAACCGCGCCCCCAAACCGGCTTACCCGCGATTGGCGCTTTTCGCTGGTTTATGACAATGATCTGTGGTGTACGGCTTGGCCGTCGGGCGAAAAATGCCCGGTTTTGCGCGTGTTTGAAGGAGTGTGCGAAAAAATGGCGAATGAAAACTGGCCCGTTTACGGTGAAATCACCGGTCCCGTCGTGATGATCGGCTTCGGTTCGATCGGGCGGGGAACGCTGCCGCTGATCGAACGCCATTTCAAGTTCGACAAGTCGCGCATGACGGTCGTCGATCCGCGCGACATCGACCGCAAGCTGCTCGACGAGCGCGGCATCGCCTTCGTCCAGGAAGCGGTGACCGAGAAGAATTACAAGAAGCTGCTGACGCCGCTTCTGACCAATGGCGGCGGCCAGGGCTTTTGCGTCAACCTGTCGGTCGACACCGGCTCGGTGGACCTGATGAAATTGTGCCGCAAGCTCGGCGTGCTCTACATCGACACCGTCGTCGAGCCGTGGCTCGGCTTTTATTTCGACGCCGAGGCCGACAATGCCAGCCGTACCAACTATGCGCTGCGCGAGGCGATGATCCAGGAAAAGCAGGACAAGCCCGGCGGCCCGACGGCGGTCTCCACCTGCGGCGCCAATCCCGGCATGGTCTCGTGGTTGGTCAAGAAGGCGCTGGTCAACCTCGCCACCGATCTCGGTCTCGAGTTTTCGGAGCCCGCGCAGGAAGATCGCGAGGCTTGGGCCAGGCTGATGAAGAAGGCTGGCGTCAAGGGCATCCATATCGCCGAGCGCGACACCCAGCGCACCAAGAAGCCAAAGCCGATGAACGTGTTCTGGAACACCTGGTCCGTCGAAGGCTTCATCTCGGAGGGCCTGCAGCCGGCCGAGCTTGGCTGGGGCACGCATGAAAACTGGATGCCAAAGAATGGCAAGAAGCACAAGCACGGCTCCAAGGCGGCGATCTATCTGGAACAGCCAGGCGCCAACACGCGCGTGCGCAGCTGGTGCCCGACGACGGGCGCGCAATACGGCCTCTTGGTGACGCATAACGAGGCGATCTCGATCGCTGATTTCTTCACCGTGCGCTCGAAGAAGGGCAAGCTTCAATACCGCCCGACTTGCCACTACGCCTACCATCCCTGCAACGACGCCTTGCTGTCGCTGGACGAGATGTTCGGCGCCGCCGGCAAGCCGCAGCCGGTTCACCACGTGCTCGACGAGAACGAGCTGGTCGACGGCGTCGACGAGCTCGGCGTGCTGCTCTACGGCCATGACAAGAACGCCTACTGGTACGGCTCGCAGCTGTCGCTGGCCGAGGCACGCAAGCTCGCCCCCTACCAGAACGCCACCGGCCTGCAGGTCACCTCGGCGGTGCTCGCCGGCATGGTCTGGGCGCTGGAGAATCCGACCGCTGGTATCGTGGAGGCCGACGAGATGAACTACCGGCGTTGCCTCGAAGTGCAGTCGCCTTATCTCGGGCCGGTCAGGGGCTACTACACCGACTGGACGCCGCTGGACAATCGGCCGGGTCTCTTCCCGGAGGACCTGGACAAGGACGATCCGTGGCAGTTCCGCAACATTCTGGTCCGATAGCGCCGGGACTGACCGGAGCCACCGCCTTGCAATCGCCCGGAAATCGGGCGATTGAAGGATGCGGACTGAGGAGAGGATTTTCAAAAATGACCATTGCGCGCAAACTGCTTTCGGCAGGCGCCGCGGCAAGCCTTCTGGCTGCGGCCGCCTGCACCACCACCGGTCCCTCGGACCAGCCTTCGATGGCGGCGGCGCCGAAGGGTGTCGAGGGCAACTGGATCGACGCCAAGGGCACCGGCCTGTCGACCTTCATGGCTGGCAGCTTCACCACCGTCGCCACCGACACTGGCCAGAAGCTGTCGGAAGGCAGCTACACCATGACCGGCGCGACCTCGGTCGAGATCCACGGCACCTCGTTGATCCGCCAGACCCCGGTCAGCTTCAACTGCCTGATGATCTCCACCAGCCAGCTCAACTGCACCAGCGCCAGCGGCCAGAATTTTGTGCTGACGCGCCGGGCTTGAGGTTCGCAAATCTTCGGCTGACAGGGACGGCGGCGCAAGTCGCCGTCCTTTTTTGTGCCGGCAAAACACTTCCTGATTTGTGCTTGCATCGACCGGACCCCGATGTGAACATGGCCCAAGGTTGACTGTTATTTTCCAGTCAAGCGAGGGCGTTAAGCATATTCGAAGTCAGCTTATCCGGGAGACGAAGATGAAGAAGATTGCCGCGATCCTGGCCCTGTCCGCTTCGACGCTCGGCCTGTCGGCTGGCGTATCTTTTGCCGACTACACGCTGAACATCCTGCATTTCAACGATTGGCACAGCCGCATCGAAGGCAACAACAAATACGAGTCGACCTGTTCCGCCGACGAGGAGACCAAGGGCGAATGCATCGGCGGCGCCGGCCGGCTGATCACCGCGATTGCCCAGGAGCGCAAGAAGCTCGAAGGCCAGAACGTGCTGCTGCTCAACGCCGGCGACAACTTCCAGGGATCGCTGTTCTACACCACCTACAAGGGTGCGGTGGAAGAGGAGTTCCTCAATCAGATCAAGCCCGACGCGGTAACGCTCGGCAACCATGAGTTCGACGACGGCGAGACCGCGCTGGTGCCGTTCCTCGACAAGGCGAAATTCCCGATCGTCAGCGCCAATGTCGTGCCCAACGACAAGTCCGGCGCCGCAGGCAAGTTCAAGCCGTCGATCGTCGTCGAGGTCGGCGGCCAGAAGATCGGCATCGTCGGCGCCGTCACCAACGACACGCCGGAACTCGCCTCGCCCGGCCCGAACATCGCCATAACGGACGACGTCAAGGCGATCACCGCCGAAGTCGAGAAACTGAAGGGAGAGGGTGTCAACAAGATCATCGCCGTCACCCATATCGGCTATAGGCGCGAGCGCGACGTCATAGCGAAAATCCCCGGTATCGACGTGGTGGTCGGCGGCCACAGCCACACGCTCCTGTCGAACACCGATCCGAAGGCGGCGGGCCCCTATCCGACGATGGTCGACAACCCCGACGGCTACAAGGTGCCAGTGGTGCAGGCGGCGTCCTATTCGAAATATCTCGGCGAGTTCAAGGTCGTGTTCGACGACAACGGCGTCGTCAAAGAGGCCAGCGGCGACCCGATCTACCTCGACAAGTCGATCACCCCCGATCCGGCCGTGCTGGCCCGCATCAAGGAACTCGGGGCGCCGATCGAGGCGCTGAAGAACAAGGAGGTGGCCGAGACCACCAAGGCGATCGACGGCAGCCGCGAGAATTGCCGCGCGCGGGAATGCGAGATGGGCAATCTCGTCTCCGACGCCATTCTCGACCGCACCAAGGGCCAGGGCGTCGAAATCGTCATCTCGAACGGCGGCGGCCTGCGCGCCTCGATCGACCAGGGCACAGTGACCATGGGCGAGGTGCTGACCGTGCTGCCGTTCCAGAACACGCTGGCGACGTTCAAGATCTCGGGCAAGGACCTGGTCGCGGGCCTCGAAAGCGGCCTCAGCCAGATCGAGGACGGCGCCGGCCGCTTCCCGCAGGTTGCCGGCATCAAATATTCCTTCGACAGATCGGTCGCGCCCAATGCCGGCCGCGTCAAATCGGTCGAGGTGATGGAGAACGGCGCCTGGACGCCGATCAATCCCGACAAGCAGTACCTCGTCGCCACCAACAACTACGTCCGCCAGGGCGGCGACGGTTACAAGGTTTTCGCCGACAAGGCCACGGATGCCTATGACTACGGCCCCGGCCTGGAGCAGGTGATGGCCGACTATCTCAGCGCGCATCAGCCCTACACGCCGAAGCTTGACGGCCGCATCACCGAAATTGCGGCGGCGACCGCGGCGGCCGAGCCGGCAAAACCAGCCGAGACGGCGCCTGCCGCACCGGCGGCAGAACCGGCAAAGCCGGCTGAGGCCGCTCCTGCAGCCACGACCCAGCCGCCGGCAGCCGAAGCAGCAAAATCGGCCGAGACCGCGCCGGCCGCGAGCGAACCGGCAATGCCGGCTTTGCCTTCCAGTTCCAGTGACATCGCCGGCACGCCGCCGAGTGTCTCGACCGAGGCCCCTCCGGCACCGGAAGGGACGAAGCCGGCTGAAACCGCTCCGGCGACGCCTGCTCCCGCCCCAGCCGCCGAGACGGCCAAGCCGGCGGCCGCGGCGCCCGCTGAAACCAAGCCGGCTGAGACCAGCCACACCGTCGCCGCCGGCGACACCTATTGGGACCTGGCCAAGAAAGCCTATGGCGACGCCACCCGGTGGAAGCTTATCTCCGAAGCCAACAAGGATTATAAGCCGCGTCGCCTGCCGCTCGGCGCGACGCTGACCATTCCGCCGGCCGCGAAGTAAGCGGCCACCCCGGAATTCATGGCACCCGCCCGGAAACGGGCGGGTGTTCCTTTTCGGGTGCCAAACGCGATAAAGTGCGGCCAGACGCAGCATTGAAAACCGGCAGGGCATCGCTAGTTTCGCGGCGCTACCGGAGACTGTTCATGACGCTTGCCAGCCCCACCGATGCCAGAACCGCGAAGGTCCCCGGCCCGCCGCTGGCGGGCGCTCCGCCAGCCAGGACGGGCAAGATCGGCATCATGCTGGTCAATCTCGGCACGCCCGACGGCACGGACTTCAAGCCGATGTGGCGCTACCTGCGCGAGTTCCTCTCCGATCCGCGCGTCATCGAGCTCAACAAGGCGATCTGGTATCCGATCCTCTACGGCCTCGTGCTGACCACAAGACCGAAAAAATCCGGCGCCAACTACGCGCGTATCTGGAACCGGGAGATGAACGAGTCGCCGCTGCGCACTTTCACCCGCGCTCAAGGTCAGAAGCTGGCCGCTGCGCTGGCCGACTTGCCCAACGTGACGGTCGACTGGGCAATGCGCTACGGCAACCCCTCGACGGCGAGCGTCGCGCAAAAGCTGGTCGCGCAAGGCTGCGAGCGCATCCTTTCCTTCCCCCTCTACCCGCAATATTCGGCGACGACGACGGCGACCGCGAACGACCAGTTGTTTCGCGCGCTGATGAAGATCCGGCATGCGCCGGCAATCCGCAGCGTACCGCCCTATTACGACGAGCCCGTCTATATCGAGGCGCTCGCCCGCTCGATTGAGAAGCACATCGCAACGCTCGATTTCGAACCTGAGGTGGTGATCACCTCCTATCACGGCATCCCCAAACCCTATTCCGACAAGGGCGATCCGTACGGGGCGCATTGCCTGGAAACGACAAGGCTGCTGCGCGCGCGCCTCGGCTGGGACGAGAACAAGCTCATCACCACCTTCCAGTCGCGTTTCGGCGCGCAGGAATGGCTGCAGCCCTATACCGATGTCACCGTCGAGAAACTGGCCAAGGACGGCGTGAAGTCGATCGCCGTCGTCAATCCCGGCTTTTCCGTCGATTGCATCGAGACGCTGGACGAGATCGGCCGCGAGGCGGCCGAAACCTTCCATCACGCCGGCGGCAAGAACTTCGCCCATATCTCCTGCCTCAACGACAGCGCCGAGGGCATGGCGGTCATCGAAGCGCTGGCGCGGCGCGAGCTTTCCGGCTGGGTGTGACCGGCTTTACCGACTAATGCATGTCGCCCAGAAGTGTGCAGCGGTTCTGGGACAACGACATGCATCAAGGCAAAGACTTAAAGCGTGTCGACTGAATCCGCTTCAGCGCGACGCGCTTTAGCTTGAAACCGGTGCGCAAAAGCCTCCGCTAACCAATATTAGCGATCACCTGATTGTAACGTTGCGGAAACACACTTAAGTGATTCCGTGAAGTCGGTGCCTATTGAGGGAGATACGAAATGGGCTTCAGCGGTTTCGATATTGCCATCGTCGTTCTTGTTTTCCTGGTTATCATCCTTCTTTTCAAAGGCATCAAGACGGTGCCGCAAGGTTACAATTACACGGTGGAACGCTTCGGCCGGTACACCAAGACGCTGACGCCTGGCCTGAACATCATCAACCCCATCTTCGAGCGCGTCGGCGCCAAGATGAACATGATGGAGCAGGTGCTCGATGTGCCGACGCAGGAGATCATCACCCGCGACAACGCCATCGTCGGTGTCGACGGCATCGCCTTCTACCAGATACTCAATGCCGCGCAGGCCGCTTATCAGGTGGCCGGGCTGCAGAACGCCATTCTCAATCTGACCATGACCAACATCCGGACCGTCATGGGCTCGATGGACCTCGACGAATTGCTGTCCAACCGCGACGCCATCAACGAGCGCCTGTTGCGTGTCGTCGACGAGGCGGCGCATCCGTGGGGCATCAAGATCACCCGCGTTGAGATCAAGGACATCAATCCGCCGGCCAATCTCATCGAATCGATGGGCCGCCAGATGACGGCCGAGCGCAACAAGCGCGCCCAGATCCTGGCCGCCGAAGGCCTCAAGCAGTCGCAGATCCTCGAGGCCGAGGGCCGCAGGGAAGCAGCCTTTCGCGACGCCGAGGCGCGCGAGCGCTCGGCCGAAGCGGAGGCCAAGGCGACGCAGGTCGTGTCGGAAGCCATCGCCAAGGGCGACGTCCAGGCGCTCAACTACTTCATCGCCCAGAAATACACCGAGGCGCTGACCAAGATCGGCTCGGCCACGAACAGCAAGATCGTGCTGATGCCGCTGGAGGCCTCATCGCTGATCGGAACGCTCGGCGGCATCGGCGAGATCGCCAAGGAAGTTTTCAGGAGTGAAGGTACGGCTGGGGCGCAGCGGCAGGCAGCACGCCCGCCGCTGGTTCGGCCGAACGAAAACTGAGATCATAGGAGGCTGCTCCCATGTTCGATCGTATCGTTTCCGAACTCGGCCCGTGGAACTGGATGGTTCTGGGCTTCGTGCTCCTGGTGATGGAGATCGTCGCGCCGGGCGTCTTCATGCTGTGGATCGGCATCGCCGCGCTCATCGTCGGCGCGGCGTCGCTGGCGATATGGGACGCCGCTTTCTGGACCTGGCACGTGCAGGTGCTGGCGTTCCTGATCCTGTCGCTGATATCGGCTTTCGTCGGCAAGAAACTGATGGCCGGCCGCCACGACGATGCCGACCAGCCACTGCTCAACCGCCGCGGCGCGCAGATGGTGGGCAAGCTGGCGACGCTGGCCGAGCCGATCAAGGACGGCCGCGGCCGCATCAAGCTCGGCGACACGCTGTGGCGCGTTTCGGGCCCTGACCTGCCCGCGGGCACGCAAGTGCGCGTTGTCGGCGCCGCCGACACCGACCTGGAGCTGACGGTCGAGGCGGCCTGAACCGAGACAGGTATCGGACGGGCTGAGACTAAGGCAATCCCAGGAAAAGTGCGTGGCTAGGCTGCGCCAATGCGCAGCAGGTCGTGGAAATGAACCACGCCCACCGGCATTTTGTCTTTGATCACGACCAGCGCGCCGATATTGTGCTCGTTGAGCATGGCGATCGCCGTGCCCGCCAGCGTCTGCGGATCGATCGTCTTGGGCGTGCGGGTCATGACCTCATCGACGGTCACGTCGGCCAGATTGCGATGCAGATTGCGTGCAACGTCGCCGTCGGTGACGATCCCGACCAGTTTGCCGCTCGCATCGACGATGCAGACGCACCCGACTTTCTTCTGCGACAGCGTCATCACCGCTTCCGGCATCTTGGTGCCGAGCAGGGCGAGCGGAACCTGATCGCCGGTCCGCATGATCTCCGACACCAGGGTCAGGTTGGCGCCAAGCTGCCCGCCGGGGTGCAAGGCTCGGAAGTGATCCGGCGTGAAGCCCCGCGCTTCGAGCAGAGCGATGGCCAACGCGTCGCCCAGCACGAGTTGGAGAAGCGTCGACGTCGTCGGTGCCAACCCGTGCGGACAAGCCTCGGGCACGACCGGCAGCAGCAAAACCACATCGGCCGCACGCGCCAGCGCCGAGCTCTCGCCGGAAGTAATGGCGATCAGCGGGATGGAAAAACGCCTCGAATAGGCGACGATGCCCATCAATTCCTTGCTTTCGCCCGACCACGACATGGCGATGATGGCGTCGTCCTTGGCGATCATGCCGAGATCGCCGTGATTGGCCTCGGCGGGATGGACGAAAAAGGCTGGCGTGCCGGTCGAGGCAAGCGTCGCGGCGATCTTTGCGCCGATATGGCCGCTCTTGCCGACGCCGGTGACGATGACGCGGCCCTCGATCCGCGAGATCAGGTCGATCGCGGCGGCAAAGGGCTCGGTCAGCCCGTTTGCGAGCGCGGCGGCCAGGGCCGCCACGCCGGTCTGCTCCGTCGCCACCGTTCTCAGCGCCGATTCGATCGCGGCCTGCTTGTCCGGCTGCTTTCTCTCTGGGGACCCCGCATGCATGGCGCAAGCGATTAGCGCTTTGCCGCGCCCCTGTCCAACAGAATTGCCGCGGCCTGCCGATCCGGGCGGCTCCAAGGCGGCTGTCTCAACCCTCCGTTAACCATCCGCATTTACGGTTCGGTAAGTATGGCGCAACCGCGCCGCGCAAGCAGTGGTGACGATGTCCGGGGGCCAGTCTGAAACGAAAATCGGTCGAAGGGGCATTGCCGTTGCGGCACTGCTGCTGACGGCAAGCGCGCTTGCCTTGCTGCGTCCCGCGCCGGCATTTTCGCAGGAAACCGAGCTGCGCGGCGAGGTCTCCGAATCGGCCATACTCGCCGACCAGCAGCGCAAGGCCAGGCAGTTGAGGGCACAAGGGTCGCTGGATCAGACCCCGCCGGCGGCCGCGGCTGTCCCGGACACGGCACCGACGACCTACCAGCCGTCGAGCCCAGGCGCCGTTCCCGATGACGATCAGACGGCGGGCGCGACAGACAGCATCTTCGACCAGTCGCAGGCAACAGACGATCCATTGGCCGACACGGAGGCGCCGGCAAAACCCCGCCGGCCCTCGACGGCTGCTCAGCGTGCCCAGGACGCCAAGGCTGACGCCAAGTCGAACACCAAGACCGCCGACAAGAAGAAGACCAAGAAGAAGGCGGGCGAGGCTACCGACGGCACGACCACCGCCGCGACCACCGCCACCGGCGACCAGACTGACGCTGCAGCGACCGAAGACGACGGTGGCAACCGCCGTGCCGTCACCATCGACAGTGTCGACAAGCAGAAGCTCGACCCGGGCCAGGAGCGCACCGCATCCATCGAAGGCCAGAAGGTCAAGCCGGAGGACGATCCCTTCGCCGCTCCCGGTGTCAAGGTCGGCACCTTTGTCTTCCGGCCGACGCTCGAGCAAGGCTTCACCGCCACCTCCAACGCCGATTCCAGCAGCACCGGCAAATCGGCGGTTCTGTCCGAGACCGCGCTGCGTTTCACCGCGACCTCCGACTGGCGCGAGAATTCAGCCTTGATCACCGGCTACGGCCAGTTCCGCAACAGCGTCTCGGGCGAAAAGATCAACGATGCGCAAGGCCGCATCGAAGGCCAGCTCAATGTCGATCTCGACAACGAGCTGCGCGCCATCGCCAAGCTGGGCTACGAAGCCGCACCCGAATCGGCCTCCGCGCCGGATGCTGTCGCCGGCGTCGACCACCAGCCGTTGCGCCAGACGGTGGACGGCAGCCTCGGCATCGAAAAGGATGTCGGCAAGATGCGTTACACGCTGACCGGCGCGGTTTCGCATGACTTCTATGGCGACGCCGAGCTCACCGACGGCACCACACTGTCGCAGAAGGATCAGGACAACACGCTCTACACGGCAACCTTGCGCACCGGCTACCAGATATCGCCAGCGCTGATGCCCTTCACGGAAGTCGAGCTCGGTCGCCGGGTCTACGATCTGCGCCTCGACACCGACGGCTTCGACCGCGCCTCGAAGAGGGTTGGCGCGCGCGCCGGCCTCGCGCTCGATATGGGCGACAAGCTCTCGGGCGAATTTTCCGTCGGCTGGCTGCGCGAAGCGCTAGACGACAACCGCCTCCCGGCAATCGCCGGGCCGTCCATCGACGCCGACCTCAAATGGTCGCCCGAGCGCGGCACCACGATCGGGCTCACCGGAAAGACCGAAGTAGAGACCACCACGACGGCAGGCCAGAGCGGCGATATCCTCTATTCGGGCCGTCTGACCGGCGAGCGCCAGATCCGCGCCAATCTGACGGCGAACTCGGCGCTAGGCCTCGATTGGCGCAATTACACCGGCTCCGACGGCCACGATTTGATCCTGAGCGCCGAGGCCGGGCTGACCTGGTGGCTGAACCGCTATGCCGGGGTCACCACCAGGGTGAGAACGGAGAAGCTGACCAGCAACCTGCCTGGACGCGACTACACGGCCAACAGCGTCTATCTCGGCCTGAAGGTCCAGCGCTGAACGCAGTGACGACCAAGCCTATGTCGAGATTCAGGTCAGGCCGGCCTCACATAGGCTAAGAGGCGGCGCCGCGCCGCTCTACCGGCTGCACCTCGTCCAGCAGCGTGCGGATGACGCCGGCCATGCTTGCGTTCATGTCGCTGCGCCACAGCGCGAAGGCGACATTGGCCTCGACGAAACCTTCCGGCGAGCCGCAGTCGAAGGTGCGCCCCTTGTAGTGATAGCCGTAGAAGGGCTGCTTTTTCTCCAGCTTTAGCATCGCGTCGGTCAGCTGGATCTCGTTGCCGGCGCCGCGTTCCTGGCTTTCCAGGATGCCGAAGATCTCCGGCTGCAGGATGTAGCGGCCGTTGATGAAGAGGTTGGAGGGCGCTGTGCCCTGCTTCGGCTTCTCCACCATGCCGGTGATGCGGAAGCCGTGATGCGTATCCTCGCCGCGGCCGACAATGCCGTATTTATGCGCCTCGGCCGGATCACATTCCTGCACGGCGATGATGTTGTTGCCGGTCTCGCCATAGAGCTCGACCATGTCCTTCATGCAGCTCTTTTCCGACTGCATGATCATGTCCGGCAAAAGCAGCGCGAACGGTTCGTCGCCCACCAGCTCGCGGGCGCACCAGACGGCGTGGCCGAGGCCCATCGGCACCTGCTGGCGCGTGAAGCTGGTCTGTCCCGGCGCTGGCTGGAGCCGCTGCAGTCGGGCGAGCTGGTCGTCCTTGCCGCGCTGGGCCAGCGTGTCATACAGCTCGAACTGGACGTCGAAATGGTCCTCGATGACCGCCTTGTTGCGCCCGGTCACGAAGATGAAATGCTCGATGCCGGCTTCGCGCGCCTCGTCGACCACATATTGGATGACCGGCCGGTCGACGACGGTCAGCATTTCCTTCGGGATGGCCTTGGTGGCTGGAAGAAACCGCGTGCCGAGGCCTGCGACCGGAAAAACTGCCTTGCGAACGCGCTTCATGCTGACACCCCTGCGTTTCAGCCAATTATCCGCTCGGCGACGCGCTCCGCAATCCCCCCGCGCTTTTTCACGCCGGAATCATTTTCACGCCGGAATGTTGGACTACCGAACGGCCAAAGTTGAATGTGAGAGCTAAAAGCCGCGACACCTCTTTTCGTTCCCGGCGGCACCTATGGTAAACTAAATACTAACCCGGTTCGGCGTTGAATGATCCTTCCTGATTTGACGAAGGAGGAAATGATGTCCGTTCGCAACACCGCGAGGCGCCTGACGGCACTGGCGACGGCCGCCGGTCTCACGCTGGCCTTGCTGATGCCCGCCGGACCCGCTTTCGCCGATGCCGGGTTCCGCCAGTGGGTCTCGGGTTTCCGCGCCACCGCGGTGGCGGGCGGCGTTTCGGGCGCTGTTTACGATCAGTCCATGAGAGGCATCGAGCCCGACCCGGTCGTGTTGGAAAAAGCCCGCACCCAGCCGGAATTCACCGCGCCCGCCTGGGACTATTTCGACAACCGCGTGCATGACCAGTCGGTGGCCAACGGCCAGGCGATGGCGAGGAAATGGAGACCGTGGCTCGACCGGATCGAGGCGCGGTTCGGCGTCGACCGCAATGTTCTTCTCGCCATCTGGTCGATGGAATCGAACTATGGCGAGATCCTCAAGCGCGACGACATCATGCGCAACGTCATCCGTTCGCTGGCGACGCTCGCCTATGGCGACCCGAAGCGCTCGAAATATGCCCGTACCCAGCTGATCGCCGCCTTGAAGATCCTACAGACCGGCGACATCGACGAAAGCCATCTGATGGGTTCCTGGGCCGGGGCGATGGGCCAGACCCAGTTCATCCCGACCAGTTATCAGCGCTATGCGGTCGACATGGACGGCAACGGCAAGCGTGACATCTGGAATTCGATCCCCGACGCGCTGGCGACGTCCGCCAATCTGCTCAAGAAGAACGGCTGGCAGGCCGGCAAGACCTGGGGATATGAGGTCTCCATACCAGCCGGCAAATTGCCCGGCGGCGCAAAGACGATCGCCCAATGGCAGGCGCTCGGCGTCGTCCGGGCCAGCGGCAAGCCATTCAAGAACCTGACCGACAAGGCGACGCTGAAAGTGCCGGACGGCAGGGGCGGCCCCGCCTTCCTGATGATCAGGAATTTCTCGGTCATCAAGGCTTACAACAACGCCGACAAATACGCTTTGGCCGTCGGCCTTCTGGCCGACGAGATCGCCGGCGGCAACGGCCTGGTGCAGGACTGGCAGCGGCCTTTCACCAAGCTCAGCTTCGAGGAACGGCAGGAACTGCAGAAGCGGCTTTCAGATCACGGCTATTATGACGGCAACTTCGACGGCAAGATCGGCGATGGCTCGAAAGCCGCCATCATGGCCTATCAGGCCAAGGTCGGCTTGAACCAGGATGGCTATCCGAGCATGGAAGTGCTCAAATGGCTCCGCAAGCAATAGAGCCGTCCGCGCCGCCAGGCATCCTTTCAAATAGGGCAAGGATGCTGTAGCGCTTCGGTTGCGCATGACTTCCCGCGTCTGCCTGGTCATGCGCCAAGGGATGGAGAGGTGTTTGGTGTCGGTCGCGCGTATCTGGCAGGGCATTCGCCGGGCGCCGATCCTGATTCTCGCCCTGGCCGTGCTTGTCGTCACCGCCGCCGGCGCTTTCCACGCACCTGCATTCGCGCAGGAGGAAAGCCGCGGCTGGTCGTTGCGTGACCTTCTGTTCCCGCGCCGCAGCGAACGCGTCGAGCCACCGGTCGAAATCCAGAAATCAAGACCGAAACCGAAGAAGAAATCCAAGCCGCGCCCACCGGCCGAGCCGGAAACGCCGATCGTCGAGAAGACGAACGACGCCCGTGTCGTGCTGGTGGTCGGCGATTTTCTGGCGGGCGGTCTGGCCGAAGGCCTGGACACCGCCTTTGCCGACAATCCCGCCGTCAGGATCGTTGCCCGCAGCAACGGGTCGTCGGGCTTCGTTCGCGACGATTTCTATAACTGGCCGGTCGAGATCAAGTCGCTGATCGAGACCGAGAAGCCGTCGGCCGTGATCGTCATGCTGGGCTCCAACGACCGCCAGCAGATGCGGGTCGGCGAGGTGCGCGAGCAGCCGCGCTCGGAGAACTGGACCAAGGAATACGAGCGCCGCAGCGATGCGTTCGGCAAGGCCATCCAGGACACCAAAGTGCCGTTCCTATGGGTCGGCATGCCGGCTTTCCGCGTGTCGAAGATGAACTCGGACATGCTTGCCTTCAACGACATCTATCGCTCGGCCGCCGAAAAGCATGGCGGCGAATTCGTCGATGTCTGGGACGGCTTCGTCGACGAGAACGGCGCTTTCGTCACCTCCGGCCCGGACATCAACGGCCAGCCGGTTCGCTTGCGTTCCGACGACGGCATCAACGTCACCAAGGCCGGCAAGCGCAAGCTCGCTTTCTACACGGAAAAGCCGTTGGCCAAGATCCTGGGCCTGGCGGCGCCGGGAAGCGTCACGACCGTGTCGGCGCCGGCCGGCGCTCCGGTCGAGGCGCCGAAGCCGGCCGCGGCGCCCGTCATCGTCAACCGCACCGCGCCGATGCTGCTCGGCGACCCGTCGCTCGACGGCGGCACCGAACTTCTGGGCGCCGCGCAGCCGGCCAGGGCCGATCCGAACCTGCCCGGCGAAAAACTGATCATCGAAGGCAAGGCGCCGGCCGCCTCGCCTGGCCGCGCCGACGATTTTTCCTGGCCGCCGAAGCCGCAGCCAGCGACGGCGGCTGTAGAGTCCGACCCGACGCCGGCGACTCCGTGACCGACATTCCTGCGTAGCGGCAATTTCGCGCCAAGCCGAACAATGACATTGTCGGATTTTGGCCGAAGTCAAAGGCGGGGGGCGAATATGTCGGCAACAGGCTATGCCTTGCTTGGGTTCGTGACTTGGACCCTCTTATTGCTCATATGGATGGAAATCCTGCGCACCCATCTTGTGGTGAGCGGCCGCGTCCCCGCGAATGGCTTCGCACCGGACAACGCCGGTTTTTCGCCCTTCTTGCAGCGGCTGGCGCGCGCCCATGCCAATTGCATCGAAGGCCTTCCCATATTCGGAGGTCTCATGGCCCTGGCCATAATGAGCGCGCGCGCCTCGATTACCGATCCGCTCGCATATTGGTTTCTGGGCGCGAGGCTGGTGCAGTCGGCCATTCATTTGACGTCGACAAGTCCGACCGCTGTCAAGGCTCGATTTTCGGCGTTCTTGGTCCAGATGGCCATCGGCCTCTATTGGGCGATAAAGCTGTTGCTTAGCTAGGCTGCGCTTCGCGAAAGGCTGCGGCTCGTTAGCCCAATTTAACGCGGCAGAACCGTCGATCCCATCAGCGTCTCGTCGATCGAGCGCGCCGCCTGGCGACCCTCGCGGATCGCCCACACCACCAGCGACTGGCCGCGGCGCACGTCGCCCGCGGCATAGAGCTTGTCGACACTGGTCCTGTAGTCGCGATCGTTGGCCTCGACATTGTTCGAGCGGCGGCTGTCGGTGACGACCTTTATCTCGCCGTCGAGCTCCTTCATCAGGCTGTCGCCCGCCGGTCCGGCGAAGCCGATGGCGATGAAGGCGAGATCGGCGCGGATGACGAACTCGGTGCCGGCGATCGGCTTGCGCTTGTCGTCGACCTCGCAGCAGCGCACACCGGTCAACTGGCCTTCCTCGCCGATGAACTCGAGCGTCGCCACCTGGAATTCGCGCTCGGCGCCCTCGGCCTGCGAGGACGAGGTGCGCATCTTGGTCGCCCAGTAGGGCCAAACCGCAAGCTTGTCTTCCTTCTCGGGCGGCTGCGGACGGATGTCGAGCTGGGTCACGCGCACCGCGCCCTGGCGGAAGGCGGTGCCGATGCAGTCGGACGCGGTGTCGCCGCCACCGACGACGACGACATGCTGGCCGCCGGCGATGATCGGGTGCGAGGGCCACGCCACCGACTGGATCGGCTCGCCGCCGACACGACGGTTCTGCTGCACCAGATAGGGCATGGCGTCATAGACGCCGCTGAGATCGGCGCCCGGAATACCGGCCGGGCGCGGCGTTTCGGAGCCGCCGCAATAAAGCACGGCGTCGAATTCCCCGAGCAGGTCAGCCACCTTCATGTCGACGCCGACATTGACGCCGCAATGGAAGGTCACCCCCTCGCCCTGCATCTGCTCGATGCGACGGTCGATATAGTGCTTCTCGATCTTGAAGTCCGGTATGCCGTAACGCATCAGCCCGCCGGGACGGCTTTCGCGCTCATAGACATGCACGTCGTGGCCGGCGCGGCCCAGCTGCTGCGCCGCCGCCATGCCGGCCGGGCCGGAGCCAATGACGGCAACCCGCTTACCGGTCTTCCTTTCCGGCGGATAGGGCCGGATGTGGCCGGTCTCATAAGCCTTGTCGGCGATCGCCTGCTCCACCGTCTTGATGGCGACCGGGATGTCCTCGAGGTTCAGCGTGCAGGCTTCCTCGCAAGGCGCCGGGCAGATGCGGCCGGTGAATTCGGGGAAATTGTTGGTCGAATGCAGGTTGCGGATCGCGTTGTCCCAGTCGCCATTGTAGACGAGGTCGTTCCAGTCGGGGATCTGGTTGTGGATCGGACAGCCCGTCGGCCCATGGCAGAACGGAATGCCGCAATCCATGCAGCGCGCGGCCTGTTTCTCGACCTCCTTGTCCGACATCGGCAATGTGAATTCGCGGAAATGCCGGATGCGGTCCGAGGCAGGCTGGTACTTGTGCACCTGCCGGTCGATCTCGAGAAAGCCTGTTACCTTGCCCATAGTCCAGTCCCTGCTGTCCGAAGGCACGCTTTTTGTCGGCGCACCCGTTAACCCCTTAAGGCTGCCCTGGCAACCGCACCTTGTTGGAGCATGACCTTCGCCCGAAAACCGGTTCCCACTTGTCGGGGTCATGCTCTCGGGGTCAGAATTGTTGGCGAGGATGCCGGCCCGAGAGCCATCTCTCCGGCCTGCCCGATGCTTATTCCGCCGCCACGCTCATGCGCATGCGTTCCATCTCGATCAATGCGCGGCGATATTCCACCGGCATGATTTTTCGGAATTTCGGCCGGAAGTTCTGCCAGTCGTCGAGGATCTCGCGGCCGCGCACCGAACCGGTGAAATGCACATGGTTCGAGATCAGCTGGTAGAGCCGTTCCTCATCATGGCTGGTCATATCGCCGGAGACGTCGACGCGGCCCTTGTGGTCGAGGTCGCCGCCGTGGTGAAGCAGTTTCTCCATCAGGTCGTCCTCTTCCGGGACCGGCTCCAGCTCGACCATCGCCATGTTGCAGCGTTCGGCGAAATCGCCCTTCTCGTCCAGCACATAGGCGACGCCGCCCGACATGCCAGCGGCGAAGTTGCGGCCTGTCTTGCCGAGCACGACGACGATGCCGCCGGTCATGTATTCGCAGCCATGGTCGCCGACGCCTTCGACGACGGCGGCCACGCCCGAATTGCGCACCGCGAAGCGCTCGCCGGCGACACCGGCGAAATAGGCCTCGCCTTCGGTGGCGCCATAAAGCACCGTGTTGCCGACAATGATCGAGTCCGCCGCCACGATCTTGGCTTCTTCCGGTGGGCGGATGACGATGCGGCCACCCGACAGGCCCTTGCCGACATAGTCATTGCCGGCCCCGACGAGCTCGAACGAGACGCCGCGCGCCAGGAACGCGCCGAAGGACTGACCGGCGGTGCCGGTGAGCTTCACATGGATCGTGTCTTCACGCAGGCCCTTATGCTTGAAACGCTTGGCGACCTCGCCCGACAGCATCGCGCCGGCCGAACGATCGACATTGCGGATCGGCAGCTCGATGGTGACGGGCTGCTTGGCGTCCAGCGCCGGCTTGGCCAACTCGATCAGCTTGCGGTCGAGTACGTCGTCGATCGGATGCTTCTGCCGCTCGGTCCAGTGCAGCGCCTCATGCGGGGCGTCCGGCTTGAAGAACATCTTCGAGAAGTCTAGCCCGCGCGCCTTCCAGTGCTGGATGACGTCGCGCTTTTCCAGAAGGTCGGTGTCGCCGATGATCTGGTCGAGATGGGTGTAGCCCATTTCGGCAAGCAGCGCCCGCACCTCTTCCGCCACGTAGAAGAAGAAGTTGATGACGTGCTCGGGCGTGCCCTTGAAGCGCTTGCGCAGCACCGGGTCCTGCGTCGCCACGCCGACCGGGCAGGTGTTGAGGTGGCACTTGCGCATCATGATGCAGCCGGCGGCGATCAGCGGCGCGGTCGAGAAGCCGAACTCGTCGGCGCCTAGCAGCGCGCCGATGATGACGTCGCGACCAGTGCGCAACCCGCCATCGACCTGCAGCGCGACGCGCGAACGCAGGCCGTTGAGCACCAGCGTCTGGTGCGTCTCGGCAAGGCCCATTTCCCACGGGCTGCCGGCATGCTTGAGCGAGGTCAGCGGCGAAGCGCCGGTGCCGCCATCATAGCCGGAGATGGTGATGTGATCGGCGCGCGCCTTGGCGACGCCCGCCGCAACCGTGCCGACGCCGACCTCCGACACCAGCTTGACCGAGACATCGGCCGCCGGATTGACGTTCTTCAGATCGTAGATCAGCTGCGCCAGATCCTCGATCGAATAGATGTCGTGATGCGGCGGCGGCGAGATCAGGCCGACGCCGGGCGTTGAGTGCCTGACCTTGGCGATGGTCGCGTCGACCTTGTGCCCTGGCAGTTGGCCGCCCTCGCCGGGCTTGGCGCCCTGCGCGACCTTGATCTGCATGACGTCGGAATTGACCAGATATTCCGCCGTGACGCCGAACCGTCCGGACGCGACCTGCTTGATCGCCGAACGTTCCGGGTTCTTGCCGCCGCCGGGCAGCGGCAGATAGCGGTCGGCCTCTTCGCCGCCCTCTCCGGTGTTCGACTTGCCGCCGATGGCGTTCATGGCGCGCGCCAGCGTGGTGTGCGCCTCGCGTGAAATCGAGCCGAACGACATCGCCCCGGTCGAGAAGCGCTTGACGATCTCGGCCGCCGGCATGACGTCCTCGATCGCGACCTTCTTGCGGCCGGTCTCTTCCGCTGTTCTGAGCTTGAACAGGCCGCGAATGGTCTGGGCGCGCGCGGTTGCGCTGTCGATCTGCGCCGAATAGTCCTTGAACGTGTCCCAGGAGCCTTGCCGCACGGCGTGCTGCAAGGTGGCGACCGCATCGGGCGACCACATATGCGCCTCGCCGCGCATGCGGAACATGTATTCGCCGCCGACCTCTAGGTTGTTGCGCAGCACCGGATCGCTGCCGAAGCCATCGCTGTGGCGGCTGAGCGTCTCGGTGGCGATCTCGTCCAGGCCGACGCCTTCGATCAGCGTCGCGGTGCCGGTGAAATACTTCTCGACGAAATCGGACTTCAGCCCGATGGCGTCGAAGATCTGCGCACCGCAATAGGACTGGTAGGTCGAGATGCCCATCTTGGACATCACCTTGAGGATGCCCTTGCCGATCGACTTGATGTAGCGCGAGACCACCTCGTACTCGTCGACCTCTTCCGGCAGCTCGCCGCGCTTGTGCATGTCGAGCAGCGTGTCGAAGGCAAGATACGGGTTGATCGCCTCGGCGCCGTAACCAGCCAGGCAGCAGAAGTGATGCACTTCGCGCGGCTCGCCGGATTCCACAACCAGCCCGACCGAGGTGCGCAGGCCCTTGCGGATCAGGTGATGGTGCACGGCCGCCGTCGCCAGCAGCGACGGAATGGCGATGCGGTCCGGCCCGACCTGGCGGTCGGACAGGATGATGATGTTGTAGCCGCCGGCGACCGCCGCCTCGGCCCGTTCGCAGAGCCGGTCGATGGCGCCCTGCATGCCGGCAGCGCCCTCGTTCGAGCCGTAGGTGATGTCGATCGTCTTGGTATCGAAACGGTCTTCGGTGTGGCCGATGGAACGGATCTTCTCCAGATCGCCATTGGTCAGGATCGGCTGTCGCACTTCAAGCCGCTTGCGGCGCGACGTGCCGACCAGGTCGAAGATGTTCGGCCGCGGGCCGATGAACGACACCAGGCTCATCACCAACTCCTCGCGGATCGGGTCGATCGGCGGGTTGGTGACCTGGGCGAAGTTCTGCTTGAAATAGGTGTAGAGCAGCTTCGACTTGTCCGACATCGCCGAAATCGGCGTGTCGGTGCCCATCGAACCCACCGCTTCCTGGCCGGTGGTGGCCATCGGCGCCATCAGAAGCTTGGTGTCTTCCTGCGTGTAGCCGAAGGACTGCTGGCGATCGAGCAGGCTGACATCCTTGCGCAACGCGCGCGGTTCGACCGGCTTCAGGTCTTCGAGAATGAGCTGCGTGTTGGCGAGCCAGGTCTTGTAGGGGTGCCTGGTCGCGATCTCAGACTTGATCTCCTCATCGGAGACGATGCGGCCCTTGGCGAGATCGATGAGCAGCATGCGGCCCGGCTGCAGCCGCCACTTCTGCACGATCTTTTCCTCCGGCACCGGCAGCACGCCGGCCTCCGACGCCATGATGACGCGGTCGTCATCGGTGACGATGTAGCGCGCCGGACGCAGGCCGTTGCGGTCGAGCGTGGCGCCGATCTGGCGGCCGTCGGTGAAGACCACCGCCGCCGGTCCGTCCCACGGCTCCATGAGCGCCGCGTGGTATTCGTAGAAAGCCTTGCGGTCTGCATCCATGAGCTTGTTGCCGGCCCAGGCTTCCGGGATCAGCATCATCATGGCGTGGCTGAGCGAATAGCCGCCCTGGAACAGGAATTCGAGGGCGTTGTCGAAGCACGCCGTGTCGGACTGGCCGTCATAGGAGATCGGCCACAACTTCGAGATGTTGTTGCCGAACAGTTCGGAATCGACCGAGGCCTGACGCGCCGCCATCCAGTTGTTGTTGCCGCGCACCGTGTTGATCTCGCCATTATGCGCGACCATGCGGTAGGGATGCGCCAGCTTCCACGACGGGAACGTGTTGGTCGAGAAACGCTGATGGACGAGGATCAGCGCGGTTTCGAAGCGCGGATCGGTGAGATCCTTGTAATAGGCGCCGACCTGGTAGGCCAGGAACATGCCCTTGTAGACGATGGTGCGCGCCGACAGCGACACGCAATAGGCGCCGATGTCCTTGTTGTCGTTCTCGGCATAGATGCGGCCCGAAATCACCTTGCGCAGCAGATAGAGCCTGGCCTCATACTCCTCGTCGTCGGTAATGTCGGACGTGCGGCCGATGAACACCTGCCGATGGAACGGCTCGGATGCCACGATATCGGGCGCCTTCGACAGCGACGAATTGTCGACCGGGACGTCACGGAAGCCGATGAGCGGCAGCCCTTCCGACTGCGCCGATTCGGCGATGACTTCTTCGATATGGGCGCGCAGTGCCGCGTCCTGGGGCATGAACCAATGGCCGACGCCGTATTGGC
Organism: Mesorhizobium sp. B3-1-7; assembly: GCF_006439385.1. Lineage (NCBI taxonomy): Bacteria > Pseudomonadati > Pseudomonadota > Alphaproteobacteria > Hyphomicrobiales > Phyllobacteriaceae > Mesorhizobium > Mesorhizobium sp. B3-1-7. Next base: position 146,778 of record NZ_VFTL01000014.1, read on the forward strand.
CGGCCGGCGGCAGTTCGACGCCCTTGGCGGCCATTTCATCGCGGAAGAAGCTGTCCGGAATCTGCACCAGCACGCCGGCGCCGTCGCCGACCAGCGGATCGGCACCGACGGCGCCGCGATGGGTGAGGTTTTCCAGCATCGCCAGACCGTCCTCGACGATCTGGTGCGACTTCAACCCCTTCATATTGGCGATGAAACCGACGCCGCAGGCGTCATGCTCGTTGCGCGGATCGTAAAGGCCCTGCGCGGCCATGCCGTTGGCAGTTCGCAGCTCTTTGGTCAGGACGGTATTTTTAACGGCTGTCGCTTTCGTCTGCGCGGCCCGGCCGTTGATCGCAGGTGGCGTCAGTTCCGTCATCGTCCTATCCTCCGTTCTCCACCTTGGCCCCGACCGTTTCAGGGCGCTGGTTTGCCTTGGGAAGCATGATGCTTCCCCTTCATCCTGCGGCACGTCTCGCGAAATCCACCGAACCAAACGGCTATGCGCCCGGTTCGCATCCGGTATCGTACAGGTCAGAGCCGGGCCGTCTACCCGCCGCTCGCGACAATGGCCGGAATGGCAGCGATCATACGCCAGTCCAGCCTGTTTTGTGCGACAAAATAAGACAGCACTACTGTCCTAAATTTTTTATGCCAGAAATCAGGCGGCCGCACAAGACCGATTCACAAAAAACTTGGCCGCGCCGCGACACAAAATTTCGTGACAAGCGCAGGAAACGCAAGCTTTGATCCGGGTCCTTTGGCCTCGATTTGCTGGCTTCACCGCTTTGCCGATGATTGGCCCTTGCGCTTCGACTGCCGAAGCGGTCAAGTCCCGCCGCTTTTGCCAATCACGATATGGACCTTTCGATGTTCTTTGCATCCGACAACTGGGCGGGCGTCCACCCCGACATTTCGGCCAACCTGTCGCGCCATGCCGCCGGCACCGCTGTCGCTTACGGCGACGGCGACCTGGACCGCGCCGTCTATCGCCGCTTCAACGATATCTTCGAACGCGAGGTGCAGGTCTTCTTCGTCGCGACCGGCACGGCGGCCAACGCGCTTTCGATGGCTGCGTTGAACCGCATCGGCGGCATCGCGCTCTGCCATTCCGAAGCGCACATGAATGTCGACGAGTTCGGCGCGATGGGTTTCTACACCGGCGGCGCGCGCATGGCGCCGGTGCCGGGACCGCTGGGACGCATGAACCCGGAGGCTCTCGACCGCGCGATAAGGCGCTATTCGCAGGATCTGGCGCCAGCCGGTCAGCCGATGGCGATCACCGTCACCCAGGCGACCGAGGTCGGCACGGTCTACAGCGTCGACGACGTCAAGGCGATCGCCGAGGTCAGCCGCCGCCACAAGCTGCCGCTTCACATGGACGGCGCGCGCTTCGCCAATGCGATTGCCGCGACGGGCGTCAGCCCGGCCGAGATGACCTCGAAGAGCGGCGTCGACCTCATCTCCTTCGGCGGCACCAAGAACGGCTGCTGGATGGCGGACGCGGTCGTGGTCCTCAATCCGGACGTCGGCAAGGATTTGCGTCTGCTGCGCCAGCGCGCCGGACAGACCTTCTCCAAGGCCCGCTTCATCTCGGCCCAGTTCGAGGCCTATTTCACCGACGATCTGTGGTTGAGGATGGCCGGGCATGCCAATGCGATGGCTGCACACCTGGCCGAGACGATCGAGGATGCGCCGGCCGGCAAGCTCGCCTGGCTGCCGCAGGCCAATGAGGTCTTCGCCATACTCGGTCGGGCCACGGCGGAAAAGCTGCAGGCGGCCGGCGCCAAATTCTATGAATGGGGCGTGCCGCAGGGTTTCGATGGCCACCTCGGCGACAATGAAGCGATCTACCGCTTCGTCGCCAGCTTCGCCACCACGACGCAAGAGATCGATCGCCTCGGCCAACTGCTGGCTTGAGCTTGTATTAGGCCGTAGTGACGATTTAAGGAATTGGGATTCCCACAGGCCGGCAAATCAGATTCAACACTGATTTTTGGGGATCAGTGATGAACTGCGACGCGCTTCGGGACGACCAGTGGGACCGGATCAAGGGCTTTGTTCCG